>JABDFR010000057.1:765-18171 GCA_013286465.1 Acidobacteriota bacterium | reverse complement strand
CGAAGGATTCGCAGCAGCATGTGATTCAGATGGTGTCGAACGAAGCGAACATTACTGTGCACTGAGGAACAGCTAGATGAACGGCAGACTTGCTGGGCAGGAAAATCATAGAGTTTGCGCGCGAGCGCGGGCGGCTGAAGCTGGATTGACGTTGATCGAGCTGGTGATTACTTGCGCGATTTTGATTGCGCTTTCGACGGCGGCGTTGCCGGTGGCGCGGTTTACGGTGACGCGGCAGAAGGAAGCCATCCTGCGTTACGACTTGCGGCAGATGCGCGATGCCATTGACCGCTATAAGGACGTGGCGGACAAGAATATGATTCAGGTGAAGATTGGGACTGAAGGTTATCCGCCGGACATGGAAACTTTGGTGAAAGGCGTGAACATGATGGGGGCGCCGGACCGTAAGATTCGATTTTTGCGCGCGGTGCCCATTGACCCGATGACCGGCAAGAAAGAATGGGGAATGCGTTCGGTGCAGGATGATGCGGATTCGAACAGTTGGGGCGGGCAGGATGTGTTCGATGTGTTTTCGAAATCGACGGGCACGGCGCTGGATGGCACGAAATATAGCGACTGGTAGAAGCTCGCGATTGCGGCGGGCGAGGATTGGGCTCAGTTGATGAACGGATGGAAATCGGGACGAAATGCCGCTGAGCGCGGCTTTACGATTTTGGAACTGATGATCGTGATTACGATCATCATGATTCTGGCTACCATTGCTGTGGGACAGTATCAGAAGTCGTTGCTGCATACGCGCGAGACTGTTTTGCGGCAGGATTTGTTCGTGATGCGCGAGGCCATCGATCAATTTACGATGGATAAGAATGCCGCGCCGCAGAGCCTGGATGATATGCAGCAGGCTGGTTACCTCAAGGGGATTCCGAAGGATCCGTTTACTCATTCGAGCGATTGGGCTACCGATACTTGCGATACTTTGATGAGCCCGGATCAGACTACTACCGGGATTTGCGATGTGCATTCGATCGCGCCGGGAAGTTCCCCGTTTGAAGGCACTCCTTACTCGAGCTGGTAATTCCTCGGACAGCGACTCCCTCGAAATGCTTTACGGATTTTTCCTTGTGGGGGTGCCGCTTGCGGAGCCCGCGCGTGTGAAACCTACGAAAGTCTGCATCGTTCGTCCCGGCGGCTGATGTCGTCGACGGGAGCGTAATTCCAATCGAGCCAATTGCAGTTTGAGTCCGTCGTCGAGTCACGCCCTTGCGAAAATTATCGCTCGTCGGATGCCGGCGTAGTGGTCGTCGCAGTCGTGGAAGTCGTGCTCGTGGTAGCCGTCGTGCCGGGCTGTAAATTCGTGCGCGGCGCAAACTGCACGGCCACGCTTTGCCCCGGCAAAATTCCCAAATCGTGCAAGCGGTCCAGCCGCGTCTCGAGCACTTGCAAGTGCAGCAGTACTTCCGGTTTGGCCTTATCGATGGTATGCAGAATTCTTCCCGCCAGCATCACTTTATCCGGCGTATCGCGAATGATGATCGCGTTCTGCGCGTTGATTTGCTGCACGCGCGTCAAGTTCAGCGTCTGCCGCAATCCGGTAATGATTTCGGTGATGTCCTGCGGCGTAAGTGTGTTCGAAAGGTAGAAAGTACGAATCACTTCGTCTTCCACGTCCTTGCGCTTCTGCGGCTGATCCGGCGCCACGAAAATAATATTGCTCGAAATCGGTTTCCAGAAAGCCTTGCTCTCGAGCGAAACCGCATCGAGCGCCTGCTCCAGCGTCACGTTTGGCAATTCCGCGGTAACGCGCCGCGAAGAGAAATCCGGATCGAAAATCACGCTCAATCCCGCCAATTTTCCGATGGTCTCGAAAATCACTTTCGCGTCGTTCGTCATCGTCAAATTGATCAACTCGCGCGAAATCGGTTTCAATTGCGGCGGGCCTGCCAGCACTTCCGTCTCTTCCGGCGGCGTGGCAGGCGTCGGCGCCTCAGCCTCGCTCTTGGCCGCCAGCATTTCCATCACATGCCTTACTTGCTGCGCCGAAGTCGCATTCGAAGGATCGACCGCCTGCGCCTTCTGATATTCCGCCAGCGCCGTAGCCAAATCCCCGCGATCCAGCGCCTTTTTGCCCTGATCGACGTGGTACTGCGCATCCACGAATTTCAAATGGGAGACTTTTACCTTGTATTCCAGGTTGGTGGGATCGGCTCGCAGCGCCCGCTGATACTGCACCAGCGCCGTATCGTAGTCCTGAATCTGCTCGGCTTTCACTCCCTCGTGGAAATTGGGATCGCCTTTCGGACAGCCCATCAAGAGCACTGAGGCGCACCCCAGCGTGGACCACAAGAGAAAACGGCGCAATTCAGACCTCCGCAGAATAAGGGCTAGCTATTCTATGCGAGTTTAGCATCGAGGGTAGGATGCCACAAGGAAAGCCCGTGTTGCCGGTGCCTCAACAATTCCCGCCCAAATCGTTACTATTCCGCAACAATCGCCGAAAGTGCGCGCTTGCTCACGCCCGTCAGTTTCAAACGTCTAGCTCTGTGTGCTGAAACGATTCTACTTGAAGGCTCGCGGCCCGGATGATTACATGTTTGCTTCCCTAAACGTGCCGTAGCGGAGATTCGACCGCAACTTTAACGATCGCTCGGCACTACTAGACCACCACCGAGGCTCAGAGGATCATGCGCCCAGCTCTTTCTCTCAGATTCGTCTCCATCGCTTTGACAGCCGCCGCATTGCTCGCCGGATGTTCGTCGAGCTCCGCCCCGCCAATTTCTGTCACTGTGTCTCCATCGTCCGCACAAACGGACCAAGGCTTCACCGTCAGCATTAATGCGACGCTCGTGAATGATTCCAAGAACTTAGGGCTTGCTTGGACTCTCAGCGGTCCAGGCTCGCTCTCAAACCAGACCAATGCCGGAGTGACCTACAACGCTCCGCAGCCCTCAAATTCCGCCAGCCCGCAGTCCGCGACGATCACCGCCACCTCCGTCGCCGACACAACAAAGACTGCCGTAACACAAATCACCGTCAACCCGTTGCCGCAAATCACCACGCTCAATTTAGCCGGCGGGAACTTGGGCTCTGCCTACAGCCAGACCGTAAGCGAAACCGGCGGCACGCAGCCCTTCACTTGGGCCATCGCGGGTGGCGGGCTGCCTTTTGGCCTGAATATCGCCTCGGGCACCATCAGCGGAACTCCCACCGGAGGCGGCACCTGGTATTTCGACGTGCAGCTAGTCGACGCCGTCGGCGCTATTGCGGAGCAGGGTTTCCTGAGCATTTCAATCACTTCGAATAACGCGCCCGGCAATCCCGTGCCGTTCCTGAACCAAGCGTTAGTTCCGACGGCGGCCGCGCCCGGCGGTTCCGCGTTCACGCTCGCGGTCAACGGAACCGGCTTCGTGCAAGGCGCCACGGTGAATTTCAATAGCAGCGCGTTGGCAACGACATTCGTGAACTCCCGACAACTCACCGCGTTGGTTCCGTCCGCGAATATCGCCACGGCCACAACTGCTTCGATTTCGATCGTGAATCCAGCTCCCGGAGGCGGCCGCTCCAACGTAGTCTTCTTTCCCGTCTCGACTCCCACCGCCGGCGTGAATTTCTCAAACGCTAACGGATCGCCGATCACCGGGATTCCTTCGCCAATTTCATTGGCGGTTGGCGATTTCACCGGACAAGGGAAGCCCGATTTAGCCGCGGTCAGCTACACCGACACCTTTGACATCTTGCTCGCTCAAGGTGACGGAACTTTCACGCTTGCTCCTGGCTCTCCAATTCTGGTGCAAAAGCCGCCGTACAACACTTTCCCCTCGCAATATCCCGACTACGTAGCGCTGGGCTATTTTGATCCCAGCGGCAACCTCGGATTGGCTGTCACGGATTACGGCACTTTTTCCGTTTCGACTTTTCAAGGCGATGGCCACGGCCGCTTCACGCAATCCACGGCGTCCGTTTTCACCGGCGATTCTCCCGGAACTGTCGGCGTCGGAGATTTCCTGGGCAATGGAAACAGCGATCTAGCTATCGCAAACGCTCTCGGCGTTCTGAACGTCCAACAGGGCTACGGAGATGGCGCTTTCAATTCCTTGCCAGCCCCGGAAGATGATCTGAATGGAGTTGCTTCGGTGGTGGTCGGCGATTTCAACAACGATGGCAAGCTGGACCTAGCCATTACCGCGAATATTAACCAGAGCCTAGTCCTGGTTTATCTAGGCAACGGCGATGGCACCTTCACCCTCGCCCCGAATTCCCCATTCACCGCCGGCGGCGGTCCAACCGCGCTCGTAGCTGCGGATTTCAATGGCGATGGCGTGCTCGATCTAGCCGTAGTAAACGAAGAAGACAACACCGTATCCATCCTTCTAGGCAACGGGGACGGCTCATTCGCCCTCGCCCCAGGTTCGCCAATCACAGTAGGATCCGGCCCAGACGCCATCGCCGTAGGCGACCTAAATAGCGATGGCCATCTAGATCTAGCCATAGCCAACACCGGCGAAAACACGGTGACGATCCTCCTTGGCAATGGCGATGGCACCTTCACCCCCGCGCCAAGCTCGCCCATCACCGTAGGCTCTGCCCCCATTGCCGTAGCTATCGGAGACTTCAACAGCAGCGGTCGGCTCGGCCTCGCGGTCGCAAATCTGTTCGATAACACGATCTCGATTTTAGTGCAGCAATAAGCGCTGGGAGCTCCCAACTGCATTGGAATTGGCCGTTTCTTTAATCTCAAATTTCAAATCTGAAATTTGGAATCTCCTGCGCCTTTGGTGTGTCTAAGATTACTTGCGTGCAGCTCGACTTTTTTCGCAATCTCTTCAGCCGCCGAGTCAACGGTTTTCGGTGGGGGCCTCCGCATTCATGCGGGGGAGGAACGCTTCAGCGTTCCGAAAACGAGCCTTCGCTCTACATGCGCTTTCGCGCCTTCTGCGTCCCGATGCTTTAGATCGGGAAGCACTGGGCACCCGTTGCGGCATTTGCGCCGCGAGCAATGATCCATCCACTTCAGCCGCCAAGGCCAGCCCTCGAAGCCTAAGGCCACACCCCCGCGATTTCCGCAATTAGTACCATCGTCTAATGTTGACTCCAACGATACAATCCCACAGCGGTAAGCGGTCTCAAAGCGCGGAGTCTGCCATAGCCCCGCGCCATTCTCTGGAAATCCTCCCGGGATTCCAGATCGGTGACCAGAAGGAGCTGAAAGATCGTGACCATCCACCGGCCATCTAAAAATCCTAATCGAAAACTAATCGACACGATTACGACGGGAGCTTCGCGCAACTCCAATAAAATCAACAAAAGGGGCCCATCGCGAATCGAATTCTAATCGGGAATGAATACGATTAGAAATCAGCGTAACTCAATGAAAACAAACGATGGAATCAAAGTCTAATCGGGAAAAAGAAGCAGTTTCACCAGTAGGGGAGGGGGTTCACCACCCTCCCGTTTTAGCTTTGGGTGCAGGTTCGTATTCGCTTGAAATGCGCGGATCCTCCACCCCCCAAAATTCTAATCGGGAAGCCCTACGATTAGAAATCGACGTAACTCACACGAAATAAAGGAGAGGAGCCAAGTCTAATCGGGAAAATAACGCTGCTTTTCGAGCACCGATCTCGGATCGCTAAGCCCGTAGCGCATTCCGCGCGAGACCAAACTAGGGCAGCACCGAGCGACAAGTCGCCTTGCGACTCCGCACAAGCCGCAGCTATCATAGTTCGTTGTGACAGCCGCCTCGAAAAAACAAGCCGACGGCGTAAAAATCGTCGCCCAAAATCGCGCCGCCTCCTACAACTACACGATCATTGATCGAATTGAAACCGGCATCGTGCTGGTGGGCACGGAGGTGAAATCGCTGCGCGAAGGCAAAGGCTCACTTCGCGAAGCCTACGCCGAAGTCCGCAAAGGCGAGCTCTGGCTTCAGAATTGCCACATTCCCGAATACCGCGCCGGCGGCCCTTGGAATCACGATCCGCTGCGCTCGCGGAAATTGCTACTGCACCGCCGCGAAATCGATAAATTCGCCGGCAAAGTACAGGCCAAGGGACTCACATTAGTCCCGCTGAAAATTTATTTTCGCGAGAGCCGTGCTAAAGTCGAATTGGCATTAGCGCAGGGCAAAAAGTTTCACGACCGCCGCGAAGCCGAGCGGGATAAAGAAGCCAAACGGGAAGCCAAGGAAGCCATCGCGCGCTTCCGCCGCCGTTAAGACCGCAGTCGTTTCGGCGCTTTGTCAGGGCATGACTTTAGTCATGCCGCAATTGCCGCAAAATCAGTAAGGCTTTAGCCGCTGAGGGCCTGTTCTCAAGATCGCTAAATAGACTCTCAAGCCGAATTCGAAAGGTGAAAAGGAAAAATGCAGATTCAAATCGAGTCCCAGCCGTTCGCATCAATCAATACCGACGCACTCGTGACTTACGTTTTCGATAAGGACGATCGCATCGAAGGAGCAGTAGCCGATCTCGATAAACAGACCGGCGGAAAAATCGCTCCGCTAGCGAAAAGCGGCGAACTCAACGGCAAACCATTCGAAATGGTGCTGCTCCATTACCCGCAAGGCCTCGCCGCACGGCGCCTCTTACTAATCGGAGCAGGGAAGTCCGATAAATTTACGCACGCCGAACTCCGCCGTCTCGCAGGCGCTTCGTTACGCTATCTGAAATCGCGCGGCGTCAAAAAATTCGTCTGGCTAGCCCGCGAGAAAGAAAATAACGCGGCCTCCCTGCAAACCGTCGCCGAAGGTCTGGTCGCCGCCGATTTCGAATCCGACACCTATCGCAGCAAAAAAGAAAACACCAAGAACATCGACTCGGTAAGCCTGGCAGGCTTTCAAGGCAACGATCTAGCCGCAGCTCTCGAGCGCGGCAAACTCCTCGGCGATTCCCAAAACTGGGCGCGCACGCTGATCAACGAGCCTTCCAACAAACTCACGCCGCGCATCCTAGCCGAGCGCGCCGAAGCCATGGGCAAAGAAGCAGGCCTGGCGGTAGATATTCTCGACGAAAAGCGCATCGAAGAACTGAAGATGGGCGCGCTACTCGGCGTGGCGCAAGGCAGCGTCGAGCCGCCACGCGTGATCGTGCTCACTTACACACCCGCAATCGTAAAAGCAGGCGCTCCGGTGCTGGCCCTCGTAGGAAAGGCCGTCACCTTCGACACCGGCGGCATTTCCATCAAGCCCGCCGACGGCATGGAAAAAATGAAATACGATATGGGCGGCGGCGCCACGATGCTGGGCGCGATTCGCGCGATAGCCAGCCTCAAGCCGGCAATCAAAGTAATCGCAGTAGTCCCGGCCACCGAAAATATGCCGGGCGGCCGCGCGCAAAAGCCCGGAGACGTCCAGGTCGCCATGTCCGGGAAGACCATCGAAATCATCAACACCGACGCCGAAGGCCGCCTGATCCTGGCCGACGGCATCGCCTACGCGAAAAAACTAGGCGCCACACATTTGATCGATGCCGCGACGCTGACCGGCGCAATCATGATCGCGCTCGCCAACGTTCACGTGGGCGCCTTCGGCACTCCGCGCGAATATTTGGATCGCTTCCTCGACAGCGCAAAATCCGCAGGCGAAAAAATGTGGCCCATGCCGATTGACGACGAATATCAGGAGATGATCAAGAGCAATATCGCGGATATCCGCAACACCGGCAGCGGCAAAGGCGGCGGCGCGATCACAGCAGCCTGGTTCATCAAAGAATTCGCAGAGGACACGCCGTGGATCCATCTGGACATAGCAGGCACCGCCTGGAACGACGACAACAAACCCTGGCTAGCAAAAGGCCCCACAGGAATAGCGATCCGCTCGATCGTGGATTTCGCGACTAAGTTATCGTGATCACGTAACGCCGGCTGGCGCGTCGTCGCGGCACCTTCAATGATCGGGGCAGGAAGCTTTCTGAAATAACGCGGCAATGCCACAATCGGCTGTAAACATTTTGGTCGCCGAGTGCGCCACGCCCGGCACGAACCACATTCTCTGGTTCCAATTCGTAGCGTGCCGTTTGTGCAGCCACGCGAAGTAGGCCTGTCCGCGCAAAAACCGGCTGGGACCTTCGAGCTCGCCGGCACAACTGACGTCCAGATCTTCTTCGTGCGGATCTACATCGGCGGTCCCGAGCAGATACAACACTTCCTTTCGCGTATATTCATCTTCGAGCGCCTGCCATCCTTTCGCGGCGCTCTGCCGCACGTACTCCGCCTTGAGCTCGAGCGGCCCATATTTCCAGTGATTGAAGTTGTGGCATCCATCGCCGTTCGCCGGTTCGAATCGTACGGATTGGCCATCAAACCGTGGGCGTTCATCCGAGAAATAAAGATACGAAGAAGGATTGGCCACCACGTAACGCACGTGAATGCCGGACCCCGCAATGACCTCGGCCTGTCCCACCACAGCATACCGTTGCATGGCCTGGCCGCCCCCAGAGTGTCCGGCCAGCGTGATGGTCTTAAGATTCGGGAAGAGCCGGCGATCAGCGAGATGCGTCACCATCGCGTCAATCACTTCATAAGCGCTCACCGAGATCGGTCCGGCAGCTTCGGTACCGGCTTCCCACGTACCCTGACGCCAGCGCAACACGTTACCCGCGAGCCGGTGAGCTCGCGCGTCTTCTTCGTTCAGAAATTGCGGCGCGACCACGATCGAAGTGGCGGCGGCGTCTCCGCCGGCGCGTTCGGCAGCGCGAAGCGTCGCTCGGTAATACCCGTCCACATCGCGGCCCTTTCCATGAAACATCACCACCGCCCAAGTCACCTGCGGCTGCGGCTTATTCCAATCGCGCGAGACGTCAAACGGCATGTCGCCGCTTCCCTGCGGCGTATTCAACGAAAAATACTGCCCGGCCACAATTTCCACCGGCTTCTCGTGTTGCGCCAGCGCCACACACGCCGCGCCACACAAGCCAATCGTCACGAGCACTGAAATAAGGATTCGCATCAACTTTAGGCTCGCTTTCTCCGAGCCGCGCAATCTACGGCACGTTCGTTTCTCGTTAGGCTTTCCAGTGCCCAGTCCCTGGCCTCCAGCTTCCGGAATTACATCTCCTTCGGCGCCTCAATCCCTAAGAGCTGCAAAGCCGCGACTAACTGCCTCTCAACAAGCGAGGTGACCAAAAGCAAAAACGCCTTCTTCGCGGCATCCTCTTCCGAAAGAATCCGGTGCTTGTGATAAAACAAATTAAAAGCCTGTGCCAACTGAAACGCGTACTTGGCCAAAAAGGCTGGTTCCTGCACTGCGATCGCAGTTTCAATCTGTGAGCCCAAAGAACCAGCCGTCAAAATCAAATCCCAGATAGAGTCGCCATCAGGCGAACTTAGAAACCGATTGGCCGTTTCGGCCGAAATTTCCGCTCCCGCCGATTCGGCTTCGCCTGATCGCTCGAACTCCTTCCGCCAAATACTCCGCGCCCGCACAATCGCGTACAAACAATAAGGTCCAGTCTCGCCCTCAAAACTCAGCGCATCTTCGAAATCGAACGCGATAATCGTCCCGCGCGTAAATTTCAGCAAAAAATACCGCAGTGCTCCCACCGCGATCCGCCGCGCGTTCTCCTCGCGTTCCACCGCCGAAGATTCCGGGTGCCGCGAATCCACTTCGCGCCGGGTGGCCTCCATCAATTTATCGATCAAATCATCAGCCTTGACGCCTTGTCCCTTTCTTCCGCTGATTTCCACATATTGCTTCTTAGCGTCCTCGGCCGGAATTTCATATCCAAGTTCCGCTGCGCACCGAGGCGTAAGCACCACCCTGTCGTAAGCCAAATGCTTCAAGTGGTCCGCTTGCGAATCAAATCCCCCGGCCCGCAAACCAGCCGCAACAACTTGCTGCGGATAAGCTTGGCGCACATCAATCACGTTATAGACGCTGCTCGCGTGCCCAAACTCCGGAGTATTGCCGGAACTGTGCGCATCGCCCGACGTGCCGGATGTAATCCACGCTTCTCGTCCTGAAGGGTGCTTGTAAAAAGGCCGATAATAAAAATCCCGCTCAAGCAGACCGAATTTCCAGAGATGAAAGGCGATATCTTTTCCCACATACGTGACGGTTCCCGTAGACCGCACAATAATCTTCACATCCTGCTCGCCATCACGATCTTCGCTGGCATCTGCCGCAGCTTCTCCGCCGCTCGCCGCTTCCGTCAAAGGCATCACCCAACAACCAGCGTTCTTTCCGCTGGTTGCCAATCGAATTGCCTCGCGTTCCTTCAACATCGCGAACGCGGCATCCCAAAACTTCAAATGCAGAATCTCGCTCTCCCGCGGCAAAAGATCGTAATCAATCCCCAGACGATCCATAGTCCGCAAATGGCAGCGCACGATGGCCACAGAAATCAATTCCGCCATTTCGGCTTCAATCCCGTGCCCCTCCTCCATTTTCTTCAAAACATCCGCGCGCAGATCCAGCCGTTTCTTGTCTTCTTCAAGAAACACAGTCACGCGCGCATAAAGATCCCAGCAGTAATAATCGAATTTCTCCGCCTCGCTCAGTCGCCGAACTTCCTCAATCGATTTCTTTTCCAGATGCAAAAAGCCCAGAACTACGTCGGCGACCTGCACGCCGGTGTTATCGATATAGTTCTGCACCTCAACGCGCTCGCCGGCGTAGCGCAAAATCCGCGAAAACGAATCGCCCAGCACGGCATTCCGCAGATGTCCAATATGCGCAGCCTTATTCGGATTAATCGCGGTGTGCTCGACGATCGTCTTAGCCGAATCGGCCCCAATGGCGCGCTCTTCGCGTCCAGCCGCCAGCAATGCCGCTACAAAAAATAATCCGCGATCCAAAAACGCATTCAAATAGCCGCCGCCGGCAACTTCAAGCCGCGCGACGCCGTCGATCATCCCAATCGATCCGACTATTTCTTGGGCAATCACCCGCGGCGCCTTCTTCAATCGCTTCGCCAGCTCAAAACAAACTGGCGACGCCACTTCGCCCATCTCGAGGCGCGGAGGCCGCTCGGTCAAAACTTTCACTTCGACGCCGTAGGCGAGACGTATATGCGACGCAATCGCCGTGCGAATCCGGTTCACAATCTCGAGGTACACAGTCCTCCTAGCCCCAACAGAATCCAGCGATTATAGGCTATGCGAGCGGGGGCGGGTTGGCGAACTGTGTGTCCGTCAATGTCGCGCGTGCGTGGACGCTGGGATCCTTAGCTGCGCTCAGGATGACAACGGCTGCGCTCCTGGTACCCCCCTGTGTCCCGATTGTTTGAAGAGTCGCTCCTTGTTTTCAATGGTTTACGGGAAAAACAATATTTCGGTGTCCCGATTGTTTTGACGATTGTTGTACTGCTTGCTTTCCTTAGCTGCGCTCGGGATGACAACAGCCGCGCTCAGTGCACCCCCCCTGTGTCCCGATTGTTTGAAGATCCTCTCCTTATTTTCAATGACTTACGGACAAAACAATATTTCAGTGTACCGATTGTTTTGGCGATGGTGTTACCGAGTGGGTTCCTTTCTGCCGGTGTGGGTCAACTGTCCAGACGCGGCGGGTCCGAGCCGGACTTATGGCCAGGTTCCTTGCCCATACTTATCCTAAGAGTAACG
Organism: Acidobacteriota bacterium; assembly: GCA_013286465.1. Classification (GTDB taxonomy): domain Bacteria; phylum Acidobacteriota; class Terriglobia; order Acidiferrales; family UBA7541; genus Palsa-147. The sequence continues at coordinate 6,660 of JABDFR010000057.1, read as the reverse complement.
GGGGTCAATAGTACGGCGGTATCAATTTCGGGCCGTGGGGCGCGGGCCGTAGGAACCAAGAGTAGCATTTGATTTGTGTGGATTACGCCCGGGGCTAAGAAGCGCGCTGACTCATATTGGCGCTCGATTTGACACCCCGCAAAGCCCAGACTACTATCGTTTTTCAAGTTTTTCGCGCCGCAATGAATCGTCCGGCGTCAATTCCATGAAACAAGCCCACTTTGACTGCTTCTCAGGCATCAGCGGGGACATGACCCTGGGCGCGCTAGTAGACGCCGGCGCGGATCTTGCCACCATAAAATCCGAACTCCGCCGGCTGGATCTAAAAGGCTGGCAAATCTCCGCCGAACGAGTAAAACGCGGCGCGCTCTTCGCCACCAACGTAAAAGTAGAAACCACCGAAAAGCACCATCACCGTGGCTTAAGCAAGATCCTCGAAATAATTGATGGCGCCGAGCTAGCTCCCAGAATCAAAGAACGCTCGACGAAGATATTCCGCCGCCTAGGCGAAGCCGAAGCCAAAGTGCATCAAGTAGAAATCGAAAAAGTCCATTTCCACGAAGTAGGCGCAGTGGACGCCATCATCGACATTGTAGGCGCCGCGATCGGTTTCGAGCTTCTTGGCGTGGATGAATTTTCCTGTTCCGCGTTCGACGTGGGCGCCGGCACAGTCAAGACCGCTCACGGTATTCTCCCAGTTCCGGCGCCAGCCACGGCTGAGCTGTTGCGCGGCGCACCAAGTTTTTCGAGCGGCGTTCAATGCGAGCTAGTCACGCCCACCGGTGCGGCCATAGCCACCACGCTAGCCTCGCGCTTTGCGGAAATGCCGCCGATGAAAATCGAATCCGTGGGCTACGGCGCGGGCAGCACCGATCTGCCCGATCGACCAAACGTGATGCGCTTGCTCGTAGGCGTTGCCACCGCGACGGAAAAAGGCGAGCAATGGGATCCGCCAGTCATCGTGATCGAAGCGAATCTCGACGACATGAGCCCGCAAATTTACGGATATTTCGTGGAACAAGCACTGGCGGCAGGCGCGCTGGATGTTTTTTCGTCGTCAGTGCAGATGAAAAAAAATCGACCCGGCCTGCTGGTCACGCTGCTCGCCGAGCCCGAAAATTTGAATCGCCTGATCGATCTGGTCTTTCGGGAGACCACCACCATCGGCGTGCGCACCCACGAAGTGCGCCGCCGCACGCTTAAGCGCGAAATCGTCGCGGTCGAAACTCCACTTGGCGAAATTCGCATGAAAATTTCGCGGCTAAACGGCACAATGCTGAACGCCGCGCCCGAATACGAAGATTGCCAGCGCCTGGCCGCGCAGAAGGGAATTCCGCTAAAAGAAGTTCTGGCGCTGGCCAACTTTCACTATCAAAAGCAGCGCGAACCGCAAAAATAGCTAATGCCCGAGACCAAGCCCAAGTATTACCTCACCACTCCCATCTATTACGTGAACGCCCGGCCGCACCTCGGCCACACGTACACCACGGTCGTCGCCGATACCATCGCGCGCTTCATGCGCATGTGCGGCTACGATGTGGTTTTGCTGACGGGCACTGATGAGCACGGCCAAAAAGTTGAGCGCGCCGCGAAAGCCGCGGGCGTGACGCCGCAAGCCTATGCCGATCGCATCGCCGGCGAGTACGAGCAGCTCTGGAAGGAGCTCGATCTCAGCATCGATCGCTTCATCCGCACTACCGAGCCACGCCAGGAACGCGCCGTCCATCGCTTGCTGCTGCAAGCCAAGGACAAAGGCTACATCTACAAAGGCTTCTATGAAGGCCAATACTGCGTCTTCGATGAGATGTATGTCGATGAACCGTTGCCGGGCGGCCTCTGTCCCGAGTGCAAGCGCCCGACGGAAAAAGTGCGCGAAGAAAATTATTATTTCAAGCTCTCGGAATTTCAAGATCGACTGCTGAAACTTTACGAAGAGCAGCCGGATTTCATCCAGCCCGAAACGCGCCGCAACGAAGTGATGGCCTTTGTTCGCGGCGGCCTGCGCGATCTTTCCGTGAGCCGCACCACGATCAAGTGGGGTATTCCCTGGCCCGATGACGAGAAGCACGTCATTTATGTCTGGTACGACGCGCTCACCAGCTACATGACCGGCATAGGCTACGGCGACGACGAAGTGCAGTGGGAAAAATATTGGCCCGCCGAGCTACATCTAATCGGCAAAGAGATTCTCCGATTCCACGCCGTATATTGGCCCGCATTCCTAATGGCCGCCGAAGAACCGCTGCCGAAGAAAATCTTTGCCCACGGCTGGTGGCTCTTCGCCGACGAAAAAATGTCCAAGTCGCGCGGCAACATGCAATACCCGCAACCCATCGCGCGCACGCTAGGCATCGACGCGCTGCGTTATTTCCTGCTGCGCGAAATGGTCTTCGGTCAAGATGGCAATTTCAGCCGTGATGCGCTGCTAACGCGTTACAACGCCGATCTAGCCAATGGTCTGGGCAATTTAGCTAGCCGCATCGTCGCAATGATTCATCAATATTTCGGTGGCGTATTGCCGCCGCCAGTCCCAGAGGCATCGCTTTCGCAAATCGCAGTGGCTCTAGCGAGCAAGGCCGCCGAAGTTCAAGATGTAGCGGTGCAGTACTACGAGGAATTCAAATTCTCGGACGCTCTCGAATCCATCTGGGAACTGGTAGCCGCGACGGATCAATTTCTTACCGAGAAAAAGCCGTGGGCTTTGGCGAAGGATCCTGCAAAACAGGCCGAGCTGGGCGAGGTGCTCTTTGCCGCGGCTCAGAGCCTTCGCCACATCGTCGCGCTTGCGCATCCTGTATTGCCGCACGCCAGCACCAAAATTTGGAAGCAGCTCGGGGAAAGAACGGATATCGCATCGCAGGATCCGAAGCACCTGGCCTGGGGTGCATTACGCCCAGGGACGCACGTCGGCGAGGCGGAACAACTGTTTCCCCGCGCCGATAAAAAAGAAACATCAGAGAGGATAGAAGCCATGGAAGATGAAATCCGCAACCCAGCAGGCACTCCATCAACCGCCCCACCTGCAGCAACGCCAGCAGCGGGCGCACCGGCCGCAGGAGCAGCCACAGCTCCGGCCGCCAACGCCAAAATCGGCATCGAAGATTTCTCCAAGGTCGAATTGCGAGTAGGCCTAGTGAAATCTGCCGAGCGAATTCCCGGCGCCGACAAAATCTTAAAGCTAATGGTGGACATCGGCGAAGAAACCCGCCAAATCGTAGCCGGCCTGGCAGTCTCGTACACGCCGGAAGAATTGGTCGGCAAAAAAGTAGTTGTGGTGGCCAATCTGGCTCCGCGCAAACTACGCGGCGTAGAATCGAACGGCATGATCGTAGCCGCCGCGGTAGGCCCGGAAGGCAAGCCAGTAATCTGCACGTTCGCCGAAGATGTACCGCCAGGCGCGAAACTAAAGTAGCGCCCGTTTGTCCTGAGCTTCGAAGGGCGTCCCCGCCGGCATCTTACGATCGCAAACGCCGGCAAGAAGCAAGATCATGCGCGGAGCAATTGGAAACACTAGAGCGATATGCTTAGATTCTGGAAGTTTTTCATGATCGTCTTGATGGCGACCTATATCGCGTCCGGAGTGCTCGCCTTCTCTTTGTTTTGGTGGCCAAATATTCCATCTTCGCCTCGGCCCGAGGAAGGCCGTATTTACCCGTTGAATAACCATGGTCGTTACACATATATGAACCGCTCGGAACTGGATATCCTGGAACTGGCATCGTACGGATGTCCCATTCTCTTGATCGCGCTTGCAGCGATTCAGTACCTGGTTGATCCATTCGACGAGATTCGTAAGAAGCGGAAATATGGGACGAAGCCGCGCGGATTCCTATAGTACTGAGAACAGATACAACACCTTTAGCATCGGAGGTACCGACGGTGCCGGTTCACCGTTAAAGGCCGCGCGGCAGAGCAAGTATTGAAGTTTTTGCAATCATAAGATTCCGGCGGAGACGCGGTTCGACGACAGTCAGGATAAACCGGGGTGCTGGACCCAACCTTGCAAATCATCGACTCCCACGCGCACCTCGAATATCCGCAGTTCGATGAAGACCGTGACGCCATGCTGGAGCGAGCGCGCCAAGCCGGCGTCGCCACCATCCTCGCCATCGGAGGCGCGGCGGGCCCCGATCATCTAGCCTCGGCAGTCCCCTTCGCGGAAGCGCACGATTGGATTTACGCCACCGCCGGAATCCATCCGCACGAAGCCAATCTAGCCACCGATTCGCACTTCGTGCATCTCGAAAAACTTACGCATCACCCGCGATTTTTGGCGGTGGGCGAAATCGGCCTGGATTATTTCCACAATCACTCGCCGCGCGAAATTCAAGCCGCAGTTTTCCGCCGCCAACTGGAAATCGCCCGCGCGGCGAAAAAGCCCATCGTGATCCACTGTCGCGATGCCTGGACGGATTGCCTCGCCATCCTGGAATCCGATTGGCTCAGCGCAGGCCTTGGCGGAATTCTGCACTGCTTCACCGGCACGCTCGAAGAAGCTCAAAAGGGAATCGAGCTCGGCTTCCTGGTTTCCTTCGCCGCAAACATCACCTATCCTAAAAACAACGCGCTCCGCGAGACCGCCGGCCAGCTGCCACTGGACCGCATGCTCACAGAAACCGATTCTCCCTATCTTGCCCCGCAACGAGTCCGCGGAAAGCGCAACGAGCCCGCCTATGTTGCGGAAGTGGCGCAGGCGCTCGCGAATGTGAGAAAATCAACCACAGAAGAAGTAGCCGCAGCGACGGCGGCCAATTTCTGCCGTTTCTTTCGCTTGGGAGACGCGTGATGTCGTCGGCCGCCCAGCCTCGGAGGAATCCCATTTCAACGCTATCGGCGCGAGAGATCTTCGATCTCGTAAGGGATGATCTCGTGCTGGTGGAGCGCGAAATCGCCGCGCAAAGCAGCTCGACCATCGAGCCGGTAGTCGAGATCACCAGCTATCTGCGCGAAGGAGGCGGCAAGCGTCTCCGCCCAGCTTTGTTGCTTCTGGCTGCGGGCGCGGCCGGATATCGCGGCCCTGGCGCCGTACGGCTTGGCGCAGTGGTCGAACTAATCCACAGCGCCACGCTAATCCACGATGACGTCATTGACGGCGCCAATACACGCCGCGGCCGTCCCAGCGCCAATGTCCGCTGGGGCAATCACATGAGCGTGCTGGCCGGCGACTGGCTTTACATGCAATCTTTCGAGATGGCGCTGGCCGAGCGCAGCTTCGAAATTCTCGATATCCTGATTGATCTCACGCAAAACATGGTTGAAGGCGAACTGCTGCAGCTCACCCACATCGGGCGCATCGACGTGACCGAAGCCGAAACTTCCGATCTCGCCTATCGAAAAACTGCCTGCCTATTCAGTGGCTGCACTCGCCTGGGCGCGGTGCTTGGCCGCCTGGATAAATCGACCGAAGAATCGCTGGCGGATTATGGCCGTTACGCCGGCCTAGCATTTCAGCTAGTAGATGACTTGCTGGATTTCACCGCGTCGTCAGAACAAATCGGCAAGCCGGTGCTAAGCGATCTGAAAGAAGGAAAGGTGACGCTGCCTCTGATTTTCGCCATGCAGAATGGCTTGGGCGGAGGCGCTGACGGCCACGCTGCGGCCCATCGCATGGTCGCCACTGTCCTGGAAGAAAAAGGATTTCATAGCGTCTCGGCCGAGGACATCACGCGTTTGGTAAACGAATCCGGGGCGCTCGATCGCACGCGCGATCTGGCCCGCGATTACGTCCGCCGCGCAAAATCCTGTTTGAGTGGTTGGCCTGACTCGCAATTCCTGCGGGCGTTGCTCGCAGTCCCCGACTTCATCTTCGAACGTGCCGGTGAAGCAGTGCAGAATTCCGCCAAGGCCTGCGCTGAGCCAATCGGATTCCAGGATGGCGAGGCAATCCGTCCAGGC
>JABDFR010000057.1:0-755 GCA_013286465.1 Acidobacteriota bacterium | reverse complement strand
AACGAGAGAATTAAGTAGCGCCGGCGTCCCGGCCGGCATCCGACGACCAAAAGCGCAACCAAAGCCCTAACGCACCGACGGACCACCCGATGTAATTGCAGGATCCTGCGTACCGCTGGCGTCCCTGCCGGCTCTTACGAGCGCAAGAGCAGGCAACGCCGAAAATCTTGGCCGGACTGCAGCATTAACGAACCGACGCTGGCCGGACGATGCGATCCGTCCGTGACGGCAGCCAATGGCGTAATTGTGTTCGTAAAATGCCGGCAGAGACGCCGGCGATACTTACGGCGCCGGCTGAATCTGAACATTCTCTATGTAAGCCCCATCCGGACCGACAATTAAATCCGCGGTGATCTTGTCCTTGGGCTTCAATTTCGAAAGCGCTGCGGAATCCCGAATCGTATATTCCATAGTCATTGCATCCATAAATCCAGGAATCGCCTCAGCATCGATGCTTGCCGATTTATCGTCGGCGTGAACGGCTACGATCGTCCCGCGCATTTTATAGGTAGGGAATTTCGAAGCGGTGGGAGGGGTTTTGCTGCATCCGCAAAGTAGTACGCTGCACAGCAGAAACACCCCGCAGAAAATCTGCAGATTCAATCGTGATCCGCTGCGCTCGTTCGTCCTTAGGCCTGCCGGCATCAGTCCTCCCTCAGTAGTGAAATCGGTACCGAAATTCTACATAAATCTCGCGCGGATTGAAAAAGTGCGTCCCGCCGAAAGTCTCGCTGTTATCGAGCAGGAATCGGCGG
>JABDFR010000056.1 GCA_013286465.1 Acidobacteriota bacterium | reverse complement strand
TGAATCGCATAACTGCTATTTTGCCTGCTGCTGGGCTTGGGACCCGCATGGGGGCGGAGACTCCCAAACAATTCTTGGAATTGGGCGGCGAGCCGCTGGTGATTTTTACATTGCGGCGATTGGCGGCTTGTTCTGCGATTACCGATTTTATTTTGGCTACTCGGGCGGAGGAGCTTTCATTTCTTGAGGATCGCGTGGCGCGGGCGCGGATTGGGCGACCGGCGCGCGTGGTGCATGGCGGGGAGACTCGGCAGCAATCGGTGGGGAATGCTTTGGCGCAAGTCGCGGCGGAGACTGAGATCGTGATGGTGCATGATGCGGTGCGGCCGTTTGTTACCGTGGAGCAGCTCGATCGATTGATTGCTGAGGCGCGGGAACGCGGGTCTGTGATTTTGGGGATACCGGCGATTGATACGGTGAAGGAAGTGAAGCGGGCTAGTTTGCCGGAGGATGTGGCGCGGATTACCGGGACGATTCCGCGCGAGAGGATTGTGTTGGCGCAGACGCCGCAGGCTTTCCGGTATGGGATCTTGCGCGAGGCGTTTGCACGGGCTGAGGCGGATGGGGTTACGGCTTCGGATGAGGCTTCGTTGGTGGAGCGATTGGGGCAGGATGTGTATGTGGTGCTGGGGTCGGAGCGGAATTTGAAGATTACGCGGCCAGCAGATATGGATTTGGCGCGATTTTACTTGGAGCAGGAATTGGCGCGGCGGACATGAATCCTGAATCGTCAAAGCCGCGGAAAATGGTGCGCGTGCTGGGCGGCTTGGTATTTCTATGCGGGTTCGTTCCACTCACATCTGTGTTTTGGCGAATCCTGTCGAGACCTGGCCCGCACGTTACGAAGGCATTGCTCTACAACCTAGCTCCAATAACTCTCATCACTGGATTTTGGATCGTGATTGGTTGCGTGCTTATGACGAGGCGTCGATAGGTGTATCGCTTATGACCACCCGCACTTCACGCTGCGGAATTGCTTACGATCTCCACCGGCTGGTCGCGGGGCGGAAATTTATTCTCGGCGGCGTGGAATTGGAATTTGAGAAGGGGCCGGCTGGACATTCGGATGGGGATGTTTTGAGCCATGCCATTTGCGATGCGCTTTTGGGGGCTGGCGGCTTGGGTGATATTGGGACGCACTTTCCGGATACGGATGCGAAGTGGAAGGGGGCGTCGAGTTTGGTTTTTCTGGAGCATACGCGCAAATTGCTCGACGAGCGCGGTTGCCGCATCACTCATATCGACGCGGTGGCGATCACTGAGAAGCCGAAATTGACACCGCATTTTGCTGGGATGCGTGCCGTTTTGGCGCGGGCCTTGGGGATTGATGCTTCGCAGATCAATCTCAAGGCCAAGACTAACGAAGGCGTGGATGCGATTGGGCGCGGCGAGGCCATTGCTGCGCATGCCGTGGCTACCATCGAGTCTTGAGCGCGGTTTCTTCCATGGATGAAAATCCCCAGAGTGAGATTGCGGAATCGGTTGCGCCGGTCGCGTTGGCTGGGAATGCGTTTGCGGCTGGTGATGTGGAAGAGATTTTGCGCGAGCGCGGTTGGCTTGCGTCTGGCGCGCAGGCTGCCTCGGACGAACGCGCGGCGCAGCTTCAAGCTTGGCTAACTGGCGCGGCTGCGCTTTTGGGGCCTCATGCAGCGGACCGGACCGCGCTGGCGGAATTGCTTGGCTTGATTTTCCACTTTGATGCGGCGGCTACTTTGGCATCGCGCGAGGCGCAGGCAGTGATGATGCGGACTGGGTCGCGCGAGGTGATTCGCGAATTGGCAAAGATTGTGCTGGATGGCGCGGCGATTGATTCAGAGCGTTTCAAGGAGATTATCGAGACGCTGAAGACTCGGGTGCGCTATCGCAGCCGGGAATTGTTTCATCCGATTCGTTTGGCGCTGGTGGGGCGCGTTGGGGAAGGCGAGTTGGATCGCGTAATTTTGTTGCTGGATTCGGCGGAGGGGTTGGGATTTACGGTGCCGGTGAAAGGGACTCGCGAGCGCATGCTGGAATTTTGCGCGGCGCTGGAGTGAATTTGCTTTTGTACCGCTGGCGTCCCTGCCGGCTCTTACGAGCGCAAAGGCAGGCTACGTTCTAGATTTTTCGGCGGAGCGCGGAGATAAATACACGGTGTTGGTTGTCTTGAGTGGTCCGGCCGTGTGCGGTGCCGTTGGCTGAACTTGTGCTCGTATGAGCCGGCGGGACGCCAGCGCTACGTTGGTATGCCGGCGATTCGTTACGTGGCTGACGCTTAGGGATTGCGTGAAATTATGAGCTACCTTTTGGGAATTCATGCTGTGGAAGAGGCGTTGGAGGCGGGGCGGCCGCTCGATCGCATTGTGATTGCTAGCGGGCGGCATGGCAATCGCATGGAGACGATTGTGCGGCGGGCGCGCGAACGTGGGGTGCCCGTGCGATTTGAAGAGCGCGCGCAGATCGACCGGCTTGCTGGGTCGCGCGAGCATCAGGGCGTGATTGCGCTGGCGGCTTCGCGGGCGGCTGTGGAGTTGGAGGATTTGCTGGCGTTGAAAACGGATCGTTCGCTGATTGTGTTGCTGGACGGCGTGGAGGATCCGCAGAATTTGGGGGCGATTGTGCGGACATCGCTGGCTGCCGGCGCGTCGGGGGTGGTGATTCCGGAGCGGCGGGCGGCTGGGCTTACCGATAGCGTTTCGCGGGCTTCGGCCGGGGCGCTCGAACATTTGCCTGTGGCGCGGGTGAAAAATCTGGTGCGGGCGATGGAGCAAATGAAAGAGGCGGGGTATTGGTTGATTGGGCTTGATGAACGCGGCGAGCGGAATTACACGGAGGCGGATTACAAAACTTCGGTTGGGATTGTATTGGGCGGCGAGGGGCATGGATTGCATGAGTTGACTCGGAAGCGCTGCGATTATGTCGTGTCGATTCCTACTACCGGGCCGGTGAAATCTTTGAATGTTTCGGTGGCGGCTGGCGTGGTTTTGTTTGAAGCGGTGCGGCAGCGGGGGAAGAGCGCGCGAGCGGAGAAGCGTGGTGAGTCGGGCGACGCGGGCGCGGGAGATTCGAATTCATGACTTACGATTTTCTTGTTGAGACTTATGAGACGGAGCGGATCAAAGTGCTCAGCGTGTGGAGCGAATTTCGCGATGCGGACTTACCGTTTCGGCCGCGCGCGGGGGATCCGCGCGGGCGCAGCGTGCATGAGCAGATGGTGCATCAGTGCGTGAGCGAGGATTTGTGGTTTCGCACCATGATTGGGATTGATGTGGGGGCGCCGCCTTTGCCGAAGTCGGAGATGCGGCTCGAATTTATCCGGCGTTATGCGGAGGATAGTGGGAAACGCTTAGAAGCTTTGCGCTCGAAGAAAGAAGATTGGTGGGAGGGGATGGGAACATTTTTTGATGTGCAGCGGTCGCGGGCTTGGATTGTGACGCGGAGGATTTCGCATACTTCGCATCATCGTGGGCAGCAGATGGCGATGTTGCGGATGTTGGGTCACGATTTGCATAGTAATTATGGGCCTACGGCGGATACTGGCGGGTTGATGGCTGTTCATGCGCCTACGATTTATGCTTATCGGGGGATTGCGGAATTGATTCTTGGTGAGAGCGAGGGCGGGGCTAAGTCGGTTTTGCCTGGGGGCGGCGGGAAAGCGGTCACCGAGCGGCCTGGCGAAGTTTGATTTTGTTATCGTTGCCGCAATTATTTGTCGTATTGCATTAGCGAGAAGACATCCACGCCTGGTAACTTTCCGCGGCCGTTTAGGAAATTTAGTTCTACGGCGAAGGCGGCGCCTGCTACGTGGCCGCCTAGTTGGCGGATGAGTTGGATTGCGGCGGCCGCTGTCCCTCCCGTTGCTAATAGATCATCGCAGAGTAGAACTCGCTCGCCGGCTTTTACTGCGTCTTGATGCATTTCCAGCGTGTCGGTGCCGTATTCGAGTTGGTAGGTTACTTCGGCGCGCTTCCACGGGAGTTTTTTTGGCTTGCGGATGGGGATGAAGCCGGCGTTCAGGCGATAGGCTAAGGCGGGGGCGAAGATGAAGCCGCGGGCTTCGATGCCGGCCACCTTATCCACTTTTTGGCCTTCGTAGTGGCTGCAAAGTTTGTCGACCATTTCGTGGAAGCCGGATTTGTCTTGCAGCAGCGTGGTGATGTCGTAGAACAAGATGCCCGGCTTGGGATAATCGGGAATTTCTCGGATTAGTTTCTTCAGGTTGTCCACTTTGCGATCCTTTCGACGGGGCTTTCGTTTTTTTTGCGCGCTTGCGAAACATGCCCTCAGCGGCTAAAGCCGGACATATATTGCATGCTGGCGGCACGACTAAAGTCGTGCCCTGACAAGGCTCTTACCAATCGTGTTCGATTGAGAAATCGCCCGCGTAATGTTGATCGATCGGGCGATCTACCGCTTCTACGCCGGAGACTTCCGCGAACTTTGGGCCGCGCTCGAGCGAATTGCGAAACGAGTCGAGCGCTTCGGGCTTGCCTATGGCGTAAACTTCGACGCGGCCATCGCTTAGATTTTTGGCGTAGCCGTTGATGCCCAATTCGGCGGCTGCGCGTTGCGCGAAGTAACGATAGCCCACGCCTTGTACCATCCCGGAGATCAGGAACAGTTTTGCTTTTCGCGTGTCGTTCACGGCATGCGCGGCGCGTCCGCCGCAAGCGGGCGATTTTAGCAGAGTCGGCGGGCGATGATTCTTGGGGCATACAGATTCTTTCGTGGCGCGATCTTGCATGAAGAGGCCCGGCATAGAGCGCGGGCCCTACGTTTCGGAGGCGGCTGCGCCGTTTCGTTTCGCTGACATTATGGCTTGGACGTGTCAGAATCTTTCCGCTCGCGTTGGCCAGCTGTCCAGGATGCCATGACGTTTTCCTCACGCTCACGCCGAACTGGGTTTGTTTCCGCGCTGATTTTATTCGCGGCTGGAGCGGTCAGCTCCGCGGCCGCTCAATCTACGGCGACACAAACTTTCGATAGCGGTTCATCTCCCTCTCAAATTTCGGCTGCCACTCCTGCCGCACGCGGAGCTGAAATTATCATGCACGGCGGGTATCCGGAATTGCGCTTTAACGGGGAGCCTTTTTTTATTCATTCGGCGGCTTTTTTTTATTATCGGGTGCCTCGGGATCTTTGGGAGGTTTCGCTGGAGCGGTATCGCGGACTTGGTATCAATACGATTGATATTTACATTCCCTGGAATTGGCACGACTTGGCGGACGGGGAATTTGATTTTGACGGGCATACGAATTCGCGGCGGGATTTGCGCGGACTTTTGAAATTGTTGGCTAATAAAAATTTGAAATTGATCGCGCGGCCGGGGCCTTTGATTTTGAATGAGTGGCGCTTGGGCGGTTATCCGGAGTGGTTGTTGCGGCGGGCGGATTTTCAGGCGGCGCTGCCTGCGGAATTTCGGATGGATGAGATTGATTTGTTGGAGGGGCGTTATCCGCCGCTCGCGGGATTGAATTCGCGCGATGCGGAGGCCGCGGCTTCGGCTTGGCTCGCAAATCCTTTGCATACGGATTATTCGCGGAAGTGGTTGGAGGCTGTGGGGCGCGAGCTGGCTCCGTATGCTGCAGCTTCGCCGGCCAGTGCGGCGGCGGCGAAAACTGCCGATGCGAAAGGTCTGCCGAGTGCGCCGCCGAATGAGCCGCTGCTTTTTGTGCAGCTTGAGGATGATGTGGCGAACGGGCGCGCGAATCGCGCGGGGACGGCAGTCTGGCGTTATCTGGAATCTTTGCGCGACGCGTTGCGCGGCGGCGGGCTTGGCGTTCCTGTGTTCATCAATCCTACGGATCCGCGAGTTGCGGCAGCCGGCTCGGGGCTTGCTGATCCGATTGGAGTGATGGGGCAATGGTATTTGCATCCGGCTGCGAGCGCTGGCGCGGGGAAAGATTTGCAGTTGACGGCCGAGGACGCTTCGACGATCGAGCTTTTCACTGAGGAATTGAAGACGCAGCCTGGATTTCCTCCGGCGCTGATCGAATATCAGGCTGGCTGGTACGCGCCGGGCGATGATGATCGTCCGCTTGAGAGCGCTGCGGAGAATACGCTGGATAGTTCGCGGCTGTTCATTGCTCACGGCTTGCACGGCATCAGTTATTTTCCGCTGCAGGATAGCGTGACGCCTGCCGGCTGGTCGGTACCGTGGGCCAATCAAAATTATCTTTGGAATGCGGCGCTCGATCCGAATGGGCGCTTGCGGCGGCGGGCCGATGCGATTGCGCGGAATGGCGATATTTTGATGCGTTGGGGGCCGCAGCTTGCGGCGTCGCACAAGCGCGCGGATTTCGGCATCGTTTATCCGCTCGGCGCTTACGACCAGAACGCGCTTACCGCTGACGACGTACACCGCGTTTCCGAAGGCGTGCAGAAAATCGAGCGGCTGGCGCAACTGGATCATTTCTCGAGCGAGCTGCTCGATCCTGAATACCAGCCGGTGGAACAACTGCTGCGCGATCCGATGATTTTGCTGCCGGTGTTTGATCGCGCCGCGGGCGATTCGAGCGGTGGCGATTCGTCTGCGCTGCAGCTTTCGGAAAAATCGCAGCGCGCGCTGGTCGAATACGTGCGCGGCGGCGGCACGCTGTTCGTTTTTCCGAAGCGGCCGGCCGGCGACGTGATTGCCGAGCTTTGGAAGAATGCTCCGGAGGCGAATGCGGAGGCTGCCGACATCGTTTCCGTGCGACGGGGGTTTGGGGCTGGGCACGTGATCGAATCGACCAAGGACTTTTTTTCGTGGATCAATTTGAAGCAGAGCTTCGAGGAAAATCGCCGGGCGGAAAGCGCGGAGTGGAACTTGCGTGCGATTCGCGGAATCGTGACGCAGGCGGGCGTTCATCCCGCAATCATCGTGATCGGCGATGCGGCGCAGGCCAGCGATTTAGTGGTGACCGAGTTGATCAGCAATGAAGGAACCGGCGCGCTCGGAGCGCGCACGAGCGGGCATGGCTGGTTGAGCGTGACGAATTTGAATACCGAAGATGCGATTGATGCCGCGGTGTCGGTGCTTACACCGGGGGCCTCCGCGCTGAACGAAAATCCGGAGCGCGTTACGATCGATATCAGCGTGCCGGCGCGCGAGTCGCTGCTCTTGCCGCTGGGATTGTCGCTGTGCCTGGAGGACGCGCCGCCCGGTTGCAGTGATGAGGCCATCATCGCGGGCGCGGAAGTGGTGAGCGCGGCGCGGGAAGGGAAGACGCTCGAGATTGTTTTCTACGCGCCGGCGCGCGCGGAAATTCGATTGCGGCTGGAGCAGGCGCCTTCGCATGTGGAAGTCGAAGACACCTCGCCGGAAACGAAATGGTCGCAGGAGCGGCACGAAGTGGTGCTCTCAACATCGCGCGGAGCCGCGCCGGGATATTTACGCAAGCTCAAAGTGCAATTGCCTTACGTGCCGCACGTGGCGGCGCTGAGGCACGAATCGGATCGCGGGCGCGGCTGGACGGAAATGTCGGTGGTGAATGCGCTGCGTTTGCCGCTGGGGCCACTTACGAATCTGGGAACTTCGCCGCCTTTGATCGTGATTGATGATCCGCGGGCGGCGCGCGTTACTTTTGAGGCGAGTAATACGGATCATGATTTTCACGGCGACATTGATGTGAACCTTGCCGGACCTTATAGGGGCGCGGCTAGCCTGCGAATTCTTGCTGGGCAAATTGCCGTGGACACCGCGAAGTTGAAAGCGGCGCCGGCGGACGATCCATCGCGTGGTGGAAGCGTGCCTGCGCTCGATGAGAATGGGCTCTTGCATGGCAGCATCGAGGCGCGTGAAGGCCACGATCGCAAACATTCGGCGATTTTTTATGTGCCGCTGCGTGCGGACGGGACGACGGCTTACCGATACGATTTTGATGATGATGGGGCGCTGGAGTGGGTGCTGGAGAATTCGAACTTGCGATTGATCATGTCGCCGGCGAACGGCGGGCGGACGCTGGCTTTGGTCGACAAATCGACGGGATTTGATGTGCTGAGCAGCGTGGGCGGGCTTCGCGATGGGTTTTCATTTACGCCGAATCCGCCGGGGATTGCGCCGGAACGGGCGCGCGGGCGGTATGGATTTTTCAATCGGGTTTATGAGGCGGCGTGGGTGCCGGACGATAAAAATACGGCGATGACGCTGCGTTATCACGCCGCGGATGCTTTTCCGTCGGGCGCAGATATCGAGAAGCGCGTGGAGGTTGCCGGCGACGTGGTGAGCGTCAGCTATCGCGTTTCGCTCGAGGCGGCGAATGCGGCTGGAACCACTGGCGAAGCCAATTCGCTGGCTGCGCCGGCAGATCAACCACAATCGTTCGTTGCGACGCAGTCGGTTCCGGCGCTGGATGAACGCGGGCGCTTGACAAAATTTTGCTGGTCGAGCGCTCCGGCGAAAGATGCGGCTGCGCTGGCGGCGAAAGATTCAGACTCCGTCGCAGACCATTGCGAAGACTTCGCGCCGGGGGGCGCGCCGATCGAAGTCCAGGCCGATGCGAATCATTTGGAGGTGCGCACGCCGGGGCGGCCGGGATTGGCGATGGATTGGGATTCGGGGCGATTGACGATTGAGCCGAAGCGCTATTCGGCGCTTGTGGAATTGCATTCGGCGGCGCTGAAGGCTGGTGACGAGACGCGCGTTGCACTGCATTTTCATGTTCTCGCTCCCGAATGATCGCGTTCATTGGAATGAGCGGTCCGGGCGTGAGCAGTGCATGTTGTGGGTTGTGAGATCGTAAGAGCCGGCGGGACGCCTGCGCTACGGGGGCGCTCCGCGGGCTGAGAGTTGCAATTTATTGAGGAGGAATGTTGATGGAGCAAAATTACAAGAATCATGTGCGCTATGTGCCCGTGTTTCATTTTTTTGTTTTGCCGGTGCTGGCCGCCAATTTTGTGTGGTCGGTGCATTTTGTGAGGCAGGATTTTTCAGCGACTACCGTGATTGGCTCGCTCACGGCTTTGGCGTTGGTTCTGGGGGCGCTGTTTGGGCGGATGTTTGCTTTGACGGTGCAGAATCGCGTGATCCGTTTGGAGATGCGTTTGCGGATGATGGAATTATTGCCGGCGGATTTGAAGGCGCGCTTTGGGGAATTCCGGCCGGGGCAGTTGGTAGCGTTGCGGTTTGCCAGCGATGCGGAATTGCCGGGGTTGGCGCGCAAGGTGTTGGATGAGAAATTGGTGGATCAGAAGGCGATCAAGCTGTTGATACGGGATTGGCAGGGGGATTTTCTGCGGGCGTAGATTTGGGTCGCCGGGATGCTTGGTGTAAGGAAAGAGATTTCAAATTTCAGATTTGAAATTTCAGATGCATGCGACGAGAAACTGCCGGGCTTGGTGATCCGGCAGTGTTTTTTGCCGTTGGCGACATTTTCTTCGTAAGATGCCGGCAGGGACGCCGGCGCTACTTGGCTGCCAGCCCCCGCGGCGTTGGGTGCATCTAAGGTTTTGAGGCTTATCTTGTGACGCGAATCTCGATACTTGTTGTTGCGGCCATCCTCGTTCTTGCTCCGGGGCGGGTTGCGTTTGCGCAGTCGCAGGGGCCAGTGGTTCCTTCGCCGAAACCGGAGGTGGCGAAGACTATCGCGCAGCCGGAAGCGCATCTGGATTCTGCGGCTACCGATGAAATCGTTCGCAAATTTGCGGCTAATGAAGACCGCATGAAAAAAGCTTATGAGCAATTTTCGTTCACGCTATCGGTGAAAGTGCAGGAGCAGACGACCCCCGGCGGCGAATTTCAAGTTAGCGGCGATAGTTTCGTGCGATCGGACGGGGTGCGTTACGAGCGGATTGTGAAGCAGCCGGTTTCTACCTTGAAACAGACTTCCTTTACGCTCGAGGACGTGAAAATTATCGCCAGCCTGCCGCTTTTTTATCTCACCTCGGATGAAGTGGGGAATTACAAATTCAAATATCAGGGCGTGGAGAAGATGGACGAGCTGGACACATTTATTTTCCGGGTCCAGCCGAAACTATTGAATCGCAACAAGAAACTCTTTGATGGAGTGATTTGGGTGGATCAGCGCGATTTTACTATCGTGAAGAGTTCCGGAAAATTTGTGCGCGAGGTGGAGGCGGAAGGCGTGCAGTTGCCTTTCAGCATGTTTGATACGTATCGCGAAAATGTTGCCGGGCAGTATTGGTTTCCTACCTACATTACGTCGGAGGATTTGGTTACGCCGCCGAAGAGTGAGAGTATTCCGCTGAAGCTCGTCGTGCGCTCGACGAATTTCCAGCCCAATCCGGTTGCGGTTTCTTCCGCGCCTACGACCCCGCCGGCAAAACCCAATTAGATTATTGCGAATTTGCTTTTGTACTTGTAGGGGAGGGTGCTTTAGCCCTCCCGCAGGTCGGCCATGTTTTTTTCGATGTGGGCTGACGAAACGGCTGGGCAAACAGCGGGGCCGAAAAACGGGAGGGCTTCCTCCGAAAAGCTGGCGGACAAGAAAGCACCCTTCCCTACAAAGGCTCAATGCGCTTTGGCAGGTCTGCGATCGAGCTCAGCATTTCGTCTGGGTTTGCTGCGCGTACGCTGGCTGCTGTGGGGAATGGGCCGCAGACGCCGAAGACTCGGACTTTCGCGCGTCTCGCCATTTCTATGTCTTCTGGGGCGTCGCCTACGTAAATGCAGGATTCGGGCTTTAGATTTAATTTTGCTAAGGCTAGTTTTAGCGGGGCCGGATGCGGTTTGCGATGGGTGGCGTCTTCGGCGCAGATTTGGACTGCGAAATATTCTTCGAGGCGGAAATCATGCAATTGTTTGCTTACTCGCTCGCGATTGCCGCTGGTTACTATTCCTAGCGTGAAATTCTTTGCTAATAATTTAATTGTGGCGCGGGCGCCTGCGAGTAACTTGGGCGATTCGTTTTTGTACGCCTTGTACCAGAGATCGTCGGCTTCTTTCCATTTGTGTTTTGGGACGCGGGCGGCGCGGTAGACTTTGTGCCAGTTGGGGGAATAGTGCGTTTTTAATTCGCTTAGGCCCCAGGGGATTCCTAGGGCGTGGAACATTTCTAGGTACGCGCGGGAATCGGCGGCGTAGGAATTTAGTAGGGTGCCGTCCCAGTCTAGGAGGATGGCTTTGCTTTTGTGGCGCTTTGGGGGCACAGTGCGTGCGATGTTAGCAAAAACTGTGCGTGTATTTTACTGGTGAGGCCGTCGGTAATTGCGGGGTTTGCGGGCGTTTGCGCTCGTAAGAGCCGGCGGGACGCCAGCGCTACGATCGGAGCTTTGGCGGCGCTTGCGCCGCGAGTTTGGATTAGGCTTGATCGAAGCGCGGGGGGAGGGTGTCGTCGCGGCGGAAATCTATGTCGTCGAAGGTGGCTGCGTAGCCGCGCCAGCCGGGGGTGTCGCATTCTTCTACCCGCACGACATGCGCGGCTGTGCGCATTTGCACGCTGCCTTGGCCTAGCGGGCGGCCGATCAGGCCTACTTCCATTTCGATTCCGGAGCCATTATCGATTTCGCAGGGGGCCAGGAAAAATACGCCGGTGGAGCTGATATTTTTCGTTACCAGAGTAATGGGGAGGGGCTGGGCCTGCCCATTCACTTTGATTAGGCGCAAAGGAAGATTCAGGACTGCGCGGGGGCAATCGCGCCGCTCGAAGGGTAGGCCTACGGCGTGCGTGGGAACTAGAAAAACGCGATGCGGGCGAACGACTTCGAGCCGCTTTGGCGCTGTGGCGGGATCGCTGGCTTTTTCCCCGGGCGTGTTGAAACTGAGTTGCCCGAATAGGTCGCGCGCTGCTGCCATTTCTAGTTGACCCCCCAAGGTCGCCCGATAGGTGATATCGGGTGCAGGCAATATCCCGGATTCGCGCGATGCGGTCAATCTTGCGTGCGGATTTTTGGGTTCAAAGAGTAAACATTCTAAAGGGGATAGTACTGGAACTAGGTGTCCAAATTGGCGGGTGACGGAATTTGGCCGGTGCCGATTTTGGCTCGCGCTGGTGTGGTTTGCGCGCAAGAATCGGATAGTCGGTGGAATCGTCTAGGAGTATGTTGAGTGCGTTGAGAGTGGACTTAGGATCGCAGCAGCTCGGAAGAGGGAAGCATCGCACATGAACGCAACGCAAACGCAAATCGCGGGGGGCAGCAGCGGCAATCGAGTGACGGAGCTCGATTCGCGCTGGCTGGCGGTGCAATCGCGGAATCGCGTGGCGGATGGCGCGTTTGTTTACGCCGTGCGCTCGACGGGCGTTTATTGCCGGCCATCGTGCCCTTCGCGAAAGCCGCGGCGCGCGCAGGTGAAATTTTTCCGCGCGCCGGAGCAGGCTGAGCGTCAGGGATTTCGTCCTTGCCGCCGGTGCCGCCCGCAGGAAGCGGTGCCGGCCGATCCTCACGCGGCGGATGTGGCGCGAATATGCCGTCATATTGAAACTGCGCTGGCGGATCGCGGCGGTGATGAATCTTCGCTGACATTGGCGGGGCTGGCTGCGCTTTCGGGATTGAGCGCACATGCGCTCGAGCGGGCGTTCCGGCGCGTGGCGGGCGTTACGCCGCGGCAGTATGTGGATGCGCATCGCATGCGGCGATTGAAGTCCCGGCTCAAAAAAGGAGATGACGTGACTACCGCACTATATGACGCAGGATTTGGGTCGAGCAGCCGGCTTTATGAACGCGCACCGGAACAACTGGGCATGACGCCTGCCACTTATCGACGCGGCGGGGCAGGAATGGAAATTCACTTTACGATTGCGGCATCCCCGCTTGGACGCGTGCTAGTGGCAGCCACCGCGCGCGGTATCAGCGCAATCTATTTGGGCGAGAATGAGGCCAAGCTCGAATCCGAATTGCGCCATGAATATCCCAATGCGGAAATCAGCCGCGATCGCGAGTGGCTCGAAGATTGGGTCGCGAAAATTGTGGAGCATTTGAGCGGCCGCGCCCCGCATTTGGATTTGCCGACTGACGTGCAAGCGACGGCGTTTCAGCGCCGTGTCTGGGAAGAGCTGCGCAAGATTCCGTACGGCACCACGCGCACATACACACAAGTAGCCCGCGCCATCGGCCGGCCGACCGCCGTACGCGCGGTCGCGCGCGCCTGCGCAACAAATCCGGTTTCGATCGTAGTCCCCTGCCATCGCGTAGTCCGCGAAGACGGCAATCTAGCCGGCTATCGCTGGGGCCTCTCGCGCAAGCAAGCGTTGATCGAGCACGAGGCAAAAAATCCGGCAGCGCGCAAAGCGCGCGCGTAAGTAGCGCCGGCGTCCCCGCCGGCATCTTACGAGCGATGAATCCGGCAAGGGCAGCAATCATGGACGGCGCGCAGAAGTAAATTTGCAAAGGCAGTTGTAGCGCTGGCGTCCCGCCGGCTCCGACGAGCACGAAGCTGGCAAGGGCTGGAACGATCGACGGCGCGCGATTTCGAGTATGACGCCGTATTTGGATTTTGTAGTCCGAAAGTGTCGTAAGCCAGTGGCAACATCGAGGTCGTAGAAGCCGGCGGGACGCCAGCGCTACGAAACTGCGGCTGGCTCCGTCGCGAACGCCACACCGCAACTTTGGAGTTTCTATGAGCGCGAAACACTCCCTCTCGTTATCGGCTCGCGATCCGTTGCTGCTTGATGCGGCGGATCGCCGAGAGCTTTGGTCGCAGCTCGAAGGCCTCATCGAAAATTTCATTTCGACGATCCCCCATAAGCCCGTCGTCGATGAAATGACGCCGCCGCAGGTGCGCGAGCTGCTCGTCGGCGTCGATTTCTCGAAGCCGATGTCGCCGGCCGATGCGTTGCGACTTGCCGCCGATGGCATGAGCCGCACGCACGTGCAAGTTTCGCATCCGCGTTATTTTGGATTATTCAATCCGGCGCCATCGACGATGGGCATTGCCGCGGACGCGCTCGTCGCAGCGATGAATCCGCAGCTTGCGGCATGGAAGCATGCGCCGTTTGCGGCGGAAGTGGAGCAATTGCTCATTCGCGCGCTCGGCGAGCGCTTTGGCTACAATCCGCGCGAGTCCGACGGCACGTTTGCATCCGGCGGCTCCGAAGCCAATCAGACCGCGCTGCTCACCGCCATCACCGCGAAATTTCCCGAGTGGCAGGCGAAAGGGATGCGCGCAATCAAGCGGCAGCCGGTCCTCTACGCATCCGCCGAAGCGCATCACTCGATTCACAAATTTGCGCGGCTGAGCGGGCTGGGTCTAAGCGCCGTGCGCGAAATTCCGGTGAACGCCGATCTGCAAATGGATGTCGCGCGGCTCAAAGCAGCGCTGCGCGAAGACCGGCTCGCCGGCCACTCGCCTTTTCTGGTAGTCGCGACGGCTGGCACTACCAACGCCGGCGCGATCGATCCGCTCCCGGAAATTGCCGCGATCGCCGCAGAAGAAAATCTATGGCTGCACGTGGATGCCGCTTGGGGCGGCGCCGCGGCACTCGTGCCGGAATTGCGCCCGCTGCTCAATGGCATCGAGCGCGCCGATTCGATCGCCTTTGACGCGCACAAATGGTTTTCCGTGCCGATGGCCGCGGGAATTTATCTCACGCGCCATCCGGAAATTCTCAGCCGCACATTCGGCATCGAAGCGGCATACGTGCCGCCGAAGGCGGAAGGCGTGTCCGACGGGCTGGCTCATTCGTTGCAATGGTCCCGGCGATTTATCGGACTCAAAGTATTTTTATCGCTGGCCGTGGCGGGCTGGGATGGTTATGCGCAAACGCTGCGCCAAATGACCGCCGTCGGCGAAGAGCTGCGACGCGCGCTTGCTGCCGCCGATTGGAAGATCGCCAATAACACGCCGCTGCCGATTGTTTGTTTCACCGACGGACGCAGCGCACACGCAGAGGCGGCCGCTCGTCTCGAGAAAATCGCGCAAGAAGTGGTCGGCTCAGGCGAAGCCTGGATTTCAACGACGCGCATCGGAGCGAATCAGACGGTGCTGCGCGCCTGCATCACCAATTTCCGGACGACTCAAGCAGATATCGCCGCTCTAATTCAGTCGTTGGATAAGGCGCGCGCGCGGGACGCATCCCAGTAGCACAGCCACTCCTGGCTGTGGCTCTTCGTGCGTTTCGAAGTTGCATTAAGCCACTAGCCGATACAGCCGCGATTGGTTGTAGCCGTTCGTATCCTTCCGCGTTACATCCAGCCATTTGCCGAAATCCGACACAGCCAGGAGTGGCTGTGCTACAAAAACCTACTCACCCTGCGGCTTCATCTTCTCCGCGCCTTTAGGCCAATGCGGCTTGAATTCGTTCTCATCAATCCTCGGATTCCGAACGAGATTTGAATAGCGGATTATGAAGTAATCATCCGAGCCAGTCTCAAAAAATTGCTGCTGCAGCGGCAGCCACGTCGTTTCGTCGAACCACAACTGAATCTTCGAAATCTGGTTGCGCATGGCTTCCGATTTCGGCGTCAATTCCAATTCGCAAGTTTTCTTGCCGTCGAGCGTAGGCTCGCCGCGCATCGTCACCAGATAACCCTTTTTCAATTCATGCCCCGGCGTGCCAAATCCCAGCAGCAGATATTGATCGGCGAACGCTTTATATTTCCCGAGATTATATTCCTCGACGCGATTCAGCTTAGGATTGAAAATGAAAAACGAATCACCGGTGCGCAGAATCGTACGCGGATCGGGCGCCTTGATTTCCATGCGCATGTGATCGCCATGCACCAGAATCGAGCCTGTCTCGGTGGAGCGATCGTTCACCACCACGGTCACTTTGGTGCGCTCAACATCCGCTGCCAGACTATGAAATCCATGCGCCTGGTTATCCAATTGATCGAGCGCGCTTTCGAGCGACATACCTCCGTGATTTTGCAGCGCCGCAACTCCCGCGCCCGCCAAACACACGAACATGCACGTGAACAAGAACCGTCTCAGCACGAGTACCCCAATCTGCCCGCATCGCCCCAAAAACCGACGCATCATAACGCACTACATAATAGGACGCGAGGATTGCAGGAAGGGTTCCGCACCGAAGCGACAACAGCAGCTAACTAGCTGCGAATCTATAGCTTAACGGACACGTCGTAATACGCGACGGAGCCATCTTCGGCGTGTACCGGCTCAATTTGCCGCACCTGGAATGTGCGCCCTTTCAAATCTTCCACCGTGCGGCCGAGAATCTGATGCGTTTCTTCTTCGAGTTCAGGCGTGGGTTTTTGCGCGCGCTTGTTGGGGGGCAACACATTCGCGCTCAGCCGGTAGGTGCGCGTGCCGGCCGTGTCATCCTGCGCCACCAATTGAATCATCGCTTCGATGCGCGCGGCGGCTGCAGCGGTGGTGGTTTGCGGCTCGTCGTTGAACCATTTGCGCGGCGTGAGCAGCACGAAAATCAGGATGGCCACGACCATCAGGTCATACGGCCAGCTTCCCCGGTCGTAGGACCAGAACAGCGTGCCGCGAATCGCGCCCCACAGCTTGTTCATTTAGTCCGCCGCTGCGCTGTCCACCACGAGCCCGTCGCGCATGTGAATCACTCGATGGCCGACCGCCGCGGCATCGGGATTGTGGGTGATCATCACGATCGTCTGCCCCAAATCCTGATTCAGTTGCCGCAGCATGGCCAGCACGTTATCGGAACTTTTCGAATCGAGATTGCCGGTGGGCTCGTCGGCCAGCACGATTTTCGGCTCGTTGATGATGGCGCGCGCGATGGCCACACGTTGTTGCTCGCCGCCGGATAGCTCCGAGGGTTTGTGCGTGAGGCGTCCGGCCAATCCGAGCATCGAGGTGACGACTTCGAAACGGTGCGGATCGAAGCCGTCGCCGTGGATGTGTTGTGCCAGCGCGATATTGTCGCGCGCGCTCAGCGTGGGCAGCAGATTGAACCGCTGAAAAACGAAGCCGACTTTGTGCCGCCGCAAACGCGTGCGCTCGGCATCGCTCAACGCCGAAAGATCATTGCCATCGAGCAGCACTTTGCCGCGCGTAGGGCTGGCCAAACCGCCGATCACATGCAAAAGCGTCGATTTCCCGCAGCCAGACGGGCCCATGATGGAAAGAAATTCGCCCGGAGGCACATCCACACTCACGCCGCGCAGGGCGGGCACGTCCACTTTGCCCTGGCGATAGACCTTCCACAGGTTTTCAGTCTTGAGTATGGATTCCAACACACGCTCCCGGCAGCATAAGTCTGCCGAAGGGAAGAAATGATTCTAGTCGCGATTCAGGCCGATGACTAGGCCTCAGTAGCGCCGGCGTCCCCGCCGGCACCCGGCGAGCAAGAAGGCCGTGAAGGCCCGGACCATGGCCGAAGCGCGATGTCACGAGACGGAGATGGTTTCGCTTTTGTAGCGCTGGCGTCCCCGCCGGCTCTTACGAGCAATAAAGCCGGCAAGGACTCTAAAGTTGGATGGAGCGCGATGCCGCTTAAGAAGTATGGTTTCGCCGTTGTACCGCTGGCGTCCCTGCCGGCTCCGACGAGCAGAAAATCCGGCAACGACGCAGAACACGGACGGACCAACTCGAAAATTAATAGCGATGAATTAGTGTTTTTTCTATCTGCGCGATGACCGCCACGAGCAGGATTAAAGTCAAAAAAGCCGGCAGAGACGCCAGCGGTACGTACTATGACGGCAAGAGCGGAGTGCCCGATCCCGATCTCAGCTCGCGATAGGAAGGCTCCACCAGCTCAAGCTGGCGCTGCATCAAGTGCCGCACCCGAAAATGTTCCTGTGCCCGCCGCCCCCAAGAGCGAATGAAATAATAATTAAGCGTCCCGCCGATTGCGCCGCTCAACACCGGAATCAACCGTCCCGCCCACTTCTCCGCCACTTCCGCCCCCATGCGCGCGGCCACGCGTTCCATGATGCGCGGCACAAATCGCTCGACGACTTCCTTCTCCACAATATCGCGCCCCAGATCGAGCCCCGCCGCCGTCCCCGCCGCGATCCACAGGTGCACGACATCTTCATCGGTCGCATACTCAAATCCATAAATCAGGCTCAGCTTCTGCAACATGCGCATGGCAATGATGGCCAGCAAGCTGATATCCGGCAACACGGTTAGCATCCCGCCCAAGCCGACGCCCGCGCCCTCCAACGCCGCCACTTTCTTCGACGACGAAATGGTCTGCGCCGCCACATGATCGAGCGCCGCCACCGGCAAACGGAACATGTCGCGGTAACCCAGAATCGGCAAGCCATGCGCCCGCCGCAAATGCTGCAGGTAAGCCTGCGAATCAATCTGCACAGTCGAGTAGGCCCGCGAAAGCCCGCCCTGAATCGCCCGCTTCAGCAGATCCAGCGTCTCCGCCGCTTTTTCCTGCTTGCCCATCCATCCATTGTAATCCATTACGGGTGGCAGCGCCTTGTCGTGCCCGATACAATTTCCGGTTGCGACGCTATGCCAGCAACTCGGTATCCGGTTACAATCCCGTGACGTATCGATGCTTAAACGTCTGTCATCCATTCTCTATTTTGTGACCGCAGTTGCCACGCTGGATGCAGGT
>JABDFR010000055.1 GCA_013286465.1 Acidobacteriota bacterium | reverse complement strand
ACGCGCCAAGAGATCCGCGCCATCTACGATCTACCTCTAATCGAACTCCTCTACCGCGCCCAATCCACACATCGCCAATTTCACAATCCCAACGAAATCCAACTCTGCCGCTTACTCTCGATAAAAACCGGCGGCTGCCCAGAAGACTGCGGCTATTGCCCGCAAAGCACCCACTACCCCACAGGCGTCCCCCGCGAAAATCTAATGAATGTCCCAGATGTCCTGGCGGCAGCCCAGCGCGCCAAATCCGACGGCGCCACAAGATTCTGCATGGGCGCAGCCTGGCGCGACGCCCCGCAAGGCCCCGAATTCCAATCCGTCCTGGAAATGGTAAGCGGCGTAGCCAAAATGAAAATGGAAGTCTGCTGCACCCTAGGCATGCTGACAAACGATCAAGCCCGCTCCCTAAAACGCGCCGGCCTAACCGCCTACAATCACAATCTAGACACCTCGCCAGAGTTCTACGGCGAAATAATCCACACAAGAACCTACGAAGAGCGCCTGAAAACTCTAGCCGCAGTCCGTGAAGCCGGAATCACCGTCTGCAGCGGCGGCATAGTAGGCATGGGCGAATCCGACGAAGACCGAGTAGGCCTCCTACACCAGCTAACCCAACTAAAGCCGCACCCAGAAAGCGTTCCAATCAACATGCTAGTCCGCGCCGAAGGCACCCCATTAGCAAATCAACCAGACGTAGATCCTCTAATCATGGTCCGCATGATAGCCACAGCAAGAATCGTCATGCCGAAATCGAGAGTCCGCCTAGCAGCAGGCCGCCTACAATTAAGCCGCGAAGCCGCCACCCTATGCTTCGTAGCAGGCGCCAACTCGATTTTCACTGGCGAAAAGCTACTGACCACGCCAAATCCCCAACCCAGCGAAGACGAATCCCTTCTCCAGCAACTAGGACTCACGCCTCAGCACCAGCACTAACATTTTCTCAGCCGTTCCGATCCTTAGGGGGCGGAGCTTTAGCTCCGAAATGAAACCCCAACAAAATCTTGGGCTTCAGCCCCTGAGGACAATCCTCGAAATCCCTCACCTGGTACGAAAACGTGATAAAATTGCAATATGTATTCGATAATCCCCAACATTCTCGCCGCTTCGGCTTTCGTTTTGTATTTCGCGATCATATTAGTTTCACTGCGCGGATACTTCCGAACGCGAAATGTTGGTTTCATCTGGCTAGGCATCGGTGTTTTCATTTGGGCGATGATCTTCGGCCTCGTTGAGCACCAACGCTTTCCAATCAACTCCCTAAACCTGACACTGCAAGTGATTGGCGCCAGCCTATTCCTGGTTTCGGTATTTGCTCTAGCAAGAGCGAGAGCAAAGGCAGCCGCAACGCCGAACCCTAACCGTTCTTAAACTGATCCGCCAAATCCGTCCCTGATCGCTTGACTTTTCCGCACTCCAAACCCAGCATTCCCAATTTGCGTGGTATCGTTATCAAACGGGGAATCATTGACCTTCTCAAAAGAAGTCCAACGCCTACTCGGATACGTTCGGCCCCATCTCGTCCGCTTCCTAGCCGGCGTATTCCTGATGGCCATACTCGGCCTAGCCGAAGGCGTAATCGCCCTGATGATCGTCCCCGTGATAGATGTAGTCCTGAATCCCCACTCCACGGACCAAACGCTAACCCTAGTCCAATTCCACGGTCATTCCATCGATCTAAATTCCTTCTTTCCCCACTCCATCCATCACGTCTGGACCATCTTCTCGCTCTCGTTGCTGGCAATCTTTTTCGTAAAAGCCCTGGCAGAATTCCTGGGCAGCACCGCAATCCAATACGTAGGCCATGCCGGCGTGATGGATCTGCGCAACCGCGTCTACAGCAAACTGGTCCAGCAACCCATCGGCTTCTTCCAACACAATCCCGCAGGCCGCCTGATGTCCGCAGTAATCAACGACGTAGAACAAATTCGCAGCGCCTTCTCCGAATTCCTGGCCGATTTCTTCCGCCAAACTTTCGCGCTAATCGCTTTCGTGATCGTGCTGTTGGTAATTGATTGGCGGCTCGCTCTCGGCTCCGCCATTTTTATTCCGCTGATAGTCGTCCCCGTCGGAAGACTCGGCAAAAAAATCCGCCGCTCCTCCGAAACCAGCCGCTCGCGCCTGGCCGACCTAAGCCACATTCTCCAAGAAACCATCACCGGCAATCGCGTAGTAAAAGCCTTCGGCATGGAGCGCTTTGAAATCAGCCGTTTCCGCGAAGCCGCCCGCCAGCTTCTGCGCGAAAATATGCGCTGGGTCCGCGCCTACGTAGCTACATCCCCGATGATGGATGTCCTGGCCGCGGTAGTCTTCTCGTTGCTGATCCTCTACGCCCGTGATCAAATCAAGCACGATCGCATCACCCAAGGCATGTTCATCGCCTTCGTCTATTCTCTTTTCAAAGTCTACGAGCCGGTAAAGCGCCTAGGCGGTATCTATCAGCTCTTCCAACAAGCCTTCGGCGCCTCCACAGTAGTCTTCCAATTCCTCGATCTCCCAGAAGAAATCTCCGAACGCCCCGGCGCCGCAGCCCTTCCAGCATTCTCCCGCGAAGTAAAGTTCGAAAATCTAAATTTCGCCTACGACGGCGGCGGCCCCACCATCCTCCACGACATCAATCTGAGAGTCCCAGCAGGCCGCGTAATGGCTATCGTAGGCTCCAGCGGCGCAGGAAAAACCACGCTAGTAAATCTCCTCCCGCGCTTTCACGACGCCACCTCCGGCTCGCTGCAAATCGACGGCTTCGAAGTCAATCACGTAACGTTGCGTTCGCTACGCGAACAAATGGCCATAGTCACCCAAGAAACCATCCTCTTCAACGACACAGTCTGGAACAATCTCTGCTACGGCCGCCCCGATCTACCAGAAGCCCGCGTAGTAGCAGCAGCAAAAGCAGCCCTCGCGCACGATTTCATCACCCAATTACCGCAAGGCTACCAAACCCGCATAGGTGACAGAGGCCAGCGCCTCTCCGGCGGCCAGCGCCAGCGCCTAGCCATAGCCCGCGCGTTACTAAAAGATGCCCCCATCCTGATTCTCGATGAAGCCACCAGCGAACTAGATTCCGAATCCGAGCATCTAGTCCAGCGCGCCCTCAATAATCTAATGACCGGCCGCACCGTCTTCGTAATAGCGCATCGTCTTTCCACAATCCGCCGCGCCGACATGATCGCCGTCCTAGACGGCGGCACCATCCGCGAACTAGGCACCCACGAAGAACTCCTAGCCAACGGCGCAGTGTATCGCCGCCTCTACGAAATGCAATTCATGGACGCCGACATTCCCGCGCCCGCCCCAGGACCAATGTGACTATGCCCGACTCCGCCGCCAGCATGAGCCCAATGAAACCAAGCGAAGCAAAATCCCCCGGCCTGAAATCAATGACCGGCTACGCCCAAGCCCGCCGCGAAGAATCCGGCCGGGTAATTCGCGTAACGCTACGAAGCGTGAATCACCGCTTCCTGGATATTCACGTAAAAGCCCCCGAAGGCTTCGAGTCGCTGGAAAATGGAATCCGCCAAGCCGTCCGCGCCCATCTCCGCCGCGGCCACGTCGACGTAATCCTTCACTACGATTCCAGCGGCCCAGCCGCAGTAGCAGTAAAGCGAGAAGTAGCCGCAGCCTATCTAACTGCCGCACAATCTCTGCGCAAAGAATTCGGCCTAACCGCCGAGCCAGATCTAGCCGGAATTCTCCGCCTACCAGGCGTAGTCTCTCCGCCAGAAAGCCTGGCCATCGGCGAAGACGATCAACTGGCGACGATCCTTCAATCCTGCCTGAACGAAGCCCTCATCAAGCTCGACGAAATGCGCAAGTCCGAAGGCCGCATCCTCACCGAAGAACTCTCCAACCGCTTGAACAACATCCGCGACCTAGCCACAAAAATCGAGCCGCTAGCCGAACGCACCCGCCCGGCCTACGCCCGCCGCATCGAAGGCCGCCTAAAAGAATTGCTAGCCGCAGTCCCGATCGAACCGGCACGTTTAGCGCAAGAAGCCGCCATAGCCGCCGAGCGCAGCGACACCGCCGAAGAAATCGCCCGCCTGCGCAGCCACGTCCAACAATTCGAATCGCTACTAGCCACCGGCGGCGAAATCGGCAAAAAGCTAGATTTCCTCCTGCAAGAAATGCAGCGCGAAGCCAACACGCTACTCTCGAAAACCCCCGGCACAGAATCCGAAGGCCTGGAAATCACGCGCCTGGCTCTCGAAGTAAAATCCGAAATCGAAAAGTTGCGCGAACAGGTCCAAAATCTCGAATAGCGATGCCCACCAACCCCGACCCGCTCGTCTTCATCGTCTCGGGCCCCTCAGGCTCAGGCAAATCCACGCTCGTACAAAGCATCCTCGAGCTTCCCAACACGCTCCTAGCCATTTCATGCACCACGCGCACTCCCCGTCAAACGGAAAGCGGCGGCAAGTGGTATAATTTCGTATCGGAAGCCGAGTTCGAGCGCATGAAGCAAGCCGGCGAATTCCTCGAATACGCGCAAGTCTTCGGCAAGAACTGGTACGGCACGCCGCGCCGCTGGCTAGACGAAGCCCGCACCACCGGCAAAAATCTAGTCCTGGAAATTGACGTCCAAGGCGCCAGGCAGGTAAAGCAGAATCTACCGGCAGCGGTAGCGATTTTCATAGTTCCACCATCGCGCGCCGAAGTCGAAAAAAGAATCCGCTCGCGAGGCCAGGATTCCGACGACGAAATCGCCCGTCGTCTCCAGCGCGCCGGTCAAGAACTCGAGCAATACACCGGCTACGATTTCATCGTAATCAACGACGATCGCGATCGCGCCGCAAAAGAAGTGCAAAGCATAGTGCTAGCAGCCCGCTGCGAGATGAAACGCAACGAAGATCGCGTAAAAGAAATTCTGAAATCTTTCGGAGGATAAGCAATCATGCCGGTTTCATCAGCTCCACCAGAAAGCCAATTCGCCTACGTGGTAGTAGTAGCCCGCCGCGCCCGCCAACTAATGCTAGGCGGCCGCCCGCTAATCGATAATCCAAAGGCGAGAAAAAACACACGCCTAGCCGAAGAAGAAATGCTAATGGGCCTACTAGAATTCGACGCCCCAGAAATGCCCCACGGCGACGATGACGACGACAAAAAGAAGTAAAGTCGAACGCGCGGCACGCGTCTTGCTTTGTCAGGGCACGGCTTCAGCCGTGCCGAAAGCAATGCAATATAACCCGGCTTTAGCCGCTGAGGTTTTGTTTCAATGTCCAGACCTCTCCAAAACCAACCAATAACCCCCGCGGTGCCCGCATGAGAATCGCCCTAGGCGTAACCGGCGGAGTAGCCGCCTACAAAGCCGCCGAACTAACCCGCCGCCTTCAACAAGAAAAACTAGACATCCAAGTAATAATGACGCGCAGCGCCCGAGAATTCATAACTCCGCTAACCTTCGCAGCCCTAACCGGCCAAAAAGTAATCACAGAAATGTTCGGAAAAGAATCCAACGCGACGCCAAACGTAGAAAGCGCCATAGAACACATAGCCGTAGCCCAACGAATCGATCTACTCGTAGTAGCCCCAGCCACCGCCGACATCCTGGCAAAATTCGCCCAAGGAATCGCCGACGATTTCCTAACCACTCTCTACCTAGCCACAAAAGCCCCAGTAGTAGTAGCCCCAGCAATGAACGTAAACATGTGGGAAAACGCAGCCACGCAAAATAATATCGCGACGCTAAAATCCAGAGGCGTACACGTAGTAGATCCCGATGAAGGCTATTTAGCCTGCGGCATGACCGGCTCCGGCCGCCTGGCCGGAATCGAAACCATTGCCAAAGAAGTCTGCAAAGTCCTAGGCCTGCGCCACGATCTAGAAAACGAAACCATCCTAATCACCGCCGGGCCAACCTGCGAAGATCTAGATCCAGTCCGTTACCTTACCAATCGCTCCTCAGGAAAAATGGGCTATGCCCTAGCCACAGCAGCCCAACGCCGCGGCGCAAAAGTAATCCTAGTAAGCGGCCCCACAGATCTACAAACCCCAGAAGGCGTAGACTGGATCCCCGTCCGCACCACAAAACAAATGCGCGAAGCAGTTCTAGAGCGCGCCAAAGAATCCACCATAATCATAAAAGCCGCCGCAGTAGCGGATTACCGCCCAGTCGCGCAAAGCCAGCAAAAAATCAAACGCAGCACCGGCGAGCATCTAGTCCTCGAACTAGAACCAACGCCCGACATCCTGGCCGAACTAGGCCGCACAAAATCCTCACAAGTGCTAATCGGCTTCGCCGCAGAAACCGAAAACGTAGCCGCCAGCGCCCGAAAAAAACTAACCACCAAAAACGCCGACATGATCGTAGCCAACGACGTAACCCAAGCCGGCGCCGGCTTCGACACCGACACAAACGTGGTCACTCTTTACTTACGCGACCACCGCGAAATCGCTCTCCCCAAAATGACCAAGTTCCAAGTAGCCGATAAAATCCTAGACCAAGCCCTCGAATTGCGCCCGCAAACCAAGTAAACTCTCCCCGGCGCAAAACAAAAACTGAGCAAAGCGAAGCCTCCGAACGTAGGGCCCGCGCTTTATTCCGGGCCTCTTCGTGCAAGATCGCAGATCGTTCTCAGGATTCAAATGGACCCGAATTCCCGAACTCGAATCGAAAACTGGCTAACCTACGCCGAAGAACTAGGCCTAGCCCCGTTCTACCGCGATCGCGCAATCCAGGCACAATCAAATCCCAAAGCCGCAACGGCAATCGAACCGGCGGCGGAGATCCCGGAACCAATGCCGAAGCCGAAGCAATCCCGTCCAACAATTCCAACCGCCGCAACACCAACGGCCGCCCCAAATAAATCCGCCGCCACATTCTTCCCAACAGCCGCAGGTCCAACATTATTCGAAGCCGCCGATCGCATCGAAGGCGACACCCTAGAAATCATCCGCGCCGATCTAGGCGAATGCACCCGCTGCAAACTCCACAAAACCAGAAACAAAATAGTCTTCGGCGATGGCAACGCGAAAGCCGAACTAGTCTTCGTAGGCGAAGGCCCCGGTCACGATGAAGACATCCAAGGCCTCCCCTTCGTAGGCCGTGCCGGCAAGCTCCTAACCCAAATGATCGAAGCCATGAGCCTGCAGCGAAAGGACGTCTACATCTGCAACGTAGTCAAATGCCGCCCCCCAGAAAATCGCATGCCTGAGCGCGACGAAACTGCCGCCTGCTCCCCCTTCCTAATCCGCCAAATCGACGCCATCCGCCCCAAAGTAATCGTCTGCCTAGGCGCCACAGCGGCCCAAATGCTTCTAAACACCAATCGCTCGATCAGCGCCTTCCGCGGCGAATGGCTAGAGTACCGAGGCACGCGCCTGCTAGCGACGTATCACCCCGCCTATCTACTCCGCAACCCAGCCGCAAAATCCGAAGTCTGGAAAGATCTACAAAAAGTGATGGCCGTCCTAGGCCTAAAAGCCAAAAGCGCCACCGCCAACGCGCAGCGTTAACGTCGCGAATCAGAAAATCGTGGCCATCGCATACGGAATCAGCGCCGCATTACTCTGGGGCATAGCCGATTTCCTAGCCCGCTTCGCCACCCGCCGCGTAGGCGTAATCCGTTCGCTCTTCTACATGCAAGCCATCGGCGTCCTGGCCTTCACCGTCTGGATGGTCCCAAAAAAAGAAATCCCCGCCGCGCTGTACAATCATCCAACGAGCGTCTGGATGTGGGTAGCCGCCTCCGCATTAATCAGCACAGTAGCGTCGCTAGCCTTCTATCGCGCTCTAGAGATCGGCGTCCTCTCGGTAGTCTCGCCAGTCTGCTCCGCCTACCCCGCACTAACGCTGGTGCTCTCAGTCTTCACAGGAGAAAAACTAAGAGCCCACCATTTCGCCGGAATCGCCCTGGCGATCGCAGGTGTCGCGCTGGCCTCCACGTCTTTCGCGGCATTCCAGCCGCCCGCCGGCACCGAACCCGCCCATCGCGCCGCGCATCTCACCCGTGGCGTAGGCCTAGCCATCTTCGCCGGCGCCATGTACGGCCTGAATTTCTGGCTAATCGGCTTCCACATAATGCCAGCCCTAAGCGGCACCTTCTCCGTCTGGTCCACGCGCGCCCTCTCGGTAGCGATTCTGCCGATCATCTGTCTGGCAACAAAGCAATCACTAGCCGTCCCCCGCGGCGACGTCTGGTGGACACTAATCGCCATCGGCCTCTTCGACATAGTAGCCTACCTGGCCAGCAATCTAGGCCTCTCCACCGGCCACGTCTCCCTAGTAACAGTCCTAGGCTCCCTATTCGGCGCCGTAACGGTTTTCCTAGCCTACGCCTTCCTAAAAGAGCGCCTAGAAAAAACGCAATGGCTAGGCATCGTCCTAATCTTCGCCGCCATAGTTTTGGTAAGCCTCTAAAAAAGCGCCAAAGCCATCCGAACGTAGCGGCGGGCTTCAGCCCGGCATCTTCATGCAACATCGCGCCACAAACGAATCCTCGCGCCAACTCCGTGTCGCTCACTGACCCTGCTAAACTATTCCGTCGCCATGCCGCCCACATTTTGCGAAGTAGCCCTGCCAGTCCCCATGCGCTCGCTCTTCACCTACGCGATCCCCGCCCGCTTCGATTCCGAAGAACTAGTCGGCCGCCGCGCCGTAGTCCCATTCCGCAACAGAAAAATGATCGGCGTAATCGCCGCCTTCGCCGAAATTCCGCCAGAACTAAAGCAGGTAAAAGAAATCTCCGAACTCCTAGATCCCATTCCCGCACTAACCCCAAACCTGCTAGAGCTAGGCAACTGGATCAGCCGCTACTACATAGCCCCCATAGGCGAATCCCTAAACGCCCTCCTCCCCCCGCAACCAGATCTCCGCCAAGCCCGCGAATACAAACTCACCGAAGCCGGCGCCGAATATCTCGAAGAGCTAATAGCCCGAGGTCCAGCCAACGAGAAAGAAGTAGCTGAACTAGCAGTCCTCGACGGCGCAAAAGAAGCAGGCAAGCCGTGGACGTCCGCACAAACAAGAAGAATCGCAGGCGGCGAAGCCGCAGCCGATCGCCTCGTCCGCGCCAAGCGCCTCGAATGGAGCGACGTCCTCCTCCGCCGCAAGCTACGCACTCAAAAAATCGTCGCGTGGAAAAATGCCGCGCGCAACAGCTCCGCCCCGCCACTCGATGAAAAAGCCGCTCGCGTCCGCGAAGCCCTGGCCGAATTCGGCGGCCCCATGCAGCTCCCCATCCTCCTGGAACGAGCAAAAGTCACCAAGCGCGCAGTAGAAAATCTAGAAGCCGCCGGCCATCTAATAATCTGGGAAGAGCCGCTAATCCCCGACGACGATCCCTGGGAATCCGACTACGTCCCCCCAAACAATATTCTCAACGCCGAGCAAAAAACCGCCCTAGCAGAAATCCAAAGTTGGCTCGACGCCGCAAAATTCCAAGCCGCCCTGCTCCACGGCGTAACCGGCAGCGGCAAAACCGAAGTCTATCTAAGCGCCATCGAGGCCACGCTAGCGAAAGGAAAAAGCGCGCTCGTCCTAGTCCCCGAAATCGCGCTCACCCTCTGGATGGGCCGCCACGTCCGCGCCCGCTTCGGCCCGCGCGTAGCAGTCCTGCACAGCGCATTACCCGATGCCGAACGCGCCCGCGAATGGTGGCGCGTCCGCCGCGGCGACGCCCGCATCGTAGTAGGCACCCGCAGCGCCGTCTTCGCCCCACTTCAAAATCTCGGCCTAATCCTCGTGGACGAAGAACAAGAAACCGCCTACAAGCAAGAAGAAACGCCACGTTACAACGGCCGCGACACAGCCATCTATCGCGCCCGCCTAGAAAATGTAGTCGCGGTCCTCGGATCAGCGACGCCATCTCTCGAGAGCTACCAAAACGCCCGCAGCGGCAAATACAAACTCCTCGAACTAAAAACGCGCGTCGAAAACCGCCCCATGGCAAAGGTAACAGTCGTCGATCTGCGCGAAGATTTCCGCGCGCATCACAAAAACGCGCCGGTCAGCGAAGCCCTGCGCGCCGCGATCGCCGAGCGCCTAGCCAACGGCACGCAGGCAATGGTCCTGATCAATCGGCGCGGCTATTCCTGGTTTTTACTCTGTCGAAGTTGCGGCGCCTATCTGCAATGTCAAAACTGCAGCATCGGACTCACCTATCACAAAAGCCGCCAACGCCTCGAGTGCCACTATTGCGGCTTCGCCATGCGCGTCCCGAAATCCTGCCCAAAATGCGCGAAAGAATATTTATATTTCGTAGGCGAAGGCGCCGAGCGCATCGAAGAATATCTGCACGAGCAATTTCCAAAAGCCCGCATCGCCCGCCTGGATCGCGACACAGTCCGCACCAAGCAACAATTCCAAAAAGTCCTCGGCGCATTCGCAAAAGGCGAGATTGACGTCCTAGTCGGAACGCAGATGGTAGCGAAGGGCCACGATTTCGAGCGCGTCACCCTGGTAGGTGTGGTTGCTGCCGATCTCGCGCTCGGCCGGCCAGATTTTCGCGCCGCCGAAAAAACCTTCCAACTCCTCACCCAGGTAGCAGGCCGCGCAGGCCGCGGACGCTTGACCGGTGAAGTACTCGTGGAAACTTACTATCCCGAACACTACGCCATCGAACTAGCCGCAAAACAGGACTACCTCAGCTTCTTCGAAAAAGAAGCCCACTTCCGCCGCATGCTCCACTATCCCCCGTACACTGCCTTAGCCAGCATCCTGATCCGCGACAAAAAAATCGAACACGCCATCCAATGGTCCCGCGCGTTAGAAGCGGTCCTCAAGCCGTTCGAGAATCAAGGCATGAAGCTGCTAGGCCCGGCCGCCGCCCCGCTCTCCCGCTTGCGCCAGGAATTTAGATTCCAATTCCTACTGAAGACGCCCAAGCGCTCGATCGTCAGCCAAGCCCTATCAGCGTGCGTAGAATATTGCGAACATCACAAAATCCCAGAAACCGCAGTAATAGTGGACGTAGATCCAACAAGCCTAGCGTAAGCCGCGCAACGCCCCGTAGCGCCGGCAGCCTGCCGGCGTTTTTGAAGTCGCTAAGTCCGTGAGGGCAATCCTCAATCATCGTCGCCAAATTCCCGCAAGAAGTAACCCGCGAAGCATCACTCCAAAGTAAGGGAACGCCGTACCGCCCTCTCACCCAAACTATTCCCTACGCGCCCACCCCAACTCGCTGGTCTTTCAAGAAAGCCAGCAGATCAGCGTCAATCTGCTCCGCGTGAGTGGTCGGCATCCCGTGCGGAAATCCGGGATAGAATTTCGTAGTAGCGTTCTTAAGCAGCTTAGCCGAAAGCGGACCAGCATCGGCAAACGGCACAATCTGATCGTCCTCCCCATGCATCACCAACACCGGCACAGAGATCCTCTTCAAGTCCTCGGTAAAATCCGTCTGCGAGAATGCCACGACGCCGTCGTAATGCGCCTTAGCCCCTCCCATCATCCCCTGTCGCCACCAATTCCAAATCACCGGCTCAGACGCCTTCGCACCAGGCCGGTTGTATCCATAAAACGGTCCAGCCGGCACATCGTAATAAAACTGCGCCCGGTTGGCGGCCAGTTGCGCCTGCAGCCCATCAAACACCTCTTTGGGAGTCCCACCAGGGTTCGCCGGCGTCTTCACCATCAATGGCGGCACCGCGCTAATGATCGCTGCTCGCGCCACCCGTCCCTCACCATGGCGCGCCACATAACGCACCACTTCACCGCCCCCGGTTGAGTGCCCAACGTGTATCGCATCCTTTAGATCAAGATGCTCAGTCACCGCCGCCAAGTCCGCAGCGTAATGATCCATGTCGTGCCCAACGCCGGGCTGCGAAGAACGCCCATGCCCACGCCGATCGTGCGCGATGACGCGATAGCCGTGATTCAGAAAGAACATCATGTGCGTGTCCCAATCATCCGCCGAAAGCGGCCAACCATGGCTAAACACGATCGGCTGCCCCTTGCCCCAGTCCTTGTAATAAATCTCAACGCCATCTTTGGTAGTTATCGTTGCCATCGGAACGCCTCCTAACATTTCGAAACCCGCGGGCCCACATTATGCACGAATCGAACCTATCTCGCCCACCCTATCCGTGCTCCGCGCACCTTCTCATGCCATTGGCTTGACGGCGCGAACAAACGCGCTCATGAAATTTCCGTCCACCTGCCCCGACACTGCATAACCCTTGTTTCGCGCGCAAAACTCAAATCGATCAAGGGTTAGTGGTCGGCCAGGGAGTAAAACAGAGGACAAAAATGACTAACGCGAAGACCGCCCACATCCGCCGGTTCGGATCCAACGGCTCCCAGCGATTCATCAGCGGCGGATGTCGGAAAAACCAGGAGAAGGCCAGCAGCAGGCCGCCCCACATCACCCAGCCGTCCCAGAAAAGATTCCGCCAGATTCCCAAGAGCCCCATCGCTAGGATGATCGCTCCCACGGCCAGCGAAATCTGCCGGTGCAACCGGCTAGTCAGGCAGTACAAAATGTGCCCGCCGTCAAGCTGCCAGGCCGGAAGCAAATTCAGCGCAGTAACGAAAAGCCCGACCCAGGCCGCCCGCCCCACCGGATGCAAAAGAATATCGCCGGCCGGCGTATGCGGACGCAGCATGGCAATCAAGAGCTGCACCAACGGCGGATTGCCAAATCGCAGTCCCGTCGGATCGGTAAAGGCCATGCCGGGAACGATCTTCGAATTCGCAATCGCGAAAATCAGCGCCGGCACGGCGAAGACGAAGCCGACCACGGGGCCCGAGAGCCCCACATCAAAAAGCGCTTTGCGCGTAGGAATCGGCGAGCGAATTCGAATGAACGCCCCGAACGTGCCGAGGATCGTAGCCGCAGGAATGAAATAAGGATAGGTGACATCGATTCCGTACTTACGGCAGGTGAAGTAGTGGCCAAGTTCGTGCGCGAGGAGGATGCTGAGCAGCGTGAAGGAAAACGGAACGCCGAGCGCCAGCAATTCCGGATGCTGAAAAGGCCGCGCCATGGTGATGAAAGGATTTTCGTCGCCGGAGAATGGCTCGCGATTTTGCGAATAGGAGAGAGAAAATTCTGCGCCGACAGCCAGCGTCGAAACAACAGTCAGAAGAAAAAGTATCAGCGGCGTCCAGATGGGCCGGCGGCGCGGCTTGCGCAGAACAGCCTCTGCAATCGGCGGATATTGGAATTCTACGGTTTCTGCCGGGACATGACTGTGCCCGTTTCCAGTGCTGCTCATAGCAAGGAGCTGACCAATCGAAAATTGGAGCTGGCCTGAAACGAATCGCCGATCTTACGCACCCGGCGAGGCAGGCTTTTTCCCAGCGCCGTTTTCGAGCGCCTGCAGTTCTTTGCCGGGCTTAAAGCGCACGGCTTTGCCTGGCGGGATATTCACTTGCTGGCCGGTGCGTGGATTGCGGCCGATGCCGGTCTTGCGGGGCTTGACGTTGAAGACGCCGAAGCGGCGTAGCTCGATGCGCTCGCCTTTGCCAAGCGCGTTCTTCATGGCTTCGAAAACAGTTTCGACAGCCTGCTCGGCTTTGTTGCGGGTGATACTGGTCTTTGAAACGACCGCGTTGACGATGTCGAGTTTGATCACGAGTGCCTCCGGCTGCGGCGAAATCTATGCTAGACAGCGGTGTTGCTGGTTGTCAAGCGTACGGCGGCGTACTAAGATGCCCTGCCATTTTCGAAAATTTCTAGGCCCAAGGAGTTGCTCATGAGCGTGAAGTGCGACAAGTGGATCAGGCGCATGGCCGTGGAACACAAGATGATCGAACCTTTCGCCGATCGCCAGGTGCGCGAGGGCGTAATCAGCTACGGCGTCTCGTCCTACGGCTACGATATGCGCG
Source organism: Acidobacteriota bacterium (assembly GCA_013286465.1). Taxonomy (GTDB): domain Bacteria; phylum Acidobacteriota; class Terriglobia; order Acidiferrales; family UBA7541; genus Palsa-147. The sequence goes on along the minus strand of JABDFR010000055.1, from coordinate 4,691 downwards.
TGGCCGACGAATTCCGCATCTTCACCAACGTGAATTCGTCAATCGTGGACCCTAAACACTTTGATGCAAAATCTTTCGTGGAGTTTCAAGGCCCGGTCTGCATCGTGCCCCCAAACTCGTTCGCGCTGGGGCGCTCGGTAGAATATTTCCGCATCCCGCGCAGCACCCTAACAATCTGCGTAGGAAAATCCACCTACGCCCGCTGCGGCATAATCGTAAACGTAACGCCCTTCGAGCCCGAGTGGGAAGGCTTCGTAACCCTGGAAATCAGCAACACCACGCCGCTCCCAGCAAAAATTTACGCCAACGAAGGCCTCTGCCAAGTGATCTTCTTCGAGTCGGATGAAGTTTGCGAGACTTCTTACAAGGATAAGAAGGGAAAGTATCAAGCCCAGCAGGGAATTGTCTTGCCCCGCATGGGATGAATTGTAGGGCGCGCGCGTCCGCGCGGATTTGCTCTTCGTAGGGCCCGCGCTTTATGCCGGGCCTCCTCAGGCACAATTTAGGTTTATGGCACGCGCTCGCCCCTGTGCGGAATCCTATTCAGTAGACCGGTTGGACGGCCGCACGCGAGGCTTCGACTTAAATTTTGCACGAAGAGGCCCGCCATAAAGCGCGCGCCCTACGTTCGGATGGCGCTTGCGCGCTCGCCGTGATTATTTTTGAATTACGCCGCAGGCAAAGCGGCCACCCGAATTCCCGGATGGATCGGTCATTTCGTCGTCCGGTTGCGCGTGAATCATGATGGACGTTCCGCTCTGCGGCAGTAGCGATGTTGGGCCGTCGGTTAGCGTCACATGCGGATCAAGGAACGTAGCTTTAGCTTTGCCCTCGGCGTTCGCGGTGATGTTGCCGAGATCGCCGTTATGCGCCCCAGCAGGATTTTTCGCGCCGTGCTGCTTGTTATCGGGATTGAAATGCCCGCCGGCAGTTTTGAAATCGGGCGCCGTGCATTGCCCGGTTTGGTGAATGTGGATGCCGTGAGTCCCCGGCGGAATCTGGCTGACGCTCACCGAAATGCTGACGCCTTCTTTCGTTTGATGGAATTTGGCTTCGCCGATTTTTTGCCCTGAAGCGTTCATGATGTCAGCGTGGGCGGATTGAGCGGCTGCCGGCAACGCGGCGGCGAGCAGAAGTGCTACAGCCAGAATCCATTTTGTGGTTTGCATGGTGAATCCCTCCGTTGAGATTGGCGGCTAATGGTACGTCAGATGCCCTGGGAATTCAGCCGGATTCGGCTGCGTGGTGATTTTGTAACATTTGGATGGATTGCGTTGCTTGGTCATTCGCCGTTCAAACGCGGCACGGGCGCAGCAAGCGGCACCCCTGCAGGATGCGCCGCTTGCCTGCGCGGACTTCAACGTTAGCCGAGATCGAAGAGCAGGACTTCCGACGGTTCCGTTGCTTCGTACACTACTTCCGGCTGATCGGAGATTGCTGCGCCGTCGCCGGCTTTCACAATCTGGCCGTTTAGCTTGCCTGCGCCCCGTGCGACTTGTAGCCACGCATGGCGGCCTGGGCTTAGCTTGTGCGTATCCTTTTCGCCTTTCGCGAATTTTGCTGCGAATAGCTCTACGTCCTGGCGGATGCTTACCGGTGCTTCTTTTCCTGCGATTGGTTGAAACTTTCCGCTTAGCTCGCCTGGGGTGAATTTGTGTTCTTCGTACTCGGGCTTCAGCCCCTGCTTTTCCGGCAGAATCCAGATTTGCAGCAGGTGCGTCGGCTTTTCTTTCGACGGATTGAATTCGCTGTGCAGGATGCCGGTGCCCGCGGTCATTTTTTGGATCTCACCTGGGCGGATTACGCCGCGGTTGCCCATGCTGTCTCGGTGCTCGATCGTGCCATCGAGGACGTAGGTGATGATTTCCATGTCGCGATGCGGGTGCATGCCGAAGCCGCCGCTGGGCGCGATTTTGTCTTCGTTGATCACCCGCAGGGAACGGAAATTAATGTGCTTCGGATCGTAGTAATCGGCGAATGAGAATGAGAAGCGCGAATCGAGCCAATCGAGTTGGCCGCTGCCGCGTTCTTCACTGGGGAGGATTTGAATCATTTTGAATCTCCTTTTTGCCGCCTTTTGATTATTCGAAACGACGCATCTCAGCGGCTGAGGCCGCGAGCTTTTGCGGCGTTTACGGCACGGCTAACGCCGTGCCCGGACAAAACTTTTTGGGTGCCGCGGCCTAGCTTGCGGCACAGAGTGCGTAACGATTCCTGCTCCCTGTCGCTTAGGTTGCGCATGATGCCCGTGATCGCGGCTACGTGCGGCGGCAGAATCTTTGCGATGAGGCGGCGGCCTGCTGGCGTTAGGTGAATGCGGAGCAGGCGGCGATCCTTCGGTACTCGTTGGCGTTTGATCCAGCGTTGCTTTTCGAGATTGGTGATTACCATCGTGATGTTGCCGCCGGACTTTAGGAGCTTGGCGGCAATTTCATGTTGGCAAAGCGGCCCAAGATGATAGAGAGCCTCGAGCGCGCCGAATTGGCTGATGCTCAAGCCTTGCGCTGCCAGTTGCGCGGCCATGGCGGACTCGAGCGTGTTGGCCGCGCGCGAAACGTTGATGTAGGCGTTCAACGCGCGCAGCTCGGTTTTCGTGCCTTTGTAATGCGATGGCATTTCGTCTTGGCCTTTCCCTATATCGTTTAACGTTAAACGATTAGATGCACGGAGGGCACGTACGATTCAGGGCGGGAAGGCGAAGCAAAGACACAGGTTAGCCGCAGGTCGCTCACGCGACGGCGGATATCATTTTGGTGCGTAGAATTTGTAGTTCGCCGTGTAGGGGACTCGAATTTCTTTGTCGGCGTTTGCTGCGTCGCAGCCGGTCACAGCGGCTTTGCCGCCTTTGGTGTTGAGGCGTTGGATGGTGGTAACGCTGTCCAGGACGCCTTTGCCTTCATGGCTTACTACCTTCACCAGCAGCCAGGCGATCGAATCGGGCTCGGGCGACGGTACATTTGCCGCCGCCTTGCCCGTCACTTTGCTGCCGTCGTTCGCTTGCCAGCTGGGGCCGGCGAAATGTTTGCCGAAGGGTTTTTCGTCTTTGTCAAAGAGTTGGGCGTCAGGAGCTTTTAAGGTCCAGGCGAATTGGTTGTTGTCGTTTTTGCACGTATAGATTTGATCGCCTTTGGCGTGCAGATCCAGTAGCAGTTTTTCGTTCGGTGGGGGCTGGAGTTGCTGGGGGATTTCTTGGGCTGGGATCACGACTGCAACTGCAGCGGCGAACAGTGCGGCGATGGCGATCGTGCGGATTTGATTGATCACGGAGTGACTTCTCCTTTGGCTTGGCGGGTTGGATTCTGATTGCAATATAACTCTACCTGCTGCCTGGAATGCAAGGGGCCGAACTGCGGGAGGGCTAAAGCACCCTCCCCTACGAAGCTGGTCGCGCTACTGGTTTGCCTGTATGGCGCTTTTGTGCGTTGAGCTCGAAAATGCCGGGGCTTTTTGGAGGATGCCAATGCCCAGGGCGATTTTGGTGATCATTGTGGTGATTCTGTTGTTGGGTGCGTTGCCTACCTGGCCGTATAGCGCGGGATGGGGTTATTACCCTTCTGGGGGGTTGGGGTTGATTTTGTTGATTTTGCTGATTTTGGTTTTGGCCAAGAAACTTTGAAGGTTGATCCCCGGCCGCCGGGGTGCGGAAATGTGGCGCGACCTCGCGCGAAGAGGCCCGCCATAAAACGCGGGCCCTACGTTTGTCGCAACGCGCCGCGTTGCTTTTAGTTGCGGCGGAGGATTAGGCAGGTGATGTCGTCGTGTTGCGGGGCGGCGCCTACGAATTCGTCCAGGACTTGCATCACGTTAGATAAGGTTCTGGCGCTCTGTTCGTTTTTGCCCGTGGATTGCATTAGGGTCATCAGGCGGGTTTCGCCGAACTGCTCTTTGTCTTCGTTTCGGGCTTCTGTCACTCCATCGGTATAAATCATCAATAAGTCGTGCAGGCCGACGTTTGTCACTCGCGTTTTGTAAACCTCTTTCGCTTCGATTCCTAGCGGAATATTTTCAGATTTCAAGCGCTCGAAAGTCCCATCTTCGCGGCGGAGGATGGGTGGATTGTGCCCTGCGCTCAGGTAGGTAAGATTTCCTGTCAGCGGATCCAGTTCGGCAATGAAAGCCGTGGTGAAGCGGCCGTTGCTGCTATTGGCGCAGACTTGGCGATTCAGGCCCCCTGCCAAATCGGAGAGCGAGCTGCTTACGCCCGCCAACGCACGCAGGCTCGCTTGAAACGTGGCCATCAGCATCGCTGCGGGGACGCTCTTGCCGGAGACGTCGGCCACGGCGATTAGCAGCGGGCCATCGGTTGCGCGACGGAAGGCGTCGTAGTAATCGCCGCCGATCGTTTTTGCGGCGCGGGTAGCGAACGCAATGTCGACGCCGGGGACGTCGGGCGCTTTGCGCGGGACAAGCCAGCGCTGGATCTCGCGAGCGATTTCAATATCGCGTTTCATGGCGATGTGGTCGCCGATCACCAGGACCAGCAGAATTAGCAGCCCGGCGAAGGCCGCGATGAATTCGATTTCTTGCGTGATTATCAGGAAGTGAAAGTTTGCTACGGCCAGGATCGCCAGCAGAATTGTCAGCAGCAGGAACAGGCGGCGGGCTGGCGAGAGCTTTTTTAGGACGCTCCAGACCAGGGCGCCGAAAATTTTGAAAGGGCGCTTCCAGGAATGTCCTTCTTGCGAGGTGCC
>JABDFR010000054.1 GCA_013286465.1 Acidobacteriota bacterium | reverse complement strand
TGAAGGGGCAGACGCTCAAGCATCGCATTGGCGGGAAGCCCTTGCCTGTGGATGAGGCTTTGGAAATTGCTTTGCAGATTGCCGATGGGCTTGATGCGGCTCACTCGGAAGGGATCGTTCACCGGGATATCAAGCCTGCGAATATTTTTCTGACTAAAAGGGAACAGGTAAAGATTCTGGATTTTGGATTGGCGAAATTGGTGCAGGCGGACGGAGGCTCTCAGGTTTCGGCGGGAGCTACCGTGGATGCTGTTGACCCTTCGATGCTGACGAGTCCGGGGACGGCGGTCGGTACCGTGGCTTACATGTCGCCGGAGCAGGTGCGCGGCAAGGCTCTCGATGCGCGAACGGATATTTTTTCGTTTGGCGTGGTGCTGTACGAGATGGTCACTGGTGTGGTGCCGTTTCGTGGAGATACTTCGGGAGTGATCACGCACGCGATTTTGGCGCAGGAGCCGGTTCCGGCCTTGCGGTTGAATCCGGATTTGCCGGCGAAGTTCGAAGAGATTATCGGCAAGGCGATGGAGAAGGATCGCGACCTGCGGTATCAGTCGGCGTCGGAAATTCGCGCGGACTTGAAGCGATTGCGGCGGGATACGGGATCGGGGCGGATTTCGACGGCGAGCGGAACGGCGGTTCAGGATCATGCAGCGAAGCTTGAATCTGCTTCGAGCGCCGCGATTGCCGCTGCGCCTTCATCGAGCGGGCTAGCGCGGAACAAATATGCATTTGCGGGCGCCGTTGCGGCAGTGCTGCTCGCGGCGTTTGTGGCTTATCATTTTTGGAATCGCGAGAGTGGGCCGAGTGGGCCGGCGAAGATTACGCAGATCAGCCATTGGGATAAACCGATGGATGGCGCGCGGCTTTCGCCCGACGGCCATACGGTGGCGTTCGTCTCGCCGGTGAATGGAATTGAACAAGTGTTCTTCATGCTCTCTTCTGGTGGTGAGCCGCTGCAACTTACAAGTGATGAGGGCGACAAATATGTGGAGAGCTTTTCGACCGACGGGACTGAGATTTATTACGGGAGGTCCGGGGGGCGCGATGAAATTTGGGCGGTGCCTGCGCTTGGCGGCACTGCGAGCCGGGTGGCATCCGGTACCGCGCTGTTTCCGTCGGCGGATGGCGCATCGCTTTACTTCCTGAAGTCAGATAGCCGGGGCATTTTTCGCACGAGCAAATCCGGAGTTGGGGAAGAGAAAATTTACAGTTTTGACTCGACCACGTTTCCGCCTTTGGCGATCTTGCCGTTTCCCGGTGGGGGCCACCTGCTGGTGCTGACTTCCACTGCAATCTACAGTAGCCTCCCGAGCTCATTCCACGCCTACGATTTGGATTTCTCTGCGCGATCGACAGCGGATATGGGCGAGGTGCCTGGAAATCCATTTGACGCAGCGTGGGGCGAGCCTGGAAAGACTTTACTGATTAGCCGGACCGTAAACGGATTGACGAACATTTGGAAGTATAGCTTGAAGGACAAAAGTTTGGCTCAGGTTACCTCCGGAACCGGGCCGGATACTTCGCCGCTGCCGGACCCGGGAGGCAAGGGAATTTATTTTGTGAACGGCAAGTCCACCGGAGTGCTGACGGCGTACAACGTCCGAACGAAGCAGCTCACGGATATAGCGTCGGAAAATGCTACGCAGCCGGCCATCTCGCCGGACGGCAAGCGGGTGATGTACGTCACGGCGCCTGAGAGTGACCGCTCTGAAGTATGGGCAGCGAATATAGACGGAAGTGGCAGGGTGAGACTGGCCACGGGAGAAGCGCTGGCAACCGCAACTTTTGCGTCCGATAGTTTTCATCTTGGATTTTTGAGCGCGGAACGAGAGGGACCGGATAAATTTTTTGTGGTGGGGGCCGATGGGAGTGGCCGCCGCCAACTGACTTGGACGGTAAAGTCGGCTCAAAATTTGATATGGGGGCCGGACCAGAAGACCGTTTACTTGAACGGGGCGGAAGCTGGGTCGAAGGCTAGCTCGGTCTGGAAGGAGAGCGCGGAGGGCTCGACGCCGGAGAAACTGGTGGAGGGTTGCGGTTATGCTTTCATTGTTGCGCCCGGCGGACAGTACCTTATCACTTTGATTGCGGTGGGGGAGAAGACCGGGATCTATGAGTTGTCGTTGGCGGATCGCTCGTGCACTTTGTTGACGCCCAACGTGGTGACTTTCGGAATTACCGCGGCTCGCGATGGGAAGGCGTTTTTTTATGCCCTTCCCGGGGGCCGCGACGTTACGATTTACCGGCAGGGTTGGGCGGATGGCAAGCTGGTGGGGGCGGCGCAGGTGGCTTTGAAGCTGCCGTTCTCTTTTCCGCTTACGGCTGGCGGGAATGCTTATGATTTGGCTGGGGATCTTTCTGAGGTGGTTTATGCGCGGCTTGGGGGGCATGCGGATCTTTATCTTTTGAGTCAGAAGTAGATATTAAGGTAGCAGCCCTCTGCTTCAGCAGGGGGAGGAGTGCTTCAGCGCTCCGAAAAAGCGTCGCGCAAAGTGACGCGCTTTAGCGCTGGGCAGCAGCAGCGGCGTTTGCGCCGCGACCGATAATTTTCGATCCTATCAAGTCCCGCAGAATAAACGCCGCACAACCAATCGCACTCGCTTGACGGAGCGCTTGCGGCGCGGTATATTGGGAATCCAGTTGAAAATGTGTATCAACTGGCTTGACCTATGCTTTCTGCGCTTCTGGTGGCTCTGCGTGAGGGTGTTGAGGCTGCGCTTGTCGTCGGCATTGTACTCGTCTATCTAAATCGAACTGGGCGGCGTGCGCTGGCGCCATTTGTGTGGATGGGTGTGGCTGCTGCGGCGATTTGCAGCTTTGTGGCTGCGGTTTTGTTGCAGCGGTTGAATGTGAATGAGGATGGGTTTGAGGGGTTGATGATGTTGGTCGCGGCGGTGCTGGTCATGACCATGATTATTTGGATGAACCGGATTGCGCGGAGTTTGAAGAAGGAGATTGAGGCGCGGGTGGAGGGTTACGCTTCGCGGACTACGCGGGCGGCGGGGATTGGGATTGGGATTTTTGTTTTTACCATGGTATTGCGCGAGGGGGCGGAGCTGGTTTTGATTTTGCGGGCGGTTGAGCTTTCCAGCGCGGGGATTGAAGTTTGGATTGGGACGGGCGTGGGGATTTTGCTTTCGGTTTTGGTAGGGCTGTTTTTCTTCCAGGGCACTTTGAAGATCCCTTTGGGGCGATTTTTTGCGGTTACTTCTACGATTTTGATGGTCGTGGCGTTTCAGTTGGGCTTGACTGGCGTGCATGAATTGAGCGAGGCGCAGTGGATTTGGTCCAGTAAGTTTGAGATGGCTACGATTGGGCCGATTGTGCGCAATGAAGTTTTCTTTTTTGTGGTGATTTTGGGAGTGGCGGCGCTGGCGGTTTTGCGGGAGTGGTTTGCGGCTACGAAGCCGGTTGGCGATGCGACGGAATTGAATGCGGCTGAGAGGCGCCGGCGGGATTGGGAATTTCGGAAGCAGCGGCGGTGGAGTTTCGCCGCGGCTTTCCTTTGTATCGCCGTGATCCTGATGTTTACGGCGGAATTTGTTTATGCCCGCACGGCGGCTGCGCCTCCTGCGGCGACGCGGCTCGAGGGAGTGGACGGGCGCGTTTCGATTCCGGTGACGGACCTGGCCGATTCTAAATTGCATTATTTTACGGCGGATTCTGGCGGGACGCTTTTGCGGTTCTTGGTGATTCGCAAGGGCGATGGGGATTACGCGGTAGCGCTGGATGCTTGCCAGATTTGCGGATGGTCGGGGTACCGGCAGCAGGGGCAGAACGTGATTTGCCGCAATTGCGGGGCGGCGATTTATGTGCCTTCGATTGGGCAGGCTGGCGGATGCAATCCGGTAGCGGTGAAGGCGCGCGTGGAAGCGGGGAAAGTTACTGTGGATTTGTCTGCATTGGCGGAATCTGCTGCGACGGTGCATTAGTCGTTCTATTTTTGGCGATGGAGATCGCTTTCTGAATGTTTGCCCGCCTGGTTGGTGAATCCTTTGTGCGTAATCCGCGGCGGATTTTGCTTGCTGCTGCTGCGTTGGCTGTGGGGATGGCGGTTACTACGGCTGCGCTTAGCGTGGCGCTTGATGTGGGCGATCGGTTGGCGCGGGAGTTTCGTAGTTTGGGCGCGAATCTTTTAGTTACGCCGCAATCGGATTCGCTGCCTTTGCAGATTGGCGGGGTGGATTACCGGCCTGTGGATGAAGGGGCTTATTTGAATGAGGCGGATTTGGGGAAGCTGCGGACTATTTTTTGGCGGCATAACATTCTAGGTTTTACGCCGTTTTTGGATGTTCCTGAGCGCATCGCGATCGGGACGGATGGGGTTGACGCGAGCGTGATTGGGACGTGGTACGAGCACGATGTGAGTGTTCCGGATGGTTCCAGTTTTCGGACTGGAGCGAAGCTGACGCATCCGTGGTGGAAAATTCAGGGACGGTGGTTTGCGGAGGGCAGCCGCGAGTGCGTTTTGGGTGAGGGGTTGGCTGCGCGTCTGTCGGCTGGAGGCGGACCGATTATTGGCACGACGATTCAATTACCGCCAAAGGACGAGCCGAAGGAGACTGGATTTCTTCGGCCACTAATTCCACTTGTCGTTACCGGAATTGTTTCGACCGGAGGAGCGGAGGATAACGCCATCCTTGTGCCGTTGCCGCTGACGCAGGAATTGGCGGGGCGGCCGGGAAAGTTTCGCAGCTTGTTCGTTAGCGCTTTGACTAAGCCTGAGGATGCATTTTCGGAGCGTGATCCTAATTCGATGACGCCTGCGGAGTACGACCGGTGGTATTGCTCGCCTTATATTTCTTCGATTGGGACGCAGATTGAGCAGGTTTTGCCTGGGTCTAATGCGCGGGCGATTCGGCGCGTGGCGGAGACTGAGGGGCGGGTTTTGACGCGGGTTAGCGGACTGCTGTGGTTGGTTACGATTGCGGCGCTTGTGGCGGCGGCTCTGGCTGTGGCGGCTACTTCGGCGGCCACCGTAATTGAGCGGCGGTCGGAAGTTGGGTTGATGAAGGCGCTGGGGGCTACGAATTTGATGGTGGGCGGAATTTTTTTGGCGGAGCAATTTGTTCTGGCGATTACCGGCGGGGCGATCGGATTTTTGTTTGGCTCGTTGCTGGCGCGGGTTTTGGGGACGAGCGTGTTTGGGACACCGGCTAGTTTGCGTTTGGTTTTGTTACCGATTGTTTTGGGATTGTCTGCGGCTGTGGTTTTGCTGGGGAGCGTGATTCCGTTGCGGCGGGCTTCACGATTTGAGCCTGCGCCGATTTTGAGGGGCGAGTAATGTTTGGGCGTTTGCTATGGCGGCTTTTGCGCGGGAATCGCGGGCGGCTGGCGGTGGCGTTGGTGGCGATGGCTAGCGGCGCTGCGGTGATCTCCGCGCTGTTTAATATGCAATTTGATGTGCAGCGGAAATTGACGCAGGAGTTTCGGACGCTGGGGGCGAATGTGGTGATCGCGCCGGCGAAAAGTTTTGGCGATGGCGCGACACTCGATCGCAATTTGCTGAATACCGTTGAGATGGTGGCCGGCGCGGATGTGGCTAAGGCGCCCTATCTTTATATTGTGGCGCGGACGGATGCGAATCGGCCGGTGGTTCTTGCCGGGACTTGGTTGAATGCTGCGGCGGCGCTTCGTCCTTATTGGAAGATTGATGGGGAGCATGCGCCGTTTTCGGCGGAGTCTACTTCTTGCTTGGTTGGGGCGAACGCGGCGCGGCAGTTTGGATTGAAGATTGGGAACGAATTGCGGCTGCACTATGGAGTCAATGAGGCGCGGCTGACTGTCGCGGGGATTATTACTGCTGGCGGCGCGGAAGATGATCAGGTTGTGGCGAGTTTGCCGGTGGTGCAGGATTTGGCTTCGTTGCGCGGGCGAATTTCTTTGATTGAATTGCGGGTGCCTGGGACGGCGCACGAGATTCGGGCTGTTGCGGACCGGTTGCAGGCGGCGAGTGGCGATGTGCGCGTCGAGCCGATCCGGCAGATTGCTGATGCTGAAGGGGCGCTGCTGGGGCGCGTGCGATTGCTCATTGTTTCGATGGCGGCTTTGATTTTTGTGCTTACGGCTTTGAGCGTGTTGGCGACTATGACGGCGCTGGCTATGGAACGGCGGGTGGATGTTGGGTTGATGAAGGCGCTGGGTGGATCGATTGGGCGTATTGTTGCGCTCTTCTTGGCGGAAGTTAGCGTGCTAGGAGTTGCTGGCGGAGTGGTGGGTTATTTGGTTGGGGCTTTATTGACGATTTGGATTGGGCGGCGGGTGTTTGGGGCGGCGATTTCACCGCGCCTGGAAGTTTTGCCTTTGATTGTGGCTTTGATGGTGGGTGTGGCGCTGGCTGGGGCGCTGCCTTTGCGTTTGCTGGGGCGGGTGAAGCCGGCTGTGATTTTGCGGGGAGAATGATGGCGTCGTTGGTCCAAGTCGACGGGTTGACGAAACTGTTTGGAGGGGTGCGCGCGCTCGACGGATTGTCGTTCACGGTGGAGGCTGGCGAGTGGATTGCGATCATGGGGCCTTCGGGATCGGGGAAGACTACCCTGATCAATATTCTTGGCGGCTTGGATACGCCTACTTCCGGGCGCGCGGTAGTCGAAAATGTTGACGTCGCGCGGCTGGATGAAGGCGGCCTCACTCGCTATCGCGCCGATAAAGTTGGCTTCATTTTTCAACAATTCCATCTTGTTCCGTATCTCACCGCGGTAGAAAACGTGATGTTGGCGCAGTATTTTCACAGCACCACTGATGAGGGCGAGGCGCGCGAGGCTTTGAAACGCGTCGGGCTGGCGGATCGCGTGGAGCATTTGCCTTCGCAGCTTTCTGGCGGGGAGCAGCAGCGCGTGGCCGTGGCGCGGGCGCTGATCAATCACCCTAAAATTATTTTGGCGGATGAGCCTACCGGGAATTTGGATGAGGAGAATGAGCGGATCGTGATTGACTTGATTCGCGAGTTGCATACGGCCGGGCATACGATTTTGATGGTGACGCATGATGCTTCGATTGCGCAGTTGGCGGACCGGCGGATTGAATTGGCGCATGGGCGTTTGGTGCAGGTGACTACATTTACGGCTGAGGATGAGGAGCGCTTCGATCATCTGCTCGAGCAGATTTGGATTTGCGGGGAGGAGGGCGTGCCGGCGCAGCTTGAGCGGGTGCGTTCGCGTGGAGTGATGGATGCTATGCGTATGGTGGGACGATTGAGCGATCGTGGGTTGGTGGAAGTTGGGGATGGCGTTGTGGCTTTGACGCCGCGTGGGGAAAATCGGGCTCGCGATGTGATTCGGCGGCATCGGTTGGCGGAACGGCTCTTTACCGATACGTTTGCTATTGTGGGGTCTGAGGCTGATACGCACGCTTGTAAATTCGAGCATATTATTAGCCCGGAGTTGGAGCAGAAGATTTGCACTTTTTTGGGGCATCCGGGGACTTGTCCGCACGGGAATCCGATTCCGGCTGGGACTTGTTGTCCGCGGAATGGGAATTGATTGGGAACGAGGCTGGCGGAGAAGATCGAAGCGCGTTACGCGGCGGTGAATTGGCCACATTTTGTCTGGCGTTACTCGGGGGGGCGCAGCGAGCGGCGCGCCTACGGGGAGATGCAACAGCTACGGCGCCGGAGATTTCAAATTTCAGATTTGAGATTTCAGATTGAAGAAACGGCAAATGCAAATTCCAGAACCCCACGCGCAAGTACGGCGCATGGGGCACCCGGAAATGCAAATGCAAATGCAAATGCAAATGCAGATCCCTCACCCCTGAAGGGGATTCGGGATGACAGCGGTTCCGGACTGGATTGATGCCGATACCTATTGATGTGCGGAAGAAGCCTATGGATGTGAAGGTGCACGTTTCTACTGGGGCTGGGGTCGATATTGCCTGGTCGGATGGGCATACTTCGCATTTTGATTTTGTTTATTTGCGGGAGTTGTGTCCTTGCGCGCTTTGTAATGATGAGCGGGAGAAGAAGGGGAAGTTTTCTTCGGCTACTGGCGGATCGGCTTTGCCCATGTTTAAGGCTCGCGTTACCGCTAAGGGGGCTTCGGCTGTGGGGAATTATGCTCTGTCGATTCAGTTTTCGGATGGGCATGCTACTGGGATTTATAGTTTTGAGCATTTGCGGGAGATTTGTCCTTGTGAGAAATGTGGGGTGGAGTTTCGCGGTGGGGTTACTCACGTTGTGAAGAACTAGTCAGCGCCGCCCTCGGGTGCGGTTGTGGTTTTCTTCTGTGGTCGTAAGAGCCGACGGGACGCCAGCGCTACGACGGCCGGTTGTGGCGAATTTGAGTGCGCCGCCCTCGACCTTGGTTGTGGCTTATTTTTGCGGTCGTAAGATGCCGGCAGGGACGCCGGCGCTACTTGGCGGCTTTCATTTCGTTCGTTTTAATAATATAGTCGATTCCCGCGCCTCGACCTGCCCATGGCATCTAACCCGACTCCACCTCCCAAGCCTGGCATTAATGTCCGCCGCTCGGCACAAGTCATCGTGGCCACTACGGCCATGCTCACCTTTATTTCCTTCTGGCGCGCTGCTGCTGTTGTCCTGAACGATCTGGCTTCTTCGGCTTACTACGCTGGCGGCGAGGCGGAGCAGTTCATCGGGAAGACTGCTCCTTGGTTCATCCTCGCGATCATGTTGTTTTCCTATGCGGTGCGGGCGGTTTACGTCGAGAGCTGCAGCATGTTCGTGCGCGGCGGCGTTTACCGGGTGGTGAAAGAGGCGCTGGGCGGAACGATGGCCAAGATTTCCGTGTCGGCGCTGATGTTTGATTATGTGCTGACCGGGCCGATCAGCGGGGTTTCGGCGGGCCAGTATCTTGCTGGCGTGCTGAATGAATTGCTTGGGTATGCGCATATCAGCTACCAGTTGAATGCGAATTCTACCGCGGCATTTTTTGCGATTTTGGTGACGCTTTATTTTTGGTGGCAGAACATCAAGGGAGTGCAGGAATCTAGCGATAAGGCGCTGCGGATTATGCAGCTCACGACCGTGATGGTGGTGGTGCTGATTGGTTGGTGCGCTTATACGGCTTGGGTGCGCGGAGCGCATTTGCCGCCGTTCCCTTCGGCGCAGAACATGAAGCTGGGGAAGAACGCGATGGGTTGGCTGTACGGAAACCATTTCGCGCAGACCTGCACGATGTTGATTGTATTTGTGGGGCTCGGGCATTCCGTGTTGGCGATGAGCGGGGAAGAGACGTTGGCGCAGGTGTATCGCGAGATTGAGTATCCGAAATTGCCGAATTTGAAGAAGACGGGCTTGGTGATTTTCGTTTACAGCCTGGTGTTTACTTCGCTGGTTTCGTTTTTCGCGGTGATGTTGATTCCGGATTCGGTGCGCGGGCAGTTTACGGAGAACTTGATCGGCGGGCTGTCGATGCATTTGATCGGAAGTTATCCCGTGTTGCTGTCGTTTCACGTTTTCGTGGTGGTCGTCGGCGTCTTGATTCTTTCGGGCGCGGTGAATACGGCGATTGTGGGATCGAACGGCGTGTTGAATCGCGTGTCGGAAGATGGCGTGCTTACGGATTGGTTCCGGCATCCGCAGCGGAAATATGGGACGTCGCACCGGATTATCAATATGGTGGTGGCGGCGCAGATTATTACGATCTTGGCGAGCCGCGGCGACGTTACTTTTCTGGCGAACTTGTATGCGTTTGGAGTGATTTGGAGTTTTGCGCTGAAGGGCGTGGCGGTTTTGGTGCTGCGTTATACGCATCCACAGGACCGCGAGTACCGCGTGCCGTTGAATTTCACGGTTTTTGGGAAAGAGATTCCGGTGGGGTTGGGATTGATCACGTTGGTGCTGGTGGGAATTGCCATCGTGAATTTGTTTACAAAGCCGGATGCGACGATCGCCGGCGTGGTCTTCACGGTGTTGCTCTTTATTGTGTTTGAAGTTTCCGAGTACATGGTGCACCGCAAGCAGGTCGGAGCGGGGCACGTGGAGCTCGATCAGTTTAATTTGGCGCAAGAGGGGGATTTGACGGCGGCGACGGTGGGAGCTCGGCCGGGGAATGTGCTCGTGCCAGTGAGCACTTACTATGCGCTTTATCATCTTGAAGCGGTGCTGAAGCGCGTGCGGCCCGATCAGGATGTGGTCGTGCTGCACGTGCGATTGTTGCGGCGCGCGGCTTCGGGCGAATACGACCTTACGCCGGACCAACTTTTCAGCACCATCGAACAATTGCTATTTACGAAAGTGCTTTCGATGGCCGAGAGGGAAGGTAAGCCGGTGCGCTTGGCGGTCGCTTCTGCGAACGACCTTTGGGACGGCATTTTGCGCGCGGCCGTGAATCTGGAATCGTCGGCAATTGCGGTGGGGAGTTCGGCGAAGCGTGCGGTGAACGATCAGGCGGTGGAAGTGGGATTGGCCTGGGAGCATATGCCCGATCCGCGGCCGCATGTGGCGCTGGAGATTTTTACGCCGTCGGGGTCGGAGCAGATTTTTTATCTTGGGCCGCATGCGCCGCGGCTTACGCCTAAGGAAATCGATTTGCTGCATAAGATTTGGTTGAAATTGCGCGACAAGTTGGGGCACGAGGAATTGCATCATCACGATATCGTGCATTTCGCGCTGGATGAATTGGAGCGCGAATTGGATATCGGGCTGGAGCCGGATGTGCTGGAGAGGCTGCGGCAGCACCTCGCGCATATTAAGGATCACCGGCCTAATAATTAGGACTGCCGCAAGCGGATTGAGCCGATGGCACCTGCGAGGCCGCGCAGCGCTAGGATGGCGCCGGCGATGGCGAGCAGCAGCGTAGCTAGGTGGAATGGCGCTTCGGCTAGGCTGGCTACGAGAAGTCCTGCGCAGATTAGCGAAGCGGCGCGCAGACGATCGTACCAGCGCGTGGATTGCGGGCTGACGCGCATACCGGTTCTTGCTCCCCAATAAGTTAAGAGAGCGCCGAGCAGTAGCCAGACTACCGGTTTGTTCGGGGGATGCAGGCCGTGGGCCAGGGATAGGACGACGAGTAACGCGCCTAAGAGAAATACGACGAATTCGTTTAGTAGGCGGAAGAGAGGTAGCGGCGGGGGTTTCGGATTGATGGTGGCCGCGGGCATCGGCGGATTATCGCGCAGGATACGCGGTTACGCAAAAGCGTAGGGTGGATTTCTTTGCGGCGACATTCATGCGCGGGGCGAATGGGGCGCGCATGACGGCGGGTTCTACGAGGTCGCGCGCGCGGGATGCTATAATGGTTGGGTTTGGGTGTGAATCTCCGCGCTGGTCTGTCGAATCTAAATCACTGTCATCTAGGAGTTTGAGGTGTACAAAGTCATCATAATCGGGAGCGGGTGCGCGGGATTGACGGCGGCCGTGTATGCGGCGCGAGCGGATTTGATGCCCTTGGTGATTGACGGGCGCGAACCGGGCGGGCAGCTTTCGCTGACCACCATGGTGGAAAATTTTCCTGGATTTGTGGATGGAATTTTGGGGCCGCAGCTCATCGAAAATGCGCGGAAGCAGGCGGAGCGATTTGGAGCGCAATTTCGATCAGGGGCGGTTACTGACGTCGATCTGAGCCAGCGGCCTTTTAAATTGACGGTCGGGAATGAGACTTTGGAGTGCGAGGCGTTGATCGTGGCTTCGGGGGCATCGGCGCGGACATTGGGGCTGCCTTCGGAGCGCGAGCTTTTCGGGCATGGGCTGTCTACTTGTGCTACCTGCGACGGATTCTTCTTCCGCGATAAAAATATTATTGTGGTAGGCGGCGGCGACTCGGCTATGGAAGAGGCTACCTTTCTGACGAAATTTGCCAGCACGGTGACCATCATGCACCGGCGCAACGAATTTCGCGCTTCGAAGATTATGCTAGACCGGGCGCGTGCGAATGCGAAAATCAAATTCCTTACGCCTTACATCATCGAAGACTTACACGACGTGCAGAAGAAAAATCTCGAATCGATCCGCATCCGCAATTTGGATACGCAGGAAGTTTCGCAGATGCACATCGACGGAGTTTTTCTGGGAATTGGGCACGATCCGAATACCGCGATTTTCAAGGGCAAGCTGGATATGAATCCGGATGGTTATTTGATCGTGAATAATGGCAGCCGGACGAATGTGGAGGGCGTGTTTGCGGCCGGCGATGTGCACGATCATATTTACCGGCAGGCGATTACCGCGGCTGGGGCTGGTTGCATGGCCGCGATTGATGCTGAGAAGTTCCTTGAAGGGCACACGGCCTAGCGCGCGTGCGTGTGCGCGTGCATAATTTCCTGCGCATGATGAATCTCTTCCGGCGCGGCCTTCGGTTTCCGCGGTGCGCCTGCTGATGCTGCGGACTCTCCTGCTTAAATTATCTGAAAATAAAAGGTTGGCGGCGTGGTCCATGAAAAATGGGGTCAGCCGGCGCGTGGCGCAGCGATTTGTCGCCGGCGAGACGCTCGAAGATGCGATTGCGGCGGCGCGGGTTTTGAATGCGGCTGGCTTTCCGGTGTCCCTCGATCTGCTCGGCGAGAACGTCCTGGATCGCGATGGCGCGGTGCGCGCCGCTGACACATATCTGGGGATGTTTGACCGCATTGCGGCCGAGAAGCTCGATGGGAATATTTCCCTCAAGCTCACGCAGCTGGGATTGGATTTGGATCCGGCACTTTGCGAGGCTTCGTTACTGCGCATAGCGGATCGTGCGGCGGCTGGCCGGAATTTTGTGCGCGTGGATATGGAGGGATCGCCCTACACGCAGCGGACCGTGGATCTGGTGCGGCGCGTGCGGGCGCGGACGGAAGCAGTGGGCACGGTGATTCAGTCCTATCTGTTTCGCAGCGAGCAGGATGTGCGTGACTTGATCGCCGCCGGATGCCGCGTGCGATTGGTGAAGGGGGCTTACAAGGAGCCTGCGGAGATTGCGTTCCCTGCGAAGGCGGATGTGGATGCTAATTTTGTTTCTTTGATGAAGATACTTTTGCCTAGCGGGATTTATCATGCGATTGCCACGCATGATCCGCGCATGATTTCGGCTACTAGGGAATTTGCTGCCGCGAACGGGATTGGGAAAGATACGTTTGAATTTCAGATGCTTTATGGGATTCGGACTGATCTGCAACGTGGGTTATTGAAAGAGGGTTATCGGGTGCGGGTTTACATTCCGTTTGGAACGGATTGGTATCCTTATTTTATGCGGCGGTTGGCGGAGCGGCCGGCTAATTTGACATTTTTCTTGCGGAATTTGTTCCGGTGATGCAAAGCCTGGCATTGCGGTGGGTTTAGGGAGATTTTGGCTTGTGGCGCGATCTTGCACGAAGAGGCCCGCCATGAAGCGCGGGCCCTACGAACGGCGGGGCCGAAATGCGGGAGGGTCTGAAGAACCCTCCCCTACGACGGCGTTCGTCGATTAGAGTTTTTGGGCCACTGTTACGCCATCTCTTAGCGGGACTATTACTGGGTAGAGTGTGGGTTTTCCGTAGACTTTGTTGTTGAATTTTTGGATTGTGCGGGTGCTTTCGTCGCCGCCTCTGTTGACTACCTTTCCGGACCAAAGCGTGTTATCCGTTACTAGGAGACCGCCTTTTCGTAGCTTTGGCAGGGCTGCGTTTAGGGCATCTATGTATTGGGGTTTGTCTACGTCGATCATGATGATGTCGAATTTTCCTGGGGTTTTTTGCAGGCTTTTCATGGCGTCGCCTACTAGGATGGTGATGCGGCGCTCGAGCCCGCCGCGGATGAAGTATTCGCGGGCGCGGCGGGCGTTGGAGGCGTCGCCGTCGGTGTAATAGACGTGACCTTGCGGGCCCATGGCGCGGGCCCACCAGATGGTGGAATAGCCGATCGCTGAACCCATTTCGAAGACGCGCTTGGCGCCGGAAATTTTTGCAAGCAAATAAAGTAGGCGCCCGCAGGCTGGGCCGATGATGGGGATGTCGCGGCGGTTGGCTAGCTTTTCCATTTCGGCGAGCAGCGAATCGCGCTTCGGCAAAATATCATTCAGATACTTTTCGATTTTTGGATTGAGGATTGTGCCGGTCATTTGAGTCTCTCTCCCTTGGGCCGTGGATGCGGCGTCGCAGTTTACCCTAAGTCAGCGATTCACCGGGCCGGAGTGCGTGAATTTCCAAAGCGGCGATGTCTTGGGTTAGTTCGCGGAGGCGCTCGGGGCGGCCGGTGAGGACGGGGAAAGTTCCGTAGTGCATGGGGACTACGTGTTTGACGCTGAGCAGGCGGATGGCTAGAGCGGCTTCGCGCGGGCCCATGGTGTAGTGATCGCCGATTGGTAGCAGCGCTAATTCTGGCGCGTAAAGTTCGCCGATGATTTTCATGTCGCCGAAGACGGCGGTGTCGCCCGCGTGATAGACGGTTAGGCCGCCTGGAAATTTCACTACGTAGCCTGCGGCTTCGCCGGCGTAAACGATTTTGCTGTCGTCCTCGATGCCGCTGGAGTGGATGGCGTGAACCATGGTGACTTCGATTTCGCCTACTTTTTGAGTGCCGCCTTTATTCATGCCGTGAACTTTGCTCACGCCTTTTGAGCCGAGCCATCCGCCAAATTCGGGCATGGCGATGATGTCTGGTTGGAATTGCTTTCCTAGCGCGACTGCATCTCCCATGTGATCGGAGTGGCCGTGGGTGAGGAGCATGATGTCGACGGCGGTTGGTTTTTTTAGAGCGTCGGGGCAGGAGGGATTTCCGGTGAGCCAGGGATCGAACAAGATTGCTTTGCCGGATGGGGTGGTGACTTGAAAGGTGGCGTGGCCGAGCCAGGTTAGGCGGTTGCCGCGCATGCGTAGCATCAGTGCTCCTGGGCGTTTTGCGGATCGCCGTAAATTCTGGCAGAAACCGCGTGGCGCTTGCGAAATTTGCCGCTAGAAGCGGCGCCTGTCTCTTCGACGCGTGGAAATTTATTTCCGGTGCATTCTATCCGGTTGAGCGCGGGGAGTTCAACGGGCGTGTGGAATTCGGTAAAATCACGGGCGCGCGAGTCTTGTGTGGGGCTTGATTTGGTGATATAAAAAATTTGAGAGTAAATTCGCGACTTTGGGTAGTATTAGTCACAGCAATTCTTCAGAGGAGACGCCCTAATGGCATATGTAATTGCCGAACCGTGTGTAGGAACCAAGGACACCGCTTGTGTGGACGTGTGTCCGGTGGATTGCATCCACCCGCGCAAGGATGAGCCGGAATTTGAGGCGGAGAAGATGCTGTATATCAGCCCGGATGAATGTATTGATTGCGGCGCGTGCGTGCCGGTTTGCCCGGTGACGGCGATTTTCGCGCTGGAGGATTTGCCGGAGAAGTGGAATAGCTATACGCCGGTCAACGCGGACTGGTACAAGAATAAGAAGGCGTAGATTTTTTCGGCGCTCGTTTCGGTGCCGGATGCGGCGGCTGAATATTGCGAGGAATTTTGCGGCGGGCCAAATTGGCCCGCCGCTTTTTTTGTTTTGGGGTCGACGGAATTCAGATCTTGCGATTTGGGACAGGGAGCGGCGATGGAAATTCGAATCGAGCTGCCCGGCGTGAACTTGGGCGTGTTGGAGATCGATGGCGTTACGACTGCGCCTGCTGATGAGGCGCTAGCTGAGGAGATGCGGATTGTTTGCGAGCGCGTTCAGCGGCAATTTACTCCCGAGCAAGTGATGGAGCTTGAGGCAGTGCGCGCGGTGCGGGGAATATTTCGCGCGTGGGGAATTGATCCGGCGCGTTACCGGCCGTCATCGGAAGCGCTCTTGCGGCGCGTCGCGCAGGGCAAGGGGCTTTACCGCGTTTCAAATGTGGTCGATGCCGGAAATCTTGGTTCGCTCGAGACTGGTTGGCCTTATGGGATTTACAATCGAGCGCTGATTTCTGGGCCAGTGGTTTTTCGCGAGGGTTTGGAGAGCGAGACTTACGAGGGAATTGGGAAGAAGACTTGGCATTTGGCGGGCCGGCCGGTGTTGGCGGATTCGGGTGGGGCGTTTGGGAGTCCGATTAGTGATTCCACGCGGACGATGGTTACGGAGGCGGCGAGAGATATTCTCGCGGTGATTTACGCGCCGGCCAGCGCACCTCGGACAAGAATCGAGAAGGCGCTCGCGGATCTGACGCGCCGGCTCGGCGAATCGGCGAAAGGGCAGAACGGGCGAAGTTCGATTGTGGCTGCTTAGCTTATCGGCTTGGCACGGCGATTTGCCCGAAACGGCTGCTACCCTGAAGGGCACCGCTACGAAACCGTTGGAATTGCGATGATCGGTAGAGATTTTTTCGTCGTGCTACGCGGCCGGCTTGGGACGACAATTCTTGTTAGTCACGGTATCCTTGTTGCGTAGTTCCAGGAAGCCTTGTGGCGAAATTCCAGTTTGTTCTGCTGATTCACGGACACCAGCCTATCGGAAACTTCGATAGCGTCATTGAGCAGGCTTACTCGCATTCCTATCTGCCCTTTGTACAACTGCTTGAGAAGCATCCGAAGATTCGCATCGGATTGCATTTGTCTGGGTGTTTGCTGGAATGGATCGAGCGGGCGCATCCGGAATATTTCGATTTGCTGCGGGGGTTGGAGTCGCGCGGGCAGGTGGAGATGATTGGGGGCGGATATTACGAGCCGATTTTGATTTCCATTCCGCCGGAGGACCGGCGCGAACAGATTGAGAGGATGGGGGATTACCTCGAGAAACATTTTGGGCGGAGGCCGAGCGGGGGGTGGTTGACGGAGCGCGTTTGGGAGCCGCAGCTTCCTACTACGCTAGCTGCTTCGGGGATTGAGTATTCGTTGGTGGATGACAATCATTTTCTTGGTGCGGGTCTGGATGCTGCGCAGCTTCGCGGGGCGTTTGTTGCTGAGGATATGGGCGCGTGCGTGCATTTGATTCCTGGATTGAAATTACTGCGGTATTTGATTCCGTATCGCGAGCCTCACGAGACGGTGGAATTTCTGCGCGGGGCTGCGGCTGGGCATCCCGGTGGATTTGTTGCGACTGGGGATGATTGCGAGAAATTTGGAGTTTGGCCTGGGACTTACGAGCATTGTTATCGCGATCGATGGCTGGAACGATTTTATGAGGCGCTCGAGGCGGAGCATGAGTGGCTGGAGACGGCGACGCCTGGCGAGGCGGTGCGCTCGCACTCGCCTTTGGGTCGCGCGGATTTGCCGGCGGCTTCTTACAACGAAATGATGGAATGGGCGCTGCCGACTGCGGCGCGTCTGCGATTTGAGGCGATTGAGAAGGAATTTGCTTCGCGGGCGGACGTTCAGCCGTTTTTGCGCGGGGGGATTTGGCGCGGTTTTATGGCGAAGTACCCTGAGTCGAATTTGTTGCAGAAGAAAATGCTGCATGTTTCGGCGAAGGTGCGGCGATTGGCGTTGAGCCGGCGGCGGGGGAGCAATTTTCACGCGGCGCGGGAGAAGGCTGAGGCGCTTTTGCTGCGCTCGCAGTGCAATGATGCTTATTGGCACGGGGTTTTTGGCGGCGTTTACTCGCCGCATTTGCGGACGGCGCCGTGGCGGGCGCTTGTGGAGGCTGAGGCCATCGCGGATGGACTGGCGCATCGCGAGGCGAGCTGGGCTGAATCGAAGCGCTGCGACTTCGACGCGGATGGGCACGAGGAAATTTGCTTCACGTCCGAGGCTTATTCGGCGGTTTTGTGTCCCGCGGACGGCGGGACGATTTGCGCGCTGGATTTCAGGCCGTCGAACATGACGCTGATTAATTCGATTGCCCGGCGTCCGGAGGCGTATTACAAGCGGCTGAAGCACCTGGCGACAGGCGAGGCGCACGAGGCGGTTTCGATTCACGACCAAGTACGGGCGAAAGAGCCGGGACTTGAGAAATTGCTGCGCTACGACCGATGGGATCGCGATTGTTTTCGGACACTCGTGTTTCCGGCTACACAGACATTTGCCGACTACGAGCATCTGAGACTGGAAGCGGACGCCGGAATTGCTGCTGGGTCGTATGTCGCCGGTGATTTGAGTGAGACGGGCGTGACGCTCTGTTATAAGGCGGCCGACGGACGGCACTCGTGTAAAGCATTCGTATTTAGGCGGAATGACGACGGTTTTGAGCTTGCCGTAAATTTGGAATTGTCGGGCGCCGACGGGCCGACGCTGGTGGGGATTGAGACCGTGCTGAATTTCTTGGCGCCGAATCAGGCGGATCGATATTTTGAGGTTGGCGGGCAGCGGCAGCCGTTGCAATGGAGCGCGAATGTGCCGGGGAATAAATTGCGAGTGGTGGATCGTTATCAGAATGTGGCGGTGACGTTGTCGGCGCCGGGGGCGCGGGAAATTTGGATTTCGCCGATTGAGACGGTTTCGGATTCTGAGGGCGGATTTGAGCGCGTTTATCAGGGTTCGCAGATTTTGGCGGTGTGGCCTGCGGAATTTAAAGATGGCGAAACGTGGCGTGGTGGGCTTTCGCTGAAAGTGGATCGGGCGCACTGACATCCGGAACGGGCGGAGCAAGCCCCGCCCCTGCGGGAAAATTCGGAGGCGGCAGTTGCTTGCTCGCGGCGCTGGGCGTTTGTTACAGTGCTGCGCTGGGGGTCGCTTATGGCAGTTTCTCCGGAGCTCCTTGAAATTTTGGCTTGTCCGGTTTGCATCGCGCCGGTTGTGCTGACTGCTGACAAGCAAGGTCTGCGCTGCGAAAAGTGCCGGCGCGTTTATCCCATCCGCAATGACATCCCCGTGATGCTCGTGGACGAAGCACGCATTGAATCCGCGTGAGCCAGCTGCACTGCTGCCTAGCCTTCCGTTGGGCGCCGAAATTTTAATTATTCGGTTGCGATCATTGGGGGATGTGGTGTTGCTGACTCCGTCGATTGCGGCGCTGCATTCGTGGCGGCCGGATTTGCGGATTTCGGTGCTGGTGGAACCGGCTTGGCGCGCGGTGCTTGAGGGAAATCCTGCGATTTCTGAAATTTTGATTGCGCGCGGATTTGCGGCTACGGCTTTGGAATTGCGGCGGCGGAGATTTCCGGTTGTTTTTAATCAGCATGGAGGGCCTACGAGCGCTTTTTTGACGGCTGCTTCAGGGGCGGCGGCGCGCGTTTGCTGGAAGGGCAAACAATTCGGATTTCTTTACAATGTGCTTGCGCCGGACGCGGTGGAATTTTATGGGACTTTGCAGGTGCATACGGTCGAGCAACGGATGACGCAATTTTATTGGACGGAATTGCCGCGCGGGCCGATTCCGCGTGCGGAAGTTTTTCCGCAGGCCGATGCTCTTGAGAGAATCGCTGAGATTTTGCACGGTAAGGGAATCGCCTCGCGCGAGCCGTATGCAGTGATTCAGCCTGGCGGGCGTTATTTTACTAAGCGCTGGGCGGTGGAACATTTTGCGGACCTTGCGCGTTGGTTGGCGGAGTCGCGCGGGATCCGGCCGGTGGTGATTTTGGGGCCCGGTGAACGGGAGATTGCACCTGCGATTGAATCGCGATTTGGCGGTGTCGGCGCGATTGTTCTGGATTCGCTGGATTTGCGGTTATTGATTGCGTTGATTGCTGGAGCGCGGATTTTTGT
>JABDFR010000053.1:18566-19558 GCA_013286465.1 Acidobacteriota bacterium | reverse complement strand
GCGTTTCTAGATCGGCGGAATAATTTGCCGAGAGTTTGGCGAAGACGCAATCGCCGGGATTTGCTGGGGGCTTTAGGAATGCTTTTGCCAGGCCTTCGTTGAATAGGAGCTTTTTGTAAAGCTTAGCGAGCGGCGGCAATTGGGCGGCTAGGGCGACGCGATTTTCTGGCGTCAGCATTTCTGGGCTTTGCTCGCCGATTTGCGGGGTGTAGACGCTGACCCAGATGCGATTTACTTCGGCGAGCTCACTCCAGAATTTTACATATTCTTCCAGGTAGCCTGCGCGCTCTAGCATGGGACGCGTGATCACCCAGTGGATGTTGACTTCACGGCCGTCGATATTGGCTAGGATTTTTTCGTAGGTGGCGGGCTTGCGGCGGATGTCGTGATGTTCGGGGAGGCCGTCGACGGAGATGGCTACGCGCGAGCGCGGCAGCTTCATCCATTCTGTGGGAATGGGGATTATGCCGCTGGTCACCACTAGCGAAAAAATTCCCATCTTGCTTAGCTCGGGCAGGATTTTGCTTAGCTCGCGATGGCGGACCATTGGTTCGCCGCCGACCAGCGAGACGTGCTTGGGTTTGTGTTTGCGTACCAGGTCGAGGACGCCATCGACTAGTTCGTCGCCGCGGCGATCGTTTAGTTCCGTTAGCTTGACGCCGCCGGTGAGATGAGTGTCGCCGTAGGCGTAGCAGCCGGGGCAGCTGAGCGGGCACTCGCGGGTGATTTCGATCGAGAGCAAGGGGATGCGGCCGCTGAGAATCCTGACCCACGAGGCTACTAATTCGCGGGCGGTCAGGCTTGGGTTCGGATTGGTTGCGGGCACGTGGTTATGATGCGCTTATTTGGGTGCTAGCTGCATTAAATTTGCATTGGGAGTAAACAGCGTTTTTCGAGGGGATGGTTTCGTTACGGAACGAACGGCCAGGTGGGCGGAAGGTCGACTAATTTATCGTAGGGGATGGGGATTTGCGGGGGATCGAAATCGGCGA
>JABDFR010000053.1:0-18556 GCA_013286465.1 Acidobacteriota bacterium | reverse complement strand
GCCGGAGTTCAGCGCGTTTAGTGCGGCTGTCGCGCGGGTGTCTACTTTGCGATCGGCGAGAATTTTTTCGTAGAGGGCGCGGGCTTCTGGGATGCGGCCTAATTCTACGTACGCTTGGGCCTCCGCGAATTCTGCTTGGAATAAATCTGGGCGGGCTGCTGTGGATTTTTTGAAGTGGTCGATGGCGGTTTCGGGATGGCCTAGGCCATCTTCGGCCAGGCCGAGCATGAATTCTGTTGCGGCTGGGTCGCCGTGGCCGGCGGCTGCATCGATTTCTTTTTTGGCGGATTGGAAATCGGCGGTGCCTAGATAGGCCAATGCCAGATTGTGGTGTGTGGTGGCGCTGCGCGGATTTAGGGCGAGCGCTTTTTGAAATGGGTCGATGGCGGCTTTGGGATCATCGGCGAAAAGATGTTCCTGTCCGAGCAGGGCGAATCCTGAAAAATCTTTCGAATTTTTCTGGATTCTTTTTTCCAGGATCGGAATTAGCTCGGCGGAGCCAGTTTGAAAACCAGCGATTAGCTCGAGGCGTTCTGCGTGCATTTTCGGGATGCGGAAATGGGCGACGGCGGAGGCTGCGACGACCAGAGCGGCGGCCGTCGCGATCGCCACCAAAATCAGCCGGGATTCCGAGGGCTTCGGTGCGTCGAGGGCTGGCGGAATTGCGCCTGGCATTGCTGCGCTACTTGGGGATGCTGAGAATTGAGAGTTGCGCGCGTCTAGAGCGATGGCCGGCAGAATGGCGCCGATTGCCAGGCCGCTGATTAGGCCGCCGACGTGTGCGGCGTTGTCGATGCCGGATTGCAGGCCCCAGACTAGATTGATGCCGATGAAAATGGCGAGGCTCTTTAGGCGTTCCTTGGCGAAGCGTATGTCGATCGGGGCTTTTTTCAGGAAGAGATAGGAGACCATGCCTCCGACCGCGCCGAAGATGGCGCCTGATGCGCCGGCGCTTACTCGGATGGGATCCCAGGCCAGGCTGCCCAGGCTGGCGAAGAGGCCTGAGGCGAGATAGAGGAAGGTGAAGGCTTTGCGGCCCATGAATCTTTCGGCTAGATCGCCTAGATACCAGAGGCACCACATGTTGAGCGCGATGTGAATGAGGCCTACGTGGATGAACATGTTGGTGAACAGACGCCACCATTGGCCGGTGAGAGTTAGCGGGCCGAAATCGGCGCCGAAGCGGATGAGTTCCCATTGGCTTGGTTCTAGCCAGGAGACTCCGGCCGCGACCATTAGGAGATAGACGGCTGCGTTTGCGCCTATCAGGACGCGCGTGACTATGGGTTTGGGGCCGAAGGCGATTAGACGGGCGTAGGATTCAGCGCTGGCGCGTTTTTGGCAATTGGTGCAGAGCGGCTCGAAGGCTTGGTTCGGCGAGAGGATGTATTCTTGGCCGCATTTTGGGCAGGTGTATTGGGGCATGTGACGGTTCTACGCTGATCTTGCCTACCTTTAAATCGAAGAGGGCCGAACTGCGGGTGGGTCTGTTATACGTTTCGGATCGGCGCGATCTGGATCGGAAGACCCTCCCTTACTGGACTCTTTGGATGTAACGTGCTTCCGTCGTGTCTACTTTGATTTTGTCGCCGTTGCTTACGAATGGCGGGACGTTCACTACCAGGCCGGTCTCCAGTTTGGCCTGCTTCATCACCGCGCTCGCCGTCGCCTTTTGAATGCTTGGCTCGGTGTCCACCACTGTCAGATCGACTGTGTCCGGCAGCAGCACGCCGATTGGTTTGTTTTCGTAGAATTCCAACTTTACCGGGAGATTGGGAATTAGATAGTCCGTGGTGTCGCCTAGCAGTTCTTTTTGCAGCGTCATTTGTTCGTAGGATTGCGAGTTCATGAAGTGGAAGCCTTCGGCGTCGCCGTAGAGGAATTCGAATTCGACTTCGTCGAAGACGGCGCGCTCTACGAATTCTTCCGCGCGGAAGCGGTAGTCGATGATCGAGCCGGTGCGGAGATTGCGCATTTTGGTTTGCATCTGGCCGCGCTTGTTGCCGGGGGTGCGGTGATCGACGCTGAAAACGGTGAAGAGCTCGCCTTCGTGGCGGATGACCATTCCGGGGCGCAGTTGTGTGGCCTTAACCATTTTTGCTCCTGAACTTTTGAAGGGTTGCTGCCGCTTGGAGCGGGCTTTCGCGCGGGGTTGGCTCTGGGCTCACCGCCGGACGAGTCCGCAAGCGCCGAAATCGGGCTGGGCGGAATTAAAGATTATATCGGTAGGCGCGGGAGGCGGTCAAACGGAGTGGCTGTGGAGTCGCTGCACAGATGGGCCTCGCTCCTACGGATGCGGAACTCGGCGCGAACCGCGAACTACTTCACGCGGCCGAGATAATGATCAAACCAATCAAGAGTTTCCTTGAACCAAGGGGTGTACGGAAGCCCGTGGCCGGACTCCAGCAATACTTGGCGCTTGTCCGCCGCCGGTGTGCCCAACAAACGGAAGAATGGCTGCTGACAGGTTTCGAAGGGAATAATGAAATCGTATCGCCCATTGATCATGAGAACCGGCATCTTGATGTTCGGTGCAAAGTTGATGGGATTGACTTCCGGCAATGCCTTACCGGATTCGCAACCACCGTCTGCGAGGACCGCGGTTTTGAAACGAGATTCGAAAGCCAGGGTCATCGCGCCCTCCACAGCGCCCCAGCTGTAACCGTAGAAGGCCAGACGCTGGTGATCGATATCGGAGCGGGTCTCGAGGTAGTCCAGTGAGCGGCGCAAATCTTTGGAGCGCTGAATGGTTTCATCGCGCTCATCGTTGGAGCCAGCTTCGGTGCGGTGAGTGATCCTCTCGTAAGTGCCCTTGTACACGGGAAACATCACGGCCCGGCCGCTCTTGATGAGAAAGTCCAAGTTAAACAAATTCAAATCGGTGAAGGTGTGAAAAGCGAAAGCTTCCGACCCTGGGAAATGCACTATGGTTTGGTAGGGAGCGGAGACGTTGTTCGGCAGGTACAGAAATGCGATCATGCGCTCATCACCATAAGCAGCCTTGAAGGAAATGCGCTCGCGGCGCCAGTACGGCGAACTGTCGTCAACCGATTCGGTCTTCGCGTCCAGCGGTGTGGGATCGTAGGAATAAAGACCCGCATAGATGCGGAAAACAGCCTCGGGAACCGGCTTCGCGTTGCGGTAGTCGGTGCTGTGAAAGCTGACCGGAGAAGTCATCGCGTCCGGGAGAGGCCCGGGCTTGAGCAATTTGACGAGTCGAAATCCGTTGCTGGGGGAACGATCCAGCGGAAGGCGCGCGTCAGGCTGCTGGTACATGTACTTGGGCTCAGTGGAGTCCCCACCCAAGATCAAGCGGCGGTCGCCATCGGAATTGAAGCACCATTCCTTGACGTTGCCGGCCATGTCGTAAGTGCCAAAGGGTCCAAGACCGCGATAGCTTCCGACCGGAGCCGGCCCCTTCCCCGAGAAGTTGCTGGTCTCCAGGATGCTGGAATCGTCACCCATACTCGCGGCATGTAGCCAGTGATAGACGGTAGGAAGGCTCTTTCCGGCGAACTCGGCGTAAGCCGAAGCTTCGTACCAACTCACGCCGCTGACGGGATAATCGTCCTGTCCCGCCGGATACGCTCCGAGATCCCATGTCGAAGGTGCAGGCCGATCCGTCCTATCCACGAACAATGCCATGGCCTGGTCGAAGGTGAGCGAGCGTCCGTCTTTGGTGAAAGGAAGTTTCCAATACTTGGGATCGCGGTAGCCACGCGCATCGATGAATTTCTTAAATTCGGCGTTGGTCACTTCATACTTGTCGATGAGGAAATCGTCCAATTGCATTGGCGCGATTCCGAAGACTCTAACTTCCCCTGGCGGTATGTGCACCATGTTCATCGGAAGCGAGCCGACCGGATCGAGAATAATATCTTTCGTGGTGTACTCGCTGGTGACCAGGACAGGTTCATATCCCGATTTAACGAACTTGAAATCGTATTGCGCCCAGATCAATTTGAGGTTTTCCATGGGGGTCGTGCCCAGGTATTCCCAGTTCGCCTGGGAGTTGCCGTAGGCGCGAAAAGAGAGTTCGGCCCCTGGCGGAGTACTCCGGGTCGGATAGGGCCAAAGATTCTGCGTTTCCACTTGCTTCAGGGCCGGGTCGCCGGGACTATAGCGCTCAGCTTGGCGATCAAGGCGGAAAAAAGCCACGCCGTTCTTTTCCAGCGCCAGTTTCTGGAGTTCGGGCACGGCGACGTCGTGTACCCAGCGAATGCGCGCGTAGTGCCGGTATAGAAGTGCAGCCGAGACGCTCGCGATCAACAGCACCAGAAGCACGCCGACGATAAACGACCGCTTACGAACCACTCTCGCGATCGGCACCGACGTGCTGGATTCGATCAGCCGTTGCTGGCGCACGCTTTGCAACGCCACGCGCATATCGGCCGCTGATGCGAACCGTTTTTCAGCGGCCTTCTCAAGTGCAGTGCCGATAATCCGCCCCAGCTCCGGCGGCAAGTCAGGCGCCGCCTGGGTCAGAAAGGCCGGCGCGCGATTCAGAATTGCGTCATGAATAATCGCGGCGCTGTTTCCCGGGAAAGCCATGCGGCCCGAGGCCATTTCGTAGAGCACCGCACCGAACGAGAACAAGTCGGTGCGCGCATCCAGGGGTTCACCGCGGGCCTGCTCCGGAGACATGTAAGCGAGCGTGCCCATTGTTGCTCCGGGACTGGTGAGCAACTCTTCCGTCGCAGCCGTCAGCATGCCCGGTACGCCGAAACCACCACCGGGAGTGAGCTTTGCCAAGCCGAAATCGAGGATCTTGGCGTGTCCGCGCTTGGTGATGAAGATGTTGGCCGGCTTAATATCGCGGTGGACGATGCCTTCGGCGTGGGCCGCTTCCAGAGCATCGGCGATTTCTATGCCCCAATCGAGAAGTTGCTCGGGCGGAAGCGGATTGCCGTCGATACGGTGCTTCAGCGTGGTACCGTCCAAAAACTCCATGACGATGAAGGCCTGACCACGCACCTCGTCAATTTCGTGGATGGTGCAGATATTGGGATGGTTCAGCGCTGAGGCGGCTTTGGCCTCGCGCTGGAAGCGAGCGAGCGCCTGTGGGTCTCTGGCCACGTTGTCCGGAAGGAATTTCAGAGCTACGAAGCGATTGAGTTTGAGGTCTTCGGCTTTGTAAACCACACCCATCCCGCCACCACCGAGCTTTTCGAGGATGCGGTAGTGCGAGATGGTTCTGCCGACGAGAGAGTCGGTGCCCGCCATTTGCCGCCAATCTTAGGTTTGGGCAGCAGGCAAGTCAACGATAGGAGAGCGATGCCGCGGGGCTTTGCCTTCTTGGCACTTTTACGCGTGAGAACTGTTGGTTCGTGGGTGGGGCTTGCGTATAATTTCTTTCGTCCCGGAAGAGCACGGCCCTTCTCAGGCCGCCGGAGGCTAGGGTAGCGGAGCACCATCGATGAAATTCGGACTTGGGCTGGGTGTATTTGCGCTTTGCGCGGCGTTTTGCCACCCGGCGAAGGCACAGAGCTTTTTTGGCGTTCCGAATCGAGCGGAACTTAACTCAACTTCTTCGCAATCTAATTCTGATCCTCAGGCACTGACTCTTAATCCTCCTGGAACTATGCTGCGATTCGCCGACCACTATCATTTGCTGCCGGCGGAGGCCGATTTGAACGCCGATGTTGACGCGCAGACTGGCGTCTTCGCGCCGAGCGATGCGGATGATTCGCGCGAGGGCAAGCCTGACGCGGGCCGCGGCGAAGTGCGTCCGCCGGCAATTCAGGATGTGCCGCCGTGGGAAGTCTCGGGAATGTGTACGGGCGGAAAGCTGGATCGCAAGGATTGCCGGTTTCATTGGTGGCCGGCGTTCCGCGAGCAGACGCAATATTTATTTATCGAAACGGGTTGGAATCTCGCGACCAATACACATGTTTGGGAGGCCACCACTCACGGGCACTGGTTTCAGAACTGGATGGATTCCGTGGAGGGATTTAAATTCAGCCGTTGGAATGATGCTAATCCGATTTCGGATGATTACGTCGGACATCCTATGATGGGCGCGATCAGCATGGATATTTTTATTCAGAATTATCCGCGGGGGATGTCTATCGAGGCGCAGAACACCAAGGAATATTGGCACAGCCGGTTGTGGGCGTTGCTGTGGGCGACGGTTTATAGCACGCAATGGAAATTGGGGCCGATTAGCGAGGCTTCTTTCGGGAACACGGGGAAAGACACGGCGTTTGATAAAAACGCGGGGCATAAGACTAACGGGACTGGCGTGGTTGGACTGGTGATTACTCCTGTCGGCGGGTGGGTTTGGACTTTGGGTGAGGATTTTGTGGATTTGCATTTGCTGCGCTATGCAGACCAGAGGACTACTAATCCGTTTTTGTTGTTTGGGATGGGATTTGCGAATCCTTGCCGGAGCTTTGCGAATTTGATGCGGTTTAAGGCGCCTTGGTATCGGGATAGCCGGCCGGTGCGGCCGCATCGGACTTGGCCGACGATGACGGATGCGCAGGTGAAGGAATAGCAATCATTGGGCACTTAGATCCTTAGCTTCGCTCAGGATGACATTGTTCCGAGTTTCGTTCAGGATGCCGATGTTCCGGGTTTTTCCGCGGCCTGTGACGCCGGAGGGATATTGCGGGATTTGCGGCATGACTAAAGTCATGTCCTGACGAAGCGGGAATTCTAGTAAGATTCTTGTTCGACCGGCTGCGATGGGGGTTGCGGCCGGGCTTGGTGGATGGACCTCCCTTGGACTTTTTGGGGTTGGGGCACCCTGAATCGCACTCGGAAAAGTTGGCGAATCCGAAGCAGAGGTGATGGCGCGCGTTGGCCTGCCGCGCGTGCGTATGCTATAAGTAGCGAGCCAGAGATTTTCTGAGGAACTCGTGCCGTTTATCAATTTTCCCGCGCGGGAAATCAATTGCAAGCTTGTGTATTACGGGCCCGGCCTTGGCGGGAAGACTGCCAATTTGCAGTGGATCTACGAGCATACGGGCGCGAATCAGAAGGGCAAGATGGTTTCGCTGGCCACCGAGACGGATCGCACGCTTTTTTTTGATTTCTTGCCTCTCGATTTGGGGACGGTGCGCGGATTTAAGACGCGCTTTCATCTGTATACCGTGCCTGGACAGGTTTTTTATGAGGCTAGCCGGCGATTGATTTTGAAGAGCGCCGATGGCGTGGTTTTTGTGGCGGATTCGCAGGAAGAGCGGCTGGATGCGAATCTGGAGACGCTCGACAACTTGCGCGAACATTTGCGCGATCACAATTTGGATTTCACCACGATTCCTTACGTGCTGCAGCTCAACAAGCGCGATTTGCCGAACATCATGTCGGTGGATGAATTGAAGAAGCAGTTGCAGGTGAAGGGCGAGCCGACGCTTGAGGCTGTCGCGGTTACTGGGCAGGGAGTGTTCGATACGTTGAAGGAAGTTGCGAAGCTGGTTCTCGCCGAGTTGAAAAAGAACGCTTAAGGCTGCTACCGGCCCATCCGGAACGCCACTTCAATCATCTGTTGGACCTTCGCAGGTTTTCCATCGGGGCCGACGGCGGGTTTCATTCGCCACTCCTTTACGCCTTTCAGCACGGTCTCGTTGAGTCCATAGAAAAACCCCCTAGTAAGTTGAAGATCTGAAATTCTCCCTTCTTCATCGATCTCAGCGATTAGATTAATGGTGCAGTTTGCTTTACGCTCGATCGCCGTCGAAGAAAACGGCGGCTGGGGGCAGCGTCGGCACTCTGGAGGGCTGAATCCGCGACTCGCAGCGAGGGCCGCCCCGGCCTTTTGCTCCGCGCTGAGCGCATCTTCTCCAGTGGCGGCAAGTCCTCGAAGGTCGAGTGATGGCATTTCTGCAGTGCGCGAAAAAGTCGCCTTCAGGTTTTGAATATTTCTGGGAGCCGGACATTCGTAAATCCTAATGTGCAGGATTATATCGGCGGCGCTTTTCTCGTATTCTCCAATCACAAACGATTTCGCAGAAATCTGACTGGCGATCCAATTCGCGGCATCCGGATTGTTTGCTTCTGGAATCAGCAGCGCTTCTCGAGACACAAATGCGATGTACTGCCCCCGATCAATAAGCTTGACTGTGGAATCGGCAGATACTGCGGCTTGAAGATCGTCAGCGAACTTTCTGCCTAACAAAGAATGGCTGTGATCCGCTGTCTGAAAATCCATGATCAGAAGATTTTCCAGATGCGATTTCTTGGCCCCGTCCGAAACGTAGCCGGCAAGCTCTTTCATGGAAGCTGATTCGGAATCTTGCGGGATATTCGGGGGCGTTCCCGTTTGCGCGCCGAGCGGCGATGATCCTAGCGCGGTTATCGCGACGAATAGTGCGGCGCATGCGGATGCGGAGATGGAACGGGCAGAGGTGGCTTTAGTTTTGCGGAGCGCGGACACGAATCAGTTGAAGCTGGCTAACGCGGAGGCTTCGTCGTCGAAACTCGGGATGGTTTGGATCAGCCGCGTTAGCTCGAGAACTTCCAGGACGTGGCCGGTGGCGTGGAACAGTTTCAGGATGCCGCCGCGGCGGCGGATGGTGACGAAGCTGCGCACGATGGTGCTGATGCCGGAGCTATCGATTTGCGAGACGCCGGAAAGATTGACGAGGATTTTGCGATTGCCGGCTTCGATGAGCGAGCGCAGTTCGTTGCTCAACTCTTCGTTGCTGCGGCCGATGGTGGCGCGTCCTTGAATATCGAGGACTACTACGTCTCCCGACTTCCGGCTGGAAATCTGCAGCCCCAAGCGAAGCTCCTTCTCCCCACGGATGAGAATAATGCCGAGCGCCTACCTGCCGCATTATACGCTTCCCGAGGCGCAAGGCTAGTTTTGTTGGGGCGCTGTGCCGGAATGATGCACCTTAGCGGGAATGTTATTGCCCGGAAATAAAAAGGGAGGTGAGTGCCGTGGGGCACCACCTCCCGGGGTGGGGTGTTGCTGGGTGGATCCCTTTCGAAACTGGGTCTCTGTCTCCCGGGGATCCGGCCTCGGCGGAGCAGCCGAGGCTGTAATGACATGGGAATATCACGGGGCGGAGGCGGAAGTCAATCCGATTGTTGGGGTGGCGGGGATGAGTTTTGAAATAAATTTGCGGGCTTGGATGGGCTTGTGAGTCCGGCGGTGGTTCGCGCTTGTGGCGCGATCTTGCTCGCCGGATGCCGGCAGAGACGCCGGCGCTACTTGTCTTGCGGGTGCGTGGCGAAATATTGCAGCAGCGATGCTGCGGCTTGCTGCAGGCCGGTGCGCACGTTGGTTTGCAGCGCCAGGACGATTGCGGTGACTGATTTTTCGGTTACCGGTTGATCGTTGGTGTAGGGGAAAGTCCAGACTACGTTGCCGGACTTGGCATGCAGCAATTCCAAATCGATGGTGAAGCGGGCGGTGATGCCTGGGTTGTCGACCTCGTTGAAGGCGGAGAGACGGCCGCGCAGGATGTATTCGCCTTTGCCGCTGCTGGACATGCGCTGGACGGCGCGGAATTGGCCGGTGGCGCGCAGATTTTGGACCATCATGGATTCGATCATTTCGGTGGGTTGTTCGGCCCAGCGATTGTAGCTGTCGGAGCCGAGTTCGACCGAGCCGTTGCTGTAAACCATGCGATCGTCGCGATAGAGAAGCGGGGCGTTGATGTGGCCGACGACGATGGTTACGGGATAGGTGGTGGTCGATTGCTGGATGGCCGGGGGCGTGCCCTGAATGGTGAAATATTTCACGGGGCGCGCCGAGCCGCAGTTGCTCAGCAGCACGCAGAGGGCGAGCGCCAGCGCCGCGAGACCGGCGTGGGCTGCGGTGCCGCGCGAACTTGAGCGCGTATCCGTTGAACTTATTTCGTCCTTGCGCGTTATTGCAATCGATCTCATGGCGGCGGTGCCTCGCCTGGCTGACGCGGCTTGGGTTCCGAGCTGCGAATCAAGGTGTAGGGCCGCGTCTTGATAGTTTCGGTGAATTCCTTCAAGTTCTCGGAAATCTGGCGCATGTTCTCGAGGATTTCGTCGAGGTTGGGGCTGTTGACGTTAAGCGTGCGATCGATTTGATCGGTGAGCGAGGCCGTCGAATTCAAAGTTTCATGCAGCTTCAAGAGCGAAGCGTGAATCTCGGGCTGCTCGGTGGTGAGCATGCTGTCGACGTGCGTGATGGCGTCGTCAGTTTTCTTCAGCGTGCCTTTGAAATCGTCGAGGATCGGGCCGATTTTGGCGGTCGCGTCGTTGGCGTTCTTGAGGGTGGAGTTCAGCAGCGGGCGATCTTCCTCAAGCATCTTGTTGGCGTTGGACATTACCCCGGCTATATTTTCGCGATTCCGGGCATTGAGCAAGTCGTTGACGTCGGCGATGGTTTCTTTTAATTCGCCGACGCGGTCGTTCAGATTCGCGATTAATATCTTGGCTTGCGGGGCGAGGTCGCCGATGGTGGCTTCGATGTCGTCGAGGCTGGTGTAAGGGCCAGTCTGAATGACGTCGCCGTTTTGGGCCAGGGGGGCGCCCTGCGAGCCCGGCACGATGAGCAGGAAATTTTCACCGAGGGCGCTGAGGCTTGAAATTTTCACCGTGCTATCTTTCTTCACCGGCACGTCCGGCTCGACGCGGAACTCGATTTGCATCTGCGCAACATTCTTGGGATCGGGCTTGACGCTCAGGATGCGGCCGATCGGAGGGCCGCCGGCGTAACGCACTTGGCCGCCTTCTTGCAGCCCGCCGGCATTTTTGAAAAAGGCCAGATATTTATTGCCGCTGCTGCGGAAAGTTCCGGAGATGGAAAACATGGCGATCAGCAAAATGGCGATCGCCACGATCACGAAGATTCCGACGAGAGCCTGTTCCTTCTTGGATTCCATCCCGCTGTTTCCCTCGAACTGTGCCTGAAACCTTTAACGCGAACTCGACTTCGAGTTCGAAAAATTGCTGCTTCCCGCTATTCCTGTCGCTAGGAAAGCGGGGAGTATATCACGTCCTTTTACCAGTCTAGCCGCTTCGCGCCGCGCTATTTTCGCGCTGTGGCGTCATCGCCAATAAGCATCTGGAGGTAGCTAAGCTCGTCCTTTAGCTCGGGCTCGGGAATGCGATCGAGGAACTGGCGGACGCGCGGCTGCTGGCTCACCTGGATTTCGTCTTTGGTACCGTTGGCGACGATTACGCCGCGATCCAGCAAAATCATGCGATCGCCGATCAGAAAGGCGCTGGCCAGCTCGTGCGTTACCACCACGCAGGTCATCCCGAATGCTTTTTTCAACTTGAGGATTAATTCGTCGATTCCGGCAGCGATGATGGGATCGAGGCCGGCGGAGGGTTCATCGAAAAATAGGATTTGCGGGTCCATGGACATGGCGCGAGCCACGGCCGCGCGCTTTTTCATTCCGCCGCTCAATTGCGCGGGCATGTAATTCTCGTAGCCAGCGAGGCCTACCTGATC
Organism: Acidobacteriota bacterium; assembly: GCA_013286465.1. Lineage (GTDB taxonomy): Bacteria > Acidobacteriota > Terriglobia > Acidiferrales > UBA7541 > Palsa-147. The sequence continues at coordinate 7,170 of JABDFR010000053.1, read as the reverse complement.
GAGTTTTAGGCGCACCATGATCTCGATGGTGGAATCATCGAGCGGGCTGTGCTCTTTGAGCGGCAACGAGACATTTTCGCCGACGGTCATGGAGCCGAAGAGGGCCGAGCCTTGGAACGACATGCCGATGGTCTTGCGCAGGTCGTCGAGTTCTTTGGGAGTGATGGTGGCCATGTTCTTGCCACCGAGCCAAATTTCACCGCTCGTGGGGCGCTCGAGGCCTACCAAGGTGCGCAGGAGCGTGCTTTTGCCGGAGCCGGAACCGCCGAGAATGACCAGCGTTTCGCCGGGGAGCACATCGAAGCTGATGCCGTGCAGAATTTCGCGTTCGCCATACGATACGCGCAGGTTGCGGACGGATATGGCGGAGCCGCGGTCTTGGGTTTGAGTCTCGGGGGTGGGCGTCATAGCTCGATTGTAAAAATGATACCGGGAAAGCTAGTTCGGCGACGTGAAATAAAATAGCGCTGTAAACCCTAAGTCAACCAAGATCACCACGAAAATCGATTTGACCACCGCCGTGGTCGTCGAACGGCCCACTTGCTCGGAGCCCAGTCCGGTCATTAATCCTTCCTGGCAGCCTACGGCGGTGATCACCATGCCGAACATGAACGCCTTGATCAGGCCGGTGATGATGTCTTCTTTGAGCAGCGCATCGAGAGTGGCGCGGAAATAGGAGCTGATGGTGAAGCCCGCGCCCAGGATGCCGAATACGGCGCCGCCGGCGATGCCCATGAAGTCCGACCACATGGTGAGGCAAGGCATCATGATCAGCATGGCCACCAGCTTGGGGGCCACCAGGAACTGCACCGGATCGAGCGCCATGGTTTCGAGCGCGTCAATTTCCTCGCTCACTTTCATGGTGCCGATTTCCGCGGCAAAAGCCGAACCGGAGCGGCCGATGACGATGATGGCAGTCATCAGCGGGCCGAGTTCGCGCGTGAGCGAAAGCGCCACGGCATTGGGCACGAATTCCATAGCGCCGAAGCGCTTGAGTTCGTGCGCCGATTGCAACGCCAGAATTACGCCGACGAAAAAGGTGATGAGCGAAATGATGGGAATGGCTTCGACGCCTACGGCCATGGCCTGATGCAGCGCGCGCCGATAGCGCAGGCCGGCGCCCTGCCGTGGCCCGGTAACAACCGCCACCGCTGCCCGCCAAGTAAGCCGCGCCAATTGCCCGACGTAGGCGAATTGATCGATTGCGGTGCGTCCAACGGCCTCTGTAAATGCCATCGCTGTGGAAATTCCCCAGGCCAGATTTCGGCCACTCGCAACGTTTAAGGATTCGCGGGCTTGCTCTCGAGCGCCTGCGTTTCGTTCTCGTAAACTTCAAAAACTTTCAGAAGACGGGTCAATTCAAGAACTTCGCGGGCGACGCGGCTCAACCCGAAAAGCGAGAATCGGCTCTTCGTGTCGCGTGAGGCTTTCAGGCCTTCGATCAGCGAGGCGACGCCGGCGCTATCGATATATTTCACTTCGGTGAGATTCACGATGACGTAGGGAATCTTCTGCGTCTTGATTAAATCGAGGAGGGTCTTGCGCAAGTCCGGCGAATGATAGAGCGTGATGTCCCCGGTCACATCTACAACGGTGATTTCGCCGACCTGCCGCGTCGCAATCTGCATGATAAGGGCCTCCGCCCGGGGGTCACGCTGTTTTGCCAGAGTTTTCGCTCTGTTGCAACCAATTTGAGAGGGGGTGTCCTAATAACGGCACACGCGGCGGAGATGGGGTCGGGAGGAGCAGCCTGGGGTGCGAAAGTAGGCCCAAAACCGAGGAAAGACAGCGCTTTTCGAGGGTCTCGCGACGGTGGATTCCACTGGCTCCGTTCATTCAAGTGCGGACTACGATTTTGCCCCGCTGATTATTTTGTTCGAGATAGCGATGCGCTTCGACAATTTCATCGAGGGGGAAGACTCGGTCGATTACAGGACGAAAAGAGTCGCAGGCCAGGCGTCCCGCGACATAATTCAGTCCGGCTTTGCGGCGCACGGGGTCGTTGAAAATGGTGATCATGCTGTAAGGATGCAGGCTGATTTCGTTGAGGCACATGGGAATGATCGGCACTACCGTCGGAGCACCTGAAAGCAGGCCGTAGAGAATAATTTTGCCGCCGAACGCGGTGGCGGCCGCACAGCGCTCGAGGAATGGCCCGCCGATGGGGTCGAAAACGAGGCGGGCGCCTTTGCCATCCGTGAGGCTTTTCACTCGCGCGCCGAGATCCTCTTCATCCGTGACGATTACGTGTTCGGCGCCCAGTGACGCGACGAAGTGTTTCTTTTCGCGAGTTCGCGTGGTGGCGATTACTTGGGCGCCTGCATCCTTGGCCAATTGAATCGCGCCCACGCCGGCGCTGCTGCTTCCTGCGGTGATCAGAACCGTGTCTCCCGCTTTCATGTCCCCGAAAGAAATCAGGCCGCCCCACGCGGTCATGTACTGCATCCAGATGGACGTGGCCTCCTCGACGCTCAGATGTTCCGGCACGGGCATGAGCGTATAGGCGGGAAGTAGCGCGCTTTCGCCGCAGACGCCGTACTCGGGCGATCCGAGCGGCACGTTGGAAACGCGGTCGCCGATCTTGAATTCGGTTACTTGCGGGCCGACGGCCTCGACGATTCCCGTGGCTTCGTAGCCGATGCGCGAAGGAAGACGCGGTGTGACGGCGTGCATGTTGTGGCGATATAGATAGTCTGCGCGATTCAGTGCGAACGCCTGCACTTTGATGCGGACTTCGCCGGGCCCCGGCTTATCTTCCGGTAGTTCGTCAATCTGCAGAACCTCAGGCCCGCCAAAGCGATGAAAACGAACAATCCTGGACATTAGGCTCTCCCGTGCCGCGCGCGCGACGGCAGAAATTCAAAGAAATCGACGGCGGAGCTAGTTCCCATATTGTTGAAGCTCGATCTGGCCTTCCTCGATCTGTTTCAATTCTTTTACTTCGGCGATCTTTCCATTGCGAACGCGCCAGATCGCCACAATGTGGATTTTGCCTTTCACGTCGGCGGGATCGATGAATTGATATTGATAGTACGCAGCGGCCTTGTCGCCTTCGGCAAGACTAAATTCGAAGGGCAGCGGTGTGACGCACCACCATTTCGTTTTTTGCAGCATCTCGATCATGCGCTGGACCATGGCGTCGGTGCCTTTGGCCATCACTTTCATGTCGATCATTAGCGCGAGGTCGGGATCGAACAGGCGCTCGACGTCGAATCGGTTGAGCGGGATCCTGCGCGCGCCGAGATCGTTGAACCAACGGAATACCCGCTCGACGGCCTGGAGGCTGTTTTCTGTGGCTGCCGGATTCAAAGCGGTCTCCTCGATTGAAATTTGTGAAGCGTTGCATCGCGTCGCGACGCTTGATCACGCGTCGCCGTGCGTGAGTCTATTTCTGAGCGCGGGCTGTTGGGCTAGATCGATCGCGGTCCAGGCCATCGCCAGCGCGCCATCGAGTACGGCTTTGTCCGCGATTTCCGTGATGCAATGGGCCGTGAATTCCGGTTGGTGATTGGCCGCGGGCAGGGAATTAATTCCGATCATGGGATGAATCGAGGGGATTACCTGCGAGACGTTGCCCATGTCGGTGGACGCTGCAAGGCGCGCCATCATTGGGCTGAGCGGCGGGAACTCGCGGCCCACGGCCTCCGCGTTGCGCTGGTAGATTTGGCTGATCTCGTGATCGTAGCGGACGTCGGCGTAGGGCTTGTCGCCGCCGCGAATTTCGAGCTTCGAGCCGGTGGCGATGGCGCCTGCTTCGAAGCAGCGATAGACCTTGGTGCGAACGTCTTTCAGCTCTTCGATATTTTCGGCGCGCACGATGTAGCGGGCTGAGGTGTGTGCGGGAATCACGTTGGGCGCTTCGCCACCAAGTGTAGTGAAGCCGTGGACGCGATCCGTCGGGCGGAGATGCTGGCGCAGCAGCCCGATGGAAGTTTGCGCGACGGTGAGCGCGTCGGCCGCGTTGATGCCCATCTCCGGAAATGCCGAAGCATGGGCTTCTTTGCCGGTGTAATGCACGTCGAACATCGACGCGGCGATCAGATGCGCTTCGATCATTTCTACCGGCGCCGGATGCACCATCATTGCGGCGTGGATTCCTTCGAATCCACCGCGCTCCAGCATCAGAACTTTGCCGCTGGCGTTGCCGACTTCTTCGGCGGGTGTGCCGATCACGTGCACTGTGAGGCCCACTTCATCTGCGGCTTTTGCCGCGGCGATTCCCGCGCAGATGGCCATGGCGGCGATCATATTGTGGCCGCAAGCGTGGCCGATGCCGGGCAGGCTGTCGTATTCGGCGCAAATGGCGACGTGCAGCGGGCCGTGGCCGGCGCGCGCGGCAAAAGCCGTCGGCAAATCGCAGACGCCGCGCTGGACTTCGAATCCGGCGGCATCGAGTGCGTCGGCTAGCCAGCGGCTGGCGTTTTCTTCCTCGAATCCGAGTTCCGGGCGCGCGTGAATGCGATGGCTTAGATCGAGAACTGTTTTCTCGACTTCTCGAAATCGTTCTTTTGCTCCCGTTTTTGCGTCCACGGCCACCGACCTCCGGCTGATTGCGATTTTACAACTGCGACGTGACAGTTGGCGCTGTCGAAAAATACTTCACCGGCTGCTTCGCGACCACCGCCAGGATTCGCATCAGCACGAAATAAAGCACGCCGGCGACGACGATCGAATTCAGCGCTGCGATGCCCCAATTCACGAAATATCCCGCCAGAAATCCGGCGAGCCAAGCCAGCAGTCCCGCTGGATTCACCGCTTCGCAAAAAGCAGGAAGCTTCAGCGAAGCTCGGGTGGAGGCCAAAGCTTTGCGGTCGCGCTTCAGCAGGAAATAATCGGCGATGAAAATTCCGCCGATCGGCGGCACGGTGACGCCGAGGATCAGCAGCAGGCCCAAAATATGATCGAGAATGCCGAGCACCGAGAAGAGAATGCCCACGACGCCCAGGACAACCGTCAGAATCCCGCGATTCACGCGATAGCCGAAAACAACTTGGATGATGTTGGCCATGTGCAGCGAAGAAGCGTAGAGATTGGCGTCGTTCAGTTTCACCGTCGCAAGAATCACCACCGCGATTCCCAGCCAGCCAGCGACGCCGAAAAGAATGGAGATGACGTCGTTCGTGTGCGCCGCATGAGAGAGCATCACGCTGGCCATGCCGAGGCCGAACTCGCCCACGATCAGCGGAATCAACATGGCCCACAGAACATCGCTGCCCTTGCGGCAGTAGCGCGTGAAATCCGGCGCGATCACCGCGCCGATCATCAGGCCGCCCGCGACCATGCTGGCGCCCGTCAGTATGCTCACGTGCGGGCCCGGCGCGGGTGCGTTCACGATTTCGCTGAGCGATGTGCTGGCGAGAATGTGGTACGTGCCGTAAGCGACCAACACCAGGAACACCGGCACCACTACACTCGCGGTTTTCGAAATCCATTGCACTCCGAGAGTGGCGATCACGATCAAAACTAATCCCGTCAGCGCCGACGCAACTGGAAAATTGATCCAGCCGTGCGTCGCGCGTCGAATGGCTTCCGCGCAAATCGAATTCTGCACGCCGAACCACGCCGTGCAACCGATTACGATTACCAGGCTGATCAAACTGGAACCGAAGCGCCCGAAGCCGGCCCAGCGCGCCAGCAGGCCGGTGGGCAATCCTTCCCACGCGCCGGCGATGCCGGTCAGCACGCTGACGATCAGCAGCAACGAGGTGCCGATGCAGGTCGCCGCAAACGCCTGCCAGAAAGTCATTCCATATCCCAGCGCCGAGGCGATCACGAATTCAGACATGGCGGTGACAATGCCCAGCTCAATCCACAAAATATCGCGCATGGGCTTGCGGTCTGCGGGCGGCACTCGGTCGAGGGCGAAATCGTCGGCGAGCAATTCAACTTTCGGAGCGGGCTGGTGATTCATGGAAAACTGGCTCCTGAATCGCACGATTCACGCGGCCGGCCGCGTCGAATATTCATTGCGGGCATTGCGCGGCGCCGCTACGAGCTTACGCTCTCGAATTCAGCAGCTAGGCGGCAGCTTGCGGCTGCTCGATCTCCGCCATGATCAGGTCAACCCACGCGGAAAGATACTGCTTTCCGCGGCTTCCGTCCGACGGGCGCGCGTCGCCGAGGATGCCGTTGGGGGAAACTCGCGCGACGCCGTGCTGCAGCAACTCGGGAATAATTTTCGTGAATTCACCGGTGTAGCCCTCTTCGGCGCGGCTCATATCCACAAGCTCAGGATGCGTGGAAAGCAGGATCGAAGTCTCAAATTCTCCGGCATGAATTCCGGATGCGCCCGGAGAAATTCCGAATTTCGCGGACATCTTGAAGGCGACTTCGAGCAAGCGATTCAGATCGGTAAAAGCGACAATCTGTTTATCGGGCCATTTCGTGCGCGCCGCGCGCGCGGTTTCAGCAACCGTCGCGAAATTTCCGCCGTGGCTCGGAATCATCACCACGCGACGGAAGCCATGCTGAAAAAGCGTCTCCATGTAATCCAAGAGCACGGTTTGAAGTTCCGGTGAATTGATGCTCATGGTTCCGGGGAAAGCCATGTGATGCTGCGAACAGCCCACGCGCACGGTGGGAGCGACGAGCGCCTTCTCGTGCCGCCGCGCCGTCAATTCCGCGAGCGAGCCGCCGATCAAACTATCGCAAGCCAGCGGCAGATGCGGGCCGTGCTGCTCGGTCGCGCCGACGGCGAACACCACTGTATCCACACCGTCTTTCATGGCCGCTTTCACGTCCGGCCACGTGAGTTCCTCGAGATGAATCGATCGCATGTTTCTCCCTCGTCGAAATGCGGATAGGAACTATGCGGATGCTTGCGCCGTGGTGCGGCCGGGAGCGAGCGGCCCCGCGGCCTTGGCCTTGATGCGCACTGCGTGGCCGGGAAGATAGCCCATGGCAATCTCCTCGAGCTCGACGATTTCAATTTTGCTTTCGTCCGCTCCCGCCAAGCGCGTTTTTTCGACAACTTGCTTCTTCGCCTCGTCCAGCGCCGCATCTCGCGAATATTCTTCGTACGAAAATACGCGATCGATCTGCGCGCTCACCGGTGCGATAGCCACACCGATGGCATTGGCGACGTCGAAGTGCTCGGGCCGCCGAATTTCAGATGCGCCCTCAATTTTGTCGGATAGCAAGATGCTGCCGCCGCCGACGAGCACCACGGGA
>JABDFR010000052.1 GCA_013286465.1 Acidobacteriota bacterium | reverse complement strand
TGCTGGCAGAAGCGAGCTTGCAGTTGTTGAAATCGTCAGCATTCCCGGCGTTGATGGAGTTGCGGACGCTGCGCTGCAACTGCTCTTCGTCGGCAGGCCGCTCGTGCAGGTGAGTGCGACGCTGGACGAGAAGCCGCCGATCGCGTTGATCGGCACTGTGTAGGTTACCGATCCCCCGGCCGCAACCGTCGCATTAGCAGGAGAACTAGTAATTGTGCCAAACGAGAAATCCGGCGCAGCCGCCGGATTCACAGTGAAGTTGACGCTATTCGAAGTGGCACCACTGTCAGTCACCGTCACCGGGAACATTCCCGCGGTACCGACTAACGCGGCAGTGACTGTGCCAGTGATCGAAGTGGGCTGGCCCGCCGTGCTGGTCGTCAACGCCGTGCCGTTAAAATTCACCACGGAATTCGCCGAGAAGTTCGAGCCATTCACCGTGAGCGTGAATTGCGCGGCCCCAGCGGTCGTCGACGTCGGCGAAATCGAAGTGATCATGGGCCCTGTCACCGTGAACGTAAATGGCGTCGACGTGTTTCCGGTGCCCGTATCCGTAACGGTGATTGGGAACGTCCCACCTGCTGTTAGGTCACCGGGCGGAACGGTCGCGGTCAATGCCGTAGGCTGCCCGGCAGTATTGGTGGTAAGCGCGGCGCCATTGAAATTAACCACGCAATTCGCCGAGAAATTCGAGCCGCTCACCGTCAAAGTAAATTGCGGCGAGCCGGCGTTCACCGATAACGGACTCAACGCCGAAATCGCCGGCGTAGGATTGCCAATCGCCGGCAGCGCAAATTCCCAAGCGCTGCGCCCATGTGTCCCGGCGAGCAACAGTCGATTGGAGTCCTGCAGCGCCAGTGAAAGCACTTCCACGTTGGGCAAGCCGGGCGCGAGAGTGCTCCAATGCGCCCCGCCATTTGAAGTGGCGAACACGCCGATATCAGTCCCCGCGTAAATCGTATTCTCAGGATCTTCGGGATCGAGCAGCAAATCGTTCACCGGCACGTTCGGCAGATCGCCGTCGATGCTGGTCCACGACGAGCCAGTGCTGGTAGTTTTGAAAATGTGCCCGTCGGTATCGCCAAATCCCGAAAAACCCGAAAAAGTCACATAGGCCGTCGCCGCGGTCGCTGGATCGACGGCAATGTGCGTCACCGAGCGCGTCGGCAATCCCGCAACCACCATCGAGAACGTCGCCGAACTTCCCTTCAGCGCATTCGTCGACACCTGCACGGCAGCTTCGCCCGAACCCACATACACGGTATTAGAATCCGCCGGCGCCACGCTCATCGTAGTGATCACGTCGCCGCCGCCCGCCGTCAAATCCGCCCCGCCCGCCATCGAAACCCACGACGTCCCGGAATTTTTCGATTGCCACAACCGGCTCGTCCCGAAATAAACATTCGACGGCGCTTCAGGATCCGCGACAAACGGTGGAATGAACGCCACGCCCTGATTGAAATTAATTCCCGCGTCGGCAGAAGTAAAACTCGAGCCGCTATCGACGCTCCGGAAAATCGTGTTCCCGTTGCCCACCGCATCGCAAACGATAAACACAGTGAAAGCGCTCGCCGAAGCCGGCCCAACCGAAGTCCAGCCGCCATCGCCGCACAGCGGCAGCCAAGTCCAAGCCAACGCCCCGCTGTAAGCCATGCTGCCGTTGTCTTGCGTCCCGCCGAAAGCCGCGCTGGTGTTCGTCGGATGCGCCGACATCGCCGGATAAAATTGCAGCGTCTGCAATCCGCTATTGAGATCGGTCCAGTGCTGCGAGCCGGCCGCGGCCGTCATCGCGTCCGTCGAGCTCCACACGCCGCCATCGTTACCGACATAAACTTTTGTCCCGTCCGGCGAAAAAGCAATCGCGTGATGATCTACGTGAATTTGCGGAAAGTCCGGATGTCCAGCGTTATCCGCGGTGATGTCAGCCCAACTACCTCCACCGTCGAGCGAGCGCAGCAGACTCGGTTCGGGATTCGAGCTGTTCGCAATCGCGCCAGCCGCGCCCCCCGCAAAAAGCACCGACGGATTCCCCGGCTGAATCGCCAGCGCCATATCATAAAAACACTGCCCCGAATTCGATCCGCGTTGGCAGAAAGGCTCGAAAGTCAGCACCGACCACGAAGTTCCGCCATTCGTGCTTTTCGCAAACGCCAAAAATCGGCTCGACGAAGTCGTGCCATCCGCGATCGCCGCAAAAATCACCGTATTCGCCGCATTCCCGCTGCCCGCAGGAATCGGCGTGCTCACCGTAATGCTGATGCGTCCATATTTCGTCGACGAATTCGCGCCCAGCGCATTATTGATCGCCGTGTCCAGTCCAGTCAGCCGCGTCCAAGTCACGCCGCCATCCGCGGACTTAAAAACGCCATTACAAGGCGACGCCGTACAAACGTGCGCGCTAACCAACGGCGCATCCCCAAACGGATAACCCATCGCCGCAAACGCCGTATTCCCCGTCGAATCGTTCGGATCAAACGCCGCGCCAGTACCAAAATCCAAAGTCGGATTCGTAGGATTGTGCAAAGTCCAATGCACGCCCGCATCCGTCGAGAGCCACAGTCCGGACGTAATCGTCGCCGTGCCCTGGATTCCCGCCAGCAGCACGCTGCTATTCCCCGGCTTCACCGAAAGCGATCCGATGTACGGCGCCGCCGCAAATTCGTCCTGCGGCTGCCCCGCCGTAAACGTCGCATCCGCCGCCCAACTCGTCCCCGCGTTCGTAGATTTCAGCACTCCCGCGCCGTACAAACTGTCCCCCGCGAAATTTTCCTCGCCCGTCCCGTAATAAACAGTCGTCGCCGCGCAATTCGTCCCCGAAGCCACCAGCGCAATCGATCCGCTCGAAATCGAAGGCTGCGCATCAGTCATCGCCGCCCAAGTCGTCCCGCCGTCAGTGGTCCTCCAAACGCCCCCATCCGCCGCCCCGGCATAAACCGTATTATTCGTAGCATCGCAAGTGTCCACCGCCAGCGCATTCATGCGCCCCGAAGCGGTTCCAAACGGATCTTCGTTCGTCAACGGCTGCGGCCCAATCGGCGTCCAGTGCGTATTGGAGATGGTGATCGCCGCCGGCGCGAAGTGCGAAGCGAACGTGCCTTCCTCGCGAATCCGCGCATCGCGCTGGCCGATGGCTTTCAGCCGCAGAGCGTTCGGAATGTGCCCATGATTCGAAGCGCGCGCCCGGAAAAACCATTCCGCGCGCTTGCGCACAAAGTCCGCAGGCTCATTTTCTTCGCTGCCGAATCCAAGCTTGAAGATTTGCCGCGCGATGGTCGGCCCTACCAGGCTGAGCACGATCACCGCAAAGATCGACACAGCGAATGCCCCGCGATGCCGCCGGAAAAATGCCATCAGCCGCGGACGCGCGTCCCCAGCCGGAATTTCAGAAGCCATAATTCGTCTCCCAATTGAATCCGAATTTAACGAAGAGGCAGGAACGCTCCGGAGCGGCGACCCCGCGCCGCGATAACTGCGGCGGATTATTACACAGGTTGACTAGGCGCACACCAGCAAATAGTCGTGGTGCTCCTTTTCTTCGCCTTAATCGCAACATGGTGCGATTAAAATGCGCCGTAAATTGAAGAAAATAAACGGTGGGGATTGATTTTAATCGCAACAAAAATGGGGGGTGCTTTGTGAGTTTTTTCCTTTTGTTGGCGAATTTCTTTTCGTGTTCTGTTCTCCTCTCCAGTTTTCTACCCGAAACATGGGTACAGGTAGAATTGTCCGTAAGTTGATGAAAATAAACGGTTGAGCTGTCTCGAACCCGAAACAAAAATGACGGGTGCGCGGTGAACCTTTTCCTGTTTGCCGGGGAGTTTATTCCCTTGGGGAGTTCGTTCAGGAGGCGCGATGCGGGCGATCTCTTGGTTGTCTGAAATGATGGGTGGTATTCCCGATTAGAACGACCGTCGAGTCTTCGTTTTCTGCCGGTTGCGGGGATTTCTAATCGAAATGGTTCCCGATTAGAAATTTTCGGGACCGGGGGATGCGCGGGTGGGAAGGGTATGGCGGGAGCTGGCGGGAAGAGGCAGCCGTCAGCGCTGGGTGTGGCGGTACAGCGTCGAATTTGAAGTGCGCCGATCATGGGCAAATCCTAACGACGCTAGCATGGGGGTGGCGAGTCCGTCATCCGTATTAATACGTAGTTCGATGGGCGCACCGGCGTGCCGTGCCGGCATTCTTGAGCACCAAGCCACCCGCGAGCACCGCTTTGCGATCGCTTTAGTTTTTGTGCACGGGCGCGCGCTGGGGAAACTTGGGAACAAAGACCGGCGATTTGCTGTCTTTATCGTCCGGCCTTTTTTTCGTTCATCAGGGCCCGTTTGCGTAGAGATCGATTGATGAACGATTGAAAGTTTGGGACGAACGGCGATTCGGGACGCGCGGGGACGCGAAGTTCGGTCATCGCGGGAGGGCTAATTCGGCCCTCCCCTACGAAAAACGGCGACGTCTAATTCGGGGACGAAAACTGGGCGGGACTTAACACCAAGGCCCGCCCCTACAACGGCTTCGGCGCGTGGGATTACGCCTCCAAAATGTAAGGCGATGTGTGATAAAGTAAGGAAATGCGAAAGGCGCTGAGGAAACAGGCGAAGATCACCAGCAAGGGGCAGATCACCGTGCCGCGCGAGATTCGGCGGGCTTTGGGAGTTGGGCCGGGCGACAAGTTGATTTTTGAAGAGGATGGCGCGGCTATGCGGGTTCGGCCGGTTCGCGAGAAGAGCCCATTTGCAAAGTACCGGGGGATCGGGATTCCAGGGTGGCCCTCTGGTCGAAAAGCGATTGTGGGCAAGATTCGAGAGTTGCGAGGGCGATGACGACGGCGGTTGATACGAACGTCATTGCTGCGCTTTGGGACGCGGATGCCGAGCTTAGTGGCATGGCCAACCACGCGCTCGATGAGGCTATGGCCCGGGGAAGGCTAGTCATATCCGCTCCCGTATTCGCCGAGCTGATGGCCATGCCCCGGCGGAACGAGGCTTTCCTTGGTGGTTTTTTGCGGGACACCCGGATTTCGGTGGATTGGGATTTGGATGAATCGATATGGCGAACGGCTGGACGGGCGTTTCAGGCCTACGCCGGCCGCCAGCGCGAGCGGCGGGATGCGGGACCGCGACCGATCCTTGCCGATTTCTTGATCGGGGCGCATGCGGTTGAGCGCGAGTGCTGGTTCCTCACGCTCGAGGCAGGGTTGTACCGGGCCGCGTTTCCCCGACTTCAGCTAGTTGCCATTTGATCACCCCTGAGGTGCCCTCGTGGTGCAAAGAAATACGTAACGCATTGAGGGCATTGAGGATTCAGGAATGTGGATTTTGTGCCGATAGGATGTTACAGGTTGGTACAGACAATTTATGCTTGGTGCGCAGGTTAGTTGCGGATCGAAGGGTTGCAAGGCTCCCATGCCTGGAGGGTTGGTGGAGGTGCGGTTGTGTTTGCTGCACTATACGCTTTCGATTGATGAGGAATGCGCGGCGATTCGGCGGGAGACGGCGCTGGGGCGTACGGTGCACGAGCGGCAGACGGAGCTTTATAAGCAGATTGCGGATCGTGGCGAGCGCGTGGTGAAAGTGGCTATTAGCGGGTTTCCGATGACGGATGAGATGAAGGCTCGGGTTTTGAGTACTTTGCTGACTTTGATGAATACTCGGGAGAATATGGATCGGTCGGCGATGCGGCAGGCGGCTTTGAAGCGGTTCGCTTGATTGTGGGCTTCGTTGGGACGTTGGCTTTCTGCTGACGGAAAATTGCTTTCAAAACTAGGACGGATTCTACGGACGCATTTCTTGTTTGGGCGGGTGTGTGGAGTTGGCGCGGGGTTGGCTGGGGTTTGCTCCTGGGGCCGAAAGGCGGGCGGGGCTGAAGGCCCGCCCCTACGAAAACGGGGCCGTCTTGCGGGGAGCGATGCGGCGGTGTGCGGTGCTTGTGGTTCGAGTCGGGGTCGTGAGATGCCGGCGGGACGCCTGCTGTACTTAGGAGCCTATGTAGCGGGCGTAGAGGGTGCGGGCTACTGCGGGGTCGCGGGTGCCTTTGATGATGGCGCGGCCGTCGGGGAAGACGGTTACTTTGTAGGAATTTACTTGGAAGCTCAGAAGATAGTTGTTGCTGCGAACTTCGGTGGCGGTGTTGGTGAGGGCTTGGTGCAACGCTTTTAGATCTAGGGTGCGATGGCGCTCGTGGATTTGTACGCTGTCGCGGCCGCATAGGGTGATGTGGGGTTGGGCGGAGCCTTCGAGGTAGCGGAAAGTCTTTTTTGCGCAGGCGCGGCAGTTTTCGTTGCGGGCTACTTTGATGGCGCGGGTTTCGTTGGTCCAGACATCTTGCGAGATTAGGCGCTGGTGCAGCGCGTTGCGCTGGCCGATCAGTAGCTTGATGGCTTCGGTGGATTCGATGGCGGCTACGGCGTTTACGGCGGAGTTTAGGATGCCGGCGGTGTCGCAGGTGGCGTCGTTTTGGTGGGCGGCGTTATCCGCGTCGGCGGTTTCTAGCAGGCAGGCTAGGCAGGCGGTTTCGCCTGGGAGGATCGTCATTGTTACGCCGGTGCTGGCTACTGCTGCGGCGTAGATCCACGGGGTGTTTAGGGCTATGGCGGCGTCGTTGATTAGCAGGCGGGTTTCGAAATTGTCGGTGCCGTCCAGGATTATTGGGAAATTGGCTAGCAGTTGGCGGGCGTTTTTTGGGGTTAGGTCGGCGACGATGGGATCGATTTGGGATTGGGAGTTTATGGCTTTCAGGCGTTTTTCTGCGGCGATGGATTTGGGGAGATTTTCTTGGGCGTCGGATTCTTCGAAGAGGGTTTGGCGTTGGAGATTGGAGGCCTCTACGAAATCGCGATCGATTATGCGCAGGGCGCCTAGGCCGGCGCGGATTAGCAGGTTGGCTACGGCTGTGCCGGTGGCGCCGCAGCCTACTAGGACTGCTTTGGAATTTAGGAGGAGTTGTTGGCCGGATTCGCCTATCGGGGCGAATAGGATTTGGCGGGAATAGCGGTCTTTTTGTTGGGCGTCCATTGGCAGCAGTATGCGGCGCGGCGGTGATTCGAGGCTACAGACAACAGCCTCAGGTCTAAAGACCTGAGCTACATTCGGTGAATCCATCGGTTGTTCGCCGCCGAACAAATCCATCATAGCGCCAATTCAAATCGGCGGGGCAACACGGCTATACTAACCGCTCGTCTCACCAATGGGCGCAGCCTGGCCAGGGCGCGCATCACGGGGTCACACAATCATTTTTCCGGGAGATAAACGAAGCGTGGCGCGCGCGGCTGCGGGATTCGCGGCGCGGGCGGCACTAGCGGCGATAGTGTGCTTCGGCGCGGCGGTTTGCGCGCGGGGGCAGGCTGGTGAGGCGGCGGTGGAAGGCAAGCAAGTGGCGGAGATTCGGATTGTGGATGCTACTGGTTATGCGCTCTCGGATAAATTGCCGGTGATGCCGCTGGAAGTTGGGAAGCCGTTTGATATGGAGGCGGAACGGGCCAGCTTGAAATTGCTTTATGCCACCGGACGATACGCGCAAATTCGCACCGATGCGAGTCCCGTAGCCGAGGGGCTGCGGATTGATTTCGTGGTGCAGAAGAATTTGTTTAACAATGTTTTGCGGATTGAGGGATTGAAGGAGCCGCCTACCGAGGCCAGCGCGTTGGCGGCGCTGCGAATGCCGCTGGGTGAGCCGTTCCGCGAGGCAGTGCTGGCCGAGGGAATCGCGCGGTTGAGCGATTCGTTGCGGGATGAAGGGCTTTACGTGGCGCATGTTGGATACGCGCTCGCGCCGATTAAAGAGACGCAGCAGATGGACGTGAATGTGCGGATTGCGCCGGGGCCGCGGGCGCGGATTGGGACAATTACTTTGGTGAATCACAGCGCGATGGCGGACGCGCAGCTTTTGAAGCTTTCGCGATTGAAGACCAAGCAGGAAGTTACTTCGGCGCGATTGACTAAGGCGACTGACCGGTTGCGGAAAAAACTTGTGGGTGAAGGATATCTTGGGGCGAACGCGAGCGTGAAACGCGGGGAGTATGACGCGGCGGCGAACCGGTTGCCTTTGACGCTGGAAGTTACCGAGGGGCCGCGGGTGCGCGTGGAAGTTGTGGGGGCAAAATTCAGCAAGGGGAAATTGCGGAAGCTACTGCCGATTTATGCGGAAGGTGCGGTGGATGAGGATTTGCTGCAAGAGGGGTTGCGGAATATACGCGATGATTTGCAGCGGGCTGGTTATTTCGATTCGCAGGCGGATTATTCGACGACGGAAGATACGGCGAAAAACGAGCGCTTGATCACTTATACGGTGACACCGGGCGAGAAGCATGAACTCTTGAACGTGACGTTTGCGGGGAACAAATATTTCAGCAGCCAGATTTTGACGAGCCGGTTGCAGTTGCAGACGAAATCGTTTGCGGTGCGCGGGAAATTCAGCCAGCGCATGGTGAAAGACGACTCGGATTCGATTTTGGGGCTGTATCAGGCCAACGGATTTTTGCAGGCGGCGGTGAAATCGAACGTGATCGACGACGTGAAGGGAAAAGTCGGCGATCTTTCGGTGCATTACGACATCGTGGAAGGACCGCAGACGAAAGTGGCGGATTTGAAAATTGACGGGAATCAGACGATCAATACGAAGGTGTTGTCGGACGTGCTGGGGCTGTCACCGGGCGAGCCTTATTCGGAGAGCAACCTGGCCGGGGACCGCAACAATATATTGGCGCTGTATTACAACGACGGATTTCCGGACGTGCAGGTGGAGGGGCAGGCTACACCGACCGATGATCCGAGCAAAGTGAATGTGGTTTTCAAGATCAAGGAAGGGCAGCGCGTGAACGTGTTGCGAGTGCTGCTGACCGGATACGAGCATACGCGCTATGGGTTAATCGCGCGGGAAGTGGCGGTGAAGCCTGGAGGGCCTTTGCGCGAGGGCGATGTGGTGGAATCGCAGAGGAAGCTGTACAACCTGGCGATATTTAATCGCGTGCAGATCGCGCCGCAGAATCCGGATGGGACGGATACGGATAAGTCGGTGGTGGTGGCGGTGGAAGAGGGGCGGCGCTATACGATCGGGTACGGCGGTGGAATTGAATTGCAAGAATTGCCTGGGAACGGATCGAATCCTTCGGGAGTTTCGTTCACGGCTAGCCCTCGAGTGATTTTTGAATTTGGGAAAAATAATGTGGAGGGGCGGGGGCAATCGATTTCGTTCAAGGTGCGGGCTAGCACGCTGCAGTATCGGGCGGTGCTGACTTATACGGCGCCGCACTTTTTGGCTAATCCGCATTTTAACGTGCAGCTTACGACTTATGCGGATAAGTCGCAGGACATCAATACTTTTAATTCGGAGCGGTATGAGGCCGCGGTGCAATTTGTGGATTCGGTTTCGCCGCAAACTTCGCTGCTGTTCCGGTATTTTTTCCGGCATGTGATCGTGATTGCGAGTTCCTTGAAAATTGCGCCGGATGAAATTCCGCTTTTTAGCCAGCCGACGCTGATTTCGGGATTTGGGGTGAGCTGGGTGCGCGATAAGCGGAATAATGCCGCGGACGCGACGAAGGGCATGTATAACTCGGTGGATTTTAGCGTGGCGGCGAAGGCGGTCGGTTCGAGCGCCAGCTTTGTACGCTTCTTTGTTCAGAATTCTACGTTTCACCCGTTCGGGCGGTCGTTTGTGTTTGCGCGCGCGATTCGGTTCGGCGTGGAACATACCTTTCCAGACACCACCGTGGATGAGATTCCATTGCCGGAGCGATTTTTTGCCGGGGGCGGGCAATCGATACGGGGATTTGGATTGAATCAGGCGGGGCCGCGCGATCCGGTTACTGGATTTCCGGTGGGTGGGTTGGCGCTGCTGGCGTTCAATCAGGAATTGCGGTTTCCGTTGAAGCTGCCGTGGGCGGGGAATCGCATTGGCGGGACGGTTTTTTATGATGCGGGGAACGTTTACACGGATTTGAGCCACATTACGTTTCGCTATACGCCGTCGTCTTTGACGGATTTGAATTATTTTTCGCATACGGTGGGAGCGGGGCTGCGTTATGCGACGCCGATCGGGCCGGTGAGGGTGGATTTTGGGTATCAGATTAATCCGGCGCAGTTTTCGTTTACGAATCCGACTACGATGCAGCCGGAGACGCAGCGATTGCCGCACTTTCAATTCTTTTTCAATATTGGGCCGGTGTTTTGATGAGGCGTTGGATTGCGATCGCGATTTTTGTGGTGGGCTTGCTGGCCGCGGGACGCGGCGCGAGCGCGCAGAGCCCCAGAGAAGTAATAAACCTGCCGATATCGTCTGGCGGAACAGTTACGGTGGATGGAATTGCGGCGCGGATTGAAGGGGACATTGTTACCGAGAGCCAGCTGAACGAGTTGGCGGGATTTCAGAAATTGGTGGATGGCAAGGCGGGGTCGCGGGCGGATTTACTGCGTGAGCTTACCGACCAGTGGATCGTGAATACCGAAGCGCAGACGGCGCGGTTCGGGCAGCCGAAAGCGGAGGACGTGACGCAGGCTTACGACGATCTGGCGAAACGGTTTCCTTCCGCGGAGGCATTTCGAGGGGAGATCGCGGCTGCGGGACTTACCGAGAACGCCGTGCGGCGGCAATTGGAATTGCAGATATATCTCTCGAGGTTCATGGATTACAAATTCCGGCCTGCGGCGCAGGTGAGCGAGAGCGAGATTGAGGAATATTACAACGGGGATTTCACGAAGCAGGCGCAGGAGCATGGTGAAAAAGTGCCGCCGCTTGAGGATGTGCATGCGGATATCCGGCGGTTGTTGACCGAGAAAATTATTAATCAGCGGGCTACGAAGTGGCTGGACGAGGCGCGGCCGCGTCTGCGCGTGGAGATCTTTGCGGCGCCGGGTAAATCATGAAGCTGCGTTGGAGACATTTATTTCATGTGATCTGGGCGTCCGTGTTTTTGTTTTTCGGGGCGCTGATTTTTATTTGGAATACGGGAGTGGCGAATCTTTGGTTGCGGCGGGCGGTGGTGGCGCAGATTGAAAAATCGACCGGGACACAAGTGGAGTTGGGGCGATTTCAATTGCGGCTGTGGGGATTGCGATTCGAGCTCGACAACCTGACTTTGCATGGGCTTGAGGATCGGGGGATGCCGCCGCTGGGTCATTCGGACCGGGTGAGCGCGAAGGTGCGGATTGTTTCATTTTTCAGCCAGAAATATGCGCTGGATGAATTGATTCTGGATAAGCCGGAAGTGGCTATTCGCTATGACGCGAACGGCAAGAGCAATGTGCCGGCGCCACCGCATGCTGCTGTGGCGCCGCGGCCGTGGCGCGAAGAGTTGTTTGACCTGCAAATCGGCAAGCTGCAGATAAATGACGGGACCATTTTTTACAACGATGTGCAGGCGCCGCTGGCGGCGGAGGGCGACAATTTCGATTTTGTGATGAATTACGAGGCGGGCGGGGACAAAGGCGCGCCCGGGAAAGATGTTTATGCGGGGAAATTGAGCTGGGAAAAAGTGGAAGTGGCAGCCAAAAGATTCATGCCGTTCCGTTCGGACATTGCGGCGAAATTTACGATGTCGCGCGACGGGCTTTCGCTCGATGAATTGAGATTGAAGCTGCCGCATTCCGAGGTCGATATGCGGGCGGAGATGGCCAGCTTTGCGAGCGATGATTGGAATTTGCATTACCGCGGGGAGTTGGCGCTCGAGGATGTGCGCACGATTTTGCGAAAGCCGACTACGCCGGATGCCAACCTGGAATTTTCGGGGACGGCGAAAGTGACGAATGGAGACTGGACTGGGGCGGGGCATTTTGACGCGAGTGGGATTGATTTGCCTTACGTGTGGTTCCACACGGAGGGCATGGAGGCTTGGGGCGATTACCAGATTACGACGAAGGAACTTTCGGTGCCGGAGCTTCACGCGAAGGCACTGGGCGGGACGCTGGAGGCGCGGCTGGCGATGCAATTTAAGAATACTGCGTTTCGCGTGGATTCGAAATTGCGGGGGATGAGCCTGGCGCAGATTTTTGCGGCGCTGGAGAATCCGAATTTTCCGGTGCAGGAATTGGATTGGGACGCGGTGCTCGAGGCGGATGCGGTGAATACCTGGAGCGGCGGGTTCGATCATTTCGAAACGAAGGGATTGATGCACTGGTCGGCGCCAGAGGAGCTTGCGCCGGGAAAAATTCCGGCTACGGCGAAGATCGATTTTGATTATTCGCAGGACACGCTGGCGGTGCTTACCAAGCAGAGCGAAATTGACACGCCGGATACGCAACTGACCATGGATGGGCCTTTGGGCGGGCGCGATTCGGGGCTGGAAGTTTCGTTGCATACGGAGGATTTGAAGAAATGGGACGATTTTATTGGCGCGATTCGCGGCAAAGAATCGGGCACGCATGTTTTTTCGGGAGTTGTGGATTGGAAAGGGCGATTGCTGGGGCCGATTGTGGGGCCGACGTTTGCGGGGCAGATGCGCGTGGAGCATCCGGGTTACGACAATATTTTCTGGGATGAGATGACCGGGGACATGGATTATTCGCCCGAGCATTTGGAGCTTACGAATCTGTCGCTGAAGAGCGGACATTCTTCGGTGACCGGGGAATTGCGGTTGAAGCTGGATGGAGATTTTTCTTTTTTGCCGAGCAGCCCGTGGGATGCGCGAGCTGAAATTACTCGCAATCCTTTGAGTGAGGTGCAAGCTTTTGCGGGGACGCACGTTCCAATAGATGGATTGCTTTCGGGGCAATTTACCGGGGGCGGGACGCGGGCGGAGCCGGCTTTTGACGGGGACGTGACACTCGAGCAGATCAACGCTTGGGACGTGAAATTTGAGCGGCTGACCGGTCAATTGCATGTGCGCAGCGATGAGATTCAATTTACGCGGGCGCAACTGGTGCAGAGCGGCAAGGGGCAAATCACCGGAGAGGTTTCTTACCAACCGCATGAAAAAGAATACGCGTTCCGGCTGAATGGCGAGGGTATCGCGCTTGAAAATATTCCTGAGCTGCAGACGCGGCTTGCGCCGGTGGGGGGAACTTTTGGATTTGACGCGCATGGGCAGGGGCCGATTTCGGGGTTGCAGGGCGAGGCGGCGCTGCGGTTTGAGGGATTGAAATTTGGGGCGGAGGCGCAGGGGAATCTTGAGGCGCATGCAGTGGCGGATGGACGCAAGGTGCATTTGGAGGTGGCGTCGCAGATGGGGACTGGAAATTTGCAGGGGAGTTTCGATTTGGGATTGGGCGGAAATTATCCGGTGAGTGGGAGCGCTACGGCTGCGAATTTTGATCTTGATCCTTTGATGGGGGCGGGAGCGCGTGCGAAGGGGCTTACCGGGCATACGATTGTTAGCGGGAATTTTGCTGTGGCTGGCGGATTGGCTGATCTGGGATCGCTTTCGGTGGATGCGGATATTTCCAAGATTGAGCTCGTTTACGAATTTGTGACTTTGAAGAATGAAGGGCCGGCGAAAGTGGTTTTCCGGCGGAAGCAGATTTCGATTTCGCAGGCGAATTTGCTGGGGACGGATTCGGACTTTCATATTTCCGGGTCGGCGCGATTTGATGGGACGCGGCCGATTAATCTGGATGTATCGGGGAAAGTGAATTTGCAATTGCTGGCGGGGATTTTGCCGGATTTGCATGCGCGGGGTAGCGCGGATGTGAGGGTGACGGCGGAGGGGACGATGTCGAATCCGTCGATTACCGGGCGGGTGCGATTTACGGATGCTTCTTTGAGCTACGCGGACTTTCCTACTGGGTTGAGCCATTTGAAGGGCGACATTGTTTTCGATCGCTCGCGGGCTCTCTTTGATAATTTGAAGGCGCAATCTGGCGGCGGCGATTTGGTTTTGAGCGGGGCTATGAGTTACGGCGACGGGCCTTTGCGTTATCAGCTGGATGTGGCGGCGCCGCAGGTGCGGATTCGTTATCCGGTGGGGATGAGCTGGCTCGTGGGCGGGACTTTGCATTTGACGGGGGGGACGGACGCGGCGATTTTGTCGGGGAGCGTGCAGGTTAGCCGGTTGCTTTTTGCTGAGGGCGTGGATATGGCAACGCTTTTGACGGCTTCGTCGGGGAGCGTGCAGGGGCCGACTACTACTTCGGCTTTTTTGCGGAATTTGCAATTTGATTTGGAGGGGACCACCGCGCCCAATGCGCGGATGCAGTGGAGTGGGGCGCAGGTGGAGCTTGAAGGGACGATGCGATTGCGCGGGACTTGGGAGCGGCCGATTTTGTTGGGGAATATTCATTTGCTGAATGGGGAGATGACTTTTCGCGGGAATAAATATCAGCTTTCGCGCGGGGATATTATTTTTTCGAATCCGTTCCGCTTGGATCCGATTTTGAATGTGGAGGCGACTACCACCATCAGCCAGTATGAGGTGACTCTCGATTTTACCGGGGCGGCCAGCAATCTTTCGCTTTCTTATCGCTCGGATCCGCCTTTGCCGGATAGCGACATTATTGCTTTGTTGGCGCTGGGTAGCACAGGGACGGAGAGTGCGCTGCGATCTTCTTCGGCGAATACTACGCAGGGATATGGAGCGACCGCGCTGCTTTCGGAGGCGATTTCCAGCCAGTTGGGCGGACGGATTGAAAAATTATTTGGGATTTCGCGATTTCGCGTGGATCCATTTTTGGCGGGGACTGCTTCGGAGCAAAACGCTGCGGCGCGCGTGACGATTGAAGAGCAGGTGGGCAAGGCGGTCACGATTACTTATAGTTCGAATGCGGCTTCGCAGCAGGAGCAGGTGATTCAGGTGCAGTATGCGTTGCGGCGGGATGTTTCGATTATTGCGCTGCGGGATATCAATGGGACTTATAGCTTGAGCGTGGAATTTACCAAGCATTTTAAGTAGGGCGGGATCGGCTGTGTTACTCGTTTACGGCATTTATAATTTTCGTCCTAAGCGGACTGCGTTTCGGAACGACTACTGCCTCTTTTGCGGGCGGGCTCGCCGGTCCGAGCAGATTCGCAGCTTTGATGTTTGCCATCTTTTCTGGATTCCTTTGTTGCCGCTGGGATTTCGGCGGAGGTGGCGTTGTACGGCTTGTGGGCGATTGCCGCATGTTCCGCGCGGGACGCGGCCGGCGGTTGCTTGGGCATTTTTGGCGGTGTTGGTGATTTTAGGTGTTGCGGTTTGGATGATCCCTTTGACGGCGCATGACTGGATCTTTGAGTGGGTTATGCGCGTTGCGGTGCCTGTCTTCGCGATATTTACACTGGTTCATATTTCGCGGGTGCCTCAGGGGCCTTCGCTTAAAGAGAAATTGGCTGCGGTTGCTCCTGCCTCTGATACGGTTTGTCCCTTCTGTGGCACCGCTCTTCTGTTGTTGTCCTCGCAGGGATCTTGTCCGCGCTGCGGAGTCGTTCGGGCTTAGTCGCAGGTTCTTCTACGAAGTTGGACGATGAATCGCGGAAAACCGTGAGTGTGTTCACACTTAGCCGGTAGCCCACATTTTCGCAAGCCAGCGCCCCTCCGGGGAAAAAAAGCAAAGGCGCAGGCAAAAGCAACGGCAACGGAAATTTCAAATTTCAGATTTGAAATTTAAGATGGAAGAAACGGCGACGGCGAGAAGCCAAAGCTATTCAAGAGTGGAATTCATGAAGCATTTTAAATACGCGGGCGCCGGTGCGCGCATGTAGAATCTCACCTTGCCAACGCGCAAGCTACCGCCGACGGTCATCGCAATTGCAGGAGTGCCGGCACTTTCTCCTTGGCTTGGATTTGGCGCTCGGTTGCTGACGGCAAACAAATCGAGCATTGCTGTTATGGGCGCAATTCTATGGTTAGCAAGCTGCGTAGCTATTTGGTTTTTCCACCGTTTGCCGGACATCAAAGGTAAGAGAAGCTTCGGCGTGTCGATTTTAGTGTGGACTCTCGTCTTTATCCCGGTGTTCGTTTGTACTGCTGCCGCCACTGATTAAATTATTCGCCGTTAATCGTCTCCCGCTGAAATGGAGTTCGCCCTGCTTCCGAGTCAAATCACTCAGGAAAGATCATTAGCGATTGCGGCGAGAGGCAGACGTGCCAGGGGAGTGGGCCATCTTTGAATTGCTGCCATTTTTCTTTGAAGACTTCGGCTTGTAGGTCGGGAGCGTCGTTTGTTGTTGGGGCTTTGTGTAGTTTTAGATAGAGGGTGATTCGAAATGGGGTTTCGCTGGTGCTGACGGGCCAGCACGGGAAGACGTTTTCGGTTGGGGCGGTTTGCGTTGCGGTGTGGCTTTCTACGAAATCGATTTGATGGGCGCGGATGCCTGCTTGCGTTATGGGTTTTGCGATGGTTTGGGTTACGCGGAGGCGGCAGCGCCAATCCGTTGCCTCGATTTCATTTGGGGAGATTGCGCGGGCGGCAGTGAAATTTTTGCAGCCGGTTAGGCGGGCTACTTCTACTGTTGGCGGGTGGCGGAAGATTTCTTCTTTGGGGCCGAAGGCGGCGGCTTGGCCTTGCGATAGGACTAATAGGTCGGAGCCTAGGCGGTAGGCTTCTTCGATGTTGTGGGTTACTAGCAGGGCGGCGCCGCGATATTGGCCCAGAGTTTCCAACAGTTGGTGCTCGATCTGCGAGCGTAAGTGCGTGTCGAGAGCCGAGAGCGGTTCGTCGAGCAATAGCGCTTCGGGATTCGTGGCTAGGGCGCGGGCTAGGGCTGCGCGTTGTTGTTCGCCGCCGGAGAGTTCGCGCGGGTGGCGATTTTCTAGGCCATCGAGATGCAACGTGGTGATTTGATCGCGCGTGCGAGTTAGGCGCTCGTAGGGCGCTAGTCGATCTAGACCGAAGGCGATATTTTCGGCGACGGTGAGATGTGGGAACAGGGCGTAATTTTGGAAGAGCAGGCCCACGCGGCGATCTCGGCTGGGGACATTTATATTCTTGGCGGAATCGAAGAGGACGCGATTGTTTAGGACTATGCGGCCGGTGTCGGGGCGCTCCAGACCTGCTATGCAGCGGAGCGTCATTGTCTTGCCGGCGCCTGAGGGGCCGAGGACGGCTAGGGGTTTTGCGCCGGTGGCGAAGGCTAGCGAGAGATTGTAGGCCGCGAGGCGCTTTTCGATTTGGACTTCGAGGGCCATTTTAGCTGCGTCCTAGTTGCGCGCGCGTGGTGGATTGCGGGCGGGCCCAATAATAAAGAGCGAAAAGTAGAGAGAGAGAGATGGCGACGTCGATTACCGACCAGATGATCGCGCGGCGCATGTCGCCGGCTTCTACTGCGAAATAAATTGCTAGAGGGATGGTTTCGGTGCGGCCGGGGATGTCTCCAGCGAGCATGAGAGTGGCGCCGAATTCGCCGAGGGCGCGGGCGAACGAAAGAATTGTGCCGGCGAGAAGTCCCGGAGCTGCGAGCGGCACGACGATGCGGCGGAAAACTCGCCATTCGGAGGCGCCGAGGGTTCGCGCGGCTTGCAGGAGTGGGGCGTCTACTTGGGCGATGGCTGCGCGGGCGGTGAGATACATCAATGGGAAAGACACTACCGCGGCGGCGATTACTGTGGCGGGCCAGGAGAAAACTACCGTCATGCCTACGCGCAGAAACAGCTTGCCTAGCGGACCGTGGCGGCCGAAGAGCAGGAGCAGGAGGAAGCCTACTACCGTAGGGGGCAAGACTAGAGGGAGAAGCGCTACGCCGTCGAAGATTGCGTAGGCGGAGCCGCTGCGTCGCTCGCGCCAGGAGGCGGCCGCGACGCCGGCGACCATCGTGATGGCCGTTGCGACGATGCTTGTCGCAAGAGAAATCCAGACTGGCGAGAGATCATAGATCATGATTTGGGATCAGCTGTCGCATCGTTTTGTGCGATCGATCGACGCGCGGCACATCGTAGCGCAGGGGGTGGAAATGCGTCACGGATGAAATTTATTTGGGGGGCTGGGGCGGCGGCGGAGTGCAATGCTCGTTCGAAAGCAGGACTGATGGGCGGGAGAGCTAAAGTACCCTCCGCTACTGGCTAGGCGGACGATTGGTGCGTGGATGGAACGAACGCGGGCTTGCTCGCGGACAGAAACCAGAGGACGACAGCTATTAGGGGAAGGCTGAAGATTAATCCGATCCACACTGGAATATGCATAGGGGCCGGAGTTGTACCGAAGCCGGCCATTGAGTTGCTCATCGCACTTTGAATCTCAACTTGCGCTTCCTGATAGCGTGCCTGGGCGCTGGGAACAAGCGCCATCGTTAACGAATTTAGTGCGATAAATGCAAAATAAGAGATGGTGAGAATGCGGGCCCATTCGCGCAGCTTTAGCAATCCGACGCCCATAACAACTTGCGCGATACAAAACGCCAGTAGTGCCGCCGTCGCTTTAGGTCCGCGCAGCAGGAACCACAAGATGAGCACTGGAAACTTGATAAAGAAAAATATCCCGACGAGTGGGGCACTAATCAACAAGTAATAGCCGATGATGGAAACGCTGAGCGGTCGCCGGTGGGCTGAAGGCGAGGTTACTTCGGTCGAAACGACGAAATTGGTGCTCCGTTCTGCTGCGACGACGGCGCCGGTTCCAGAAGCCAAGGCTGCGAAACCTTTGAACTGATCGCGCACGGAGCGCGAATTGAAAAAATACAGCCAAAATGCGGCGATGGCGATCAAGGCGGCGTAAAAAATACACATGCCGACGCGTGTCGCTAGCAGGACATGGTTCGCGAGCTCAGGATCAGTCGCGCTTGGCGGCATTTGAAGCGGCATCACCAGGATTATCGCGAAGCCCGGAACCGACATCAGCAAAAGTAACGCGCTGAAAACGAGCATTGAAATTCTTGCCCATTCGCGCACGCGGAGCAGGCCAACGGCCGACGCGACGCCCCAGGCTGCGAATCCAGCTTCGATCGCTGCGATCACAAACATCATGTACTTCATAAATGCTGCTTGCTTCGCCTCAGCTCCGGCGAGGAGTCCTGCGGCGACCATTATTGCTGCGAACAGAAGCGTTGCGCCGCTGCCTATGAATACGAAGATGGACGAGACTGTGATGCCGCTGGAACGTTTCATTGCGCACCTCATTCGTGGCCGGGCGAGTATATACCTTAAATTTAATTGGCGTGGAGGGAAGAGGATCGAATCAGGAGGGCCGAAAACCGGGCGGGCTTAATACCCGCCCCTGCGACAGAGGGGCCGGACGGCGGGGCCGTAAGGCGGGAGGGTCTGTTTTACTTTTCGGTGTGGTGCGATTTTCTTTTAAGACCCTCCCCTACTGGGAAAAATCTGGGGTGCGTTTTTCTTTGTAGGCTTTTAGGGCTTCTTTGTGATCGGGGGAGTTTAGGGCGATGGTTTGGCGGCGCAGGTATTCTTCGAAGAATTCGCCGTGGGGCATGTCGAAGGGCATGTTTAGCATCATTTTGGATTGTAGGGTGCCTTCGCTGCATAGGGCTGCGTATTTTTTTACTAGGGCTTCGGTTTCGTTGCCGAAAGTCTCGGCTTGGACTACGTGATCTACCAGGCCGATTTCTTTGGCGCGCTGGCCGTCTATATTTTCACCTGAGAGGACCATCCATTTGGCGCGGCCTAGGCCTATGTAACGTGGTAGGCGGAAGGTGCCTAGGCCTGGGATGATTCCTTCTTTGATTGCTGGCAGGCCTAGGATGCAATTTTGCGTGGCGATGCGGATGTCGCAGGCTAGGGCTAGTTGGAGGCCGCCGCCTAGGGAATAGCCATGCATCGCGCAGATTATTATTTTTTCGGATTGCTCTAGGATTCTTAGGGCGCGGTCCCAGAGTTCGTAATAGCTTGACGGGATTTGGCCTGCGGTTAGTTGCTTTAGGTCTATGCCGGTGCAGAAGGCTCGGCCGGCGCCGCGGATTAGGACTAGGCGGATTTCGGGGACTTCGCGAATCATTTCTGCCATGCGATTCAGGTCTAGGGCGCCTTGGTAGTGCATGGCGTTTAGGATGTCGGGGCGATTTAGAGTTAGGTAGCCGACTCGGGCTTGCGATTCGAAGTGCATGGTTTCTAGTTTCATTGGTGGCCTCTTTTGGAGTTGGCGCTTCTGCCCTCAGGCATCTTACGACTCCGCGTTTCGGTACGGCGTGAATCACGCGCGGACTGCAAAAGTAAATTGCCGTTAAATTACCGCTTTGGGCCGTCCGCGATTTGATTCTTTTCCGGCAATTTCGCTCGTAAGATGCCGGCGGGGACGCCAGCGGTACTTTAACTCTGCGCTGCCTGCGATTGGAGATGTTGCCGACAATTGCGCTCTTAAAGAGCCGGCAGGGACGCCCTTCGACAGCTCTCAGACCAAGCCGGCGGTACTTAGAGATTTGGATGCTTTAGGTGCCAGCTTGTGGCTTTTTGGTAGGCGCTTGCTAAGGCTAGCATTTCGGCGTCGCCGTAGAGTTTGCCTATGAACGTCAGGCTTGTGGGGTGGTTTTTTTCGTCGAAGCCGTGGGGGAGTGCTACGCACGGGTGGCCGGTTAGGTTTGTTACTGAAGAATTCAGCGACGCTACTGGATTTGGGGTGTAGTCGCCGTAGTCGAAGGGGACTATGTAGACGTCGATATCCGCCATCACTTGCACCATTTCTTGCATTAGCAGCTTGCGGACGCGGTTTGCGTTTAGGTACTCCGTTGATGGGAGCAGGCGATACGTATTTTGGGCGGTCACTTCATCCTGGCGGACTAGTTCGGCGGGGTTCG
>JABDFR010000051.1 GCA_013286465.1 Acidobacteriota bacterium | reverse complement strand
CAACGCTGCGGCACCGCGCAAGTTTTCCGCATCCAGCAGCGCGTCGATCAGCGTGGTTTTGTCTTTACAATCGCCGTACGCATTGGCCAGCACCTCCGCCGCGGCATGAGGCTGGTAGCGCCCGACGCCAAAGGAAAGGCTGACGTAGCGGATGTTTCGCTGGACCCATTCGTAGACGGTCTCGACTTTTTCGAGGTCGGTCTTGGCGCTGTGAGTGATTTCATCGGCTTTGGCGCGGATTTCCGGAGTGGCTTCGCGACGCGGGGCCTCGAGCTTGGTCCACCACTTCCCTACTGCTTCCCAATCCTGATAAGTCGAAAATAATATTCGCGAGGACACGATCTTTTCGTTCTTGAACAGCATTACGAGCTTTTCGTCGTGTACCGTATGACTCGTTTGCCAGTGATAGATTTTTCGTCCTGTCTCGACTCGAGAAGTTGGCTTGATTTCGTCGGGCGAAGCCAGCTTGAGTTTTCGGTCGGCCGGAACATTTAGTTCTACCTGCTCGTCCAGGCAGATCGCATCCTTCTCGAAGCGCCAGATGTTCCAAAATTCGCCTGGAGTGAGCGGCTCGGTGATGGTTTTGCGCTGGTGAAATTCCAACGTGTCACCGACGGTCAGTCCCGGAACTGTGACGTGAACTTGGCGCAAGTCGCTGTACATCGGGGCTTCGTGCGCGACCGGGGCGCTCAGGTCCTGCAGGGCCTCGGGGCCGGCCTTGATTTCGCGGCCGTCGGGCTTGGTGACGCGGACGAGCAGAACTTCTTGGCGCTCGTTCGCGGAGTTGTAGCTGAAAATTAACTGGCCGACTCGCTCGAGGCCGGCGAGCGATTGCACATGAATTTTCGCTACGACGTCGACGTAGCCGCTGCCGTCGTTTTCGTAGCGCATCACGCCGCGTACGGATTCGTAGACGAACGGCTCCTGCGGATAGTCGGCGAGCACCGGTTTGTGGTCCGGTTTTTGCGCTTCGCTGTTGGGCACAACTTTGGTGATGATCTGTTTCGGTTTTGGATCCTGGGCGTGAGCGCAGTACGGCGCGAGCACGAGTGCGAGCGCGGCTGCCAAGGTGGGTCTTAGCGAGTGTGGCACGGTGCTGAAACATAACGTATTCGGCGATTGTCGCGCTACTACATTTTTCGGGCGGGGCTTGCTCTTGCCGATTGGAGTGGCGGGATTGCGATTTCTTAGTGCTTAATGAAATTTAGGGAGCGGCGGAAGCTGCCTTTTTCGGCGTCGATTTTTTTCTGGAGTTGCATGATGGCGTAGAGTAAGGCTTCGGGGCGCGGGGGGCAGCCTGGGACGTAGACGTCTACCGGGATTACCTGATTTACACCTTGTACTACTGCGTAATTATTGAAGACGCCGCCGCTGGTGGCGCAGGCGCCCATGGAGATTACCCACTTGGGTTCGGGCATTTGATCGTAGAGCTGTTTGATTACCGGGGCCATTTTGTTGGAGACGCGGCCGGCGATGATCATTAGATCGGACTGGCGCGGGGAGCCGCGGAAGACTTCGGCGCCGAAGCGGGCCACGTCGAAGCGCGAGGCGGCCATGGACATCATCTCGATGGCGCAGCAGGCCAAGCCGAAAGACATCGGCCAGATGGAGCTGCGGCGGGCCCAGTTGACGACCTTGTCGAGAGAGGCGAAGAGGATGCCTTCTTCCTTGAGGAAGGTTTCGTCCTCGCCGGGCCGTTCGAGCGTTACGCCCTTTGCTAGTTCGACTGCCATTTGCCCTTTCGTCGTGCGCGGCGCGTGGGTTGCGGCGCGCCTGTGGTTATTGTCGCACAGATTGTGATTTTGAGGTTAGGAGTTGGAGATTTGATGCGGTTTCGTGCCCTCTTCCCCTTCTGGCCTGCTGATTTTGTTGTCTGGTCCTTCGTGTTTGGCATCGGTTTTTAATCGCTACATGGTGAGATTAAAAACACCTCGTAAGCTATTGAAAATAAACGATTGGGGTTCGTTTTAATCGCTACAAAAACGGGGGGTCGCGATTCGCCGTATTTTCGCTCGCGGAGTTTTCCGGTGGTTGCTGGCGGCGGAAGCATCAAGCAACGGGCGCAGTTCCGGACGCCGCCGCGAAACGGGGTTGATCCGAGTCCGGAGTGTCCCGATTTTTTCTACGCTGGCTCCTTGGTTCGCGGGGCCCTTGGTGGCGCGCGGGCCGGCCGCGTGCGGCGGCGACGGAGGAGTTTCTGGTGAAGAGTTTTGTTGCTCCTGCGGAGCGGGCCGCGCAGTTATTGTGAGGGTAGCTTGAAGGATAGGGAATGGTACGGCTGGGCTAGAACTAAATGCGAAAGTTGGGATACATGTACGGGAATTCGGTGAAGCGTGGACGGGTGAGTTCGCCGCAGGGTGGGCTGTGGGGTTCGTATTTGTTTTATGGGGGAAGTGGCGATGGAATGGTGAGGGTTGATCCGGTGTGAGGAGAAGGGAGAAGTCCAAAACCGGAAGGAAAGAAGAAACTAAAACGGGGCCGAAAAGAGGGCCGGAACCCCGACCCTTCCCACAAACCGGGAAGGATCGGGCACCCGTGGCAAAACCTCGGAAAAGGCTGGTCCACCCGCCAGGCTTCGGATCGGCCATTCACGCCGAACGAACGGATACGCAGGAGACCAATGCGAAGTATATTTCGCAGGAGACTCCGGAGATCTTCTTCGATCTGCATGTTCACGTTCCTCTCGTTGCGGAACTTTGGTTCGGCGAAGCCGAGGGCGCTAGGGTGCGTCTGGCCTTGCGTCTCTCCCGAATTTTCAATGCCAGTTGCGCGATTCCGAGATAGAAAATGAAGTTTCCTAGCGCTACGAACCAGGTGTTTGCGATGTGAATGTTGCCGCTGATCAAGAAGCCCGCGATCAGTCCGGGAAACAGCAAAAGAGTGAACACTGAACCGAGGAAATCAAGGTCGGTTGGAATTGCCATGGGGTGACGATGATCCCCGATCATCACCCACGTTAGAAACGCAAAGACTAGGCCCACTGCCAGAGAAGCGAATAGGCGCGTGGCCCAGCCCTTTCTCGTGTCCGTATTTTGCGATCGAAACATTGGTTCAGCTTTCGGGATAATAACACTACTAGCGTTTACGGAGGGGTATATCGATGTTCGTGCGCGGCTCGATGTGAGTCCCGGCGTGTGGAATGTCGGGTTTGGTTAGGGACTCGACGGGTTGCGCACCCGCGTCAAGATTGGCGCGAGCGACGCCCGCGGCTGAAGTCGTATTTACTGTGCGGCCTTTACGGCGCGACTAAAGTCGTGGCGGGTGGCCCACCCTTTTTTCCCTCTCCGTATTTTCCGTCTGAATCATCAGCTCCGTTTTGAGGGATGATAACACCGTTGATGTTGACGGAGCGGTACAGATGTTGAGTTGATTTTTTGAAGTGGGTTTTATCGGTGGGTGCCCGATCCTTCCCGGTGTTTGGGAAGGGTCGGGGTTTTCGGCCCTGTTTTCGGGGTTGAGATCGCTTTTTGCGTTTTACTCGGTATCTGGATTTGATTTGAAACTCGTTCGATGTAGACGGAAAACCAAGAGACAGCGGCAGAGACCGACGACGAAATCGGATGCGGGGCCGAAAGGATGGCCGGAATCCCGACCCTTCCCAGACACCGGGATGGGTCGGACACCCAGGGCAACACCTCGGAAAAGGCTGGGCCGAAAAGAGGGCCGAAAACCCCGACCCTTCCCAAAAACCGGGAAGAGTCGGGCACCCAGGACAAAACCTCGGGGAAAACGGGGCCGAAAAGAGGGCCGAAAACCCCGACCCTTCCCAAAAACCGGGAAGAGTCGGGCACCCAAGGCAAAACCTCGGAGAAAACGGGGCCGAAAAGAGGGCCGAAAACCCCGACCGTTCCCAAAAACCGGGAAGAGTCGGGCACCCAATTCAAGAGCGGCGGAAAAGGATCGGGCGCCCGTCCACCCGATTCAAGAGTGGCGGAAAAGGATCGGCCACCCGTCTGGGCCTCCAAATCCCACTAGCGCCACGTCACCTCTATCGACTTCCCCGTCTCGGTGACGAAAGTCAATCTCTGTCGGCCGACTGAAAGCCGTGGGTCAACCGAACCGGCCTTTTCTGATCGCATATTGACGATCGGAAGCTTGGAGTGGCGTGCTAGAACAGCGGGCGGCAACTCAAGCAGAGAAGAGATATTCGGCTGGCCGATTTCGGCCCCCCGCACAACGTATATGTCCGATGGCGCTTGCCTGAGATCTATCAATAGGTCGCCAGAGAGATTTCGGTAGACGCGGGCTGATTCTAGCTGCGAACCGTTAGATTCAACCCTTACTCTCCCTATTCTCAGCCACGCCAATTGTAACAGACCGAAAATGACGGCGATGCTGGCGATGCCAATTACTAGAGCAACTTTCTTCATGGCTTATAGGACCGATATGTGACCCCAATATGCCCCGGCGGGTGGCCCTCCCCCTTTTCCCGTCTCCGTATTTTCCGTCTGAACAATCGGTTCCGTTTTCAGAGATGATACCACCGTTGGGCGTTAACGGAGCAGTACAGATTCTGAGTTGGTTTTTTGAAGTGGATTTTAGCGGTGGGTGCCCGATCCTTCCCGGTTTTTGGGAAGGGTCGGGGTTTTCGGCCCTGTTTTCGGGGTTGGATTCGCTTTTTGGGTTTGACTCAATATCTGGATTTGAGTTGAAAGTCGTCCGATGTAGCCGGAAAACCTAGAGACAGCGGCAGAGACCAACGACGAAATCAGATGCGGGGCCGAAAGGATGGCCGGAAGCCCGACCCTTCCCACACACCGGGAAGGATTGGACACCCACGGCAACACCTCGGAAAAGGCTGGGCCGAAAAGAGGGCCGAAAACCCCGACCCTTCCCACACACCGGGAAGGATCGGGCACCCAGGGCAAAACCTTGGAGAAAACGGGGCCGAAAAGAGGGCCGAAAACCCCGACCCTTCCCACACACCGGGAAGGATCGGGCACCCACGGCAAAACCTTGGAAAAGGCTGGGCGGCCCGCCGTTTTTTTATGCAACGAAAGCTGAAACGCTACTATGGCACGCACGACCTGCATTTTATTACCTTCAGTTGTTACCGGCGGTTGGCGTTGTTGGGAACTAAACGAGCGCGCAATCTGTTCGTGAAGACGCTGGGCGAGGTTCGCGATGTTTATGGATTTGCGCTGGTGGGATTCGTGGTGATGCCGGAACACATTCATTTGCTGATTGGCGAGCCGGCGAAAGGGACGCCTTCGACCGTGCTGCAAGTTTTGAAGCAAAGGGTGTCGCGGGAGATGCGCACGAGACGGCGGAAGCGCGTTGTGGGGCAATTCGCATTTCAGTTCGCGTCGGAGGATTCGCTGCCGCAGTTTTGGCAAAAGAGGTTTTACGATTTCAATGTATGGAGTCACAAAAAGAAGATGGAGAAGCTGGAATACATGCACATGAATCCGGTGAAGCGTGGTTTGGTCGCGTCGCCGGGGGATTGGATATGGAGTTCTTATTGTTGGTATGAAGGGCGGGACGACGGGTTGGTTAGGATAAATCCGGTGTGAGAAAGGAGGACGAAGGACGGGGCCGGAAGGATAAATCTACAGTTGGGGCCGAAAGGATGGCCGGAACCCCGACCCTTCCCACACAACGGGAAGAGTCGGGCACCCACGGCAACACCTCGGAAAAGGCTGGGCCGAAAAGAGGGCCGGAACCCCGACCCTTCCCACACACCGGGAAGAGTCGGGCGCCCACTGCAACACTGTCGGAAAAGGCTGCGCGCCCCGCTCTCGATTACTGCTTGGCTGGGGCGGAGGTGGCGGCCTCCTCGAAGCGAGGGGGCTCCCACCCGGCTGCATCGCTGAACTGGTGACGAATCGGGAATTGGCGTCGCGGCGTGAGAGCGCAAACTTGTGGCACATCGCGGCTTGCTAGTGTCGCACTTGGCGATGACGTTTTGGCGTCAGGTCGGCGTGGTTTTTGCGGGGCTTCATATACCTCGTAGTAAATTTAACGCAGGAAGTTCGGCATCTGTTTTCTGAAATTCTCCATGGTTCTAATCGGGTTGGAGAAGGCGTTTGGGCCGGGCGAACCCAATTTTCTTTGTTTGGGGAAATATGGAAAGCAAACTGAAATCCTATTCGGGGCTGCCGGTTATGGCGGTGGCTTCGGCGGCTACTTTGATTGCGGCTTTGGCGGTTTGGAAGTCGCATGGGTTGGCTTCGGCTTTGTTCGGTGCTGTGACGGCGCTGGATTACCGGGTGATTCTATTCTTGAACCGGTTTGCGCACCGGTCTTGGACTTTGGATACGTTTGTTTATGTGGTGGACTCGAATCCGTTTGCTACCGCGCCTTTGTTGATGGCGGTTTGGTGGGGGTGGTTCAAGGATCGCGATTTGGTGGTGCAGAGGCGGGCACGGGAAATTTTGGTGCATGGTATTTTGGGGACTTACTTGGTGTTGGTATTGACTCGCATGGTGGCTTTTGTGCTGCCGTACCGGGCGCGGCCTTTGCATAATCCCGGGCTTTCGTTTGTGTTGCCTTATAGCTCGGATCCGCGATTGTTGTTGGGATGGAGCTCGATGCCTAGCGATCATGCGATTTTGTGGTTTGCGCTGGCGATGGCGGTGTTTTATTTGTCGCGGCGGGTGGGGATATTTTTGTTTGTTTACGTTAGTTTGACTTTGTGTTTGGCGCGGATTTATTTGGGGATTCATTATCCTTCGGACATTGTTGTGGGCGGGTTGATTGGTGCGGGGATGGCGGCTTTATCGCAAGTCGACTTGGTGCGGAAGACTTTGGCGGAACAGCCTCTGCGTTGGTTGGAACGGGCGCCGGGATTGTTTTATGCCGGGATGTTTATTGTGACTTGCCCGATGTTGTCGGGATTTGGGTCGGTGCAGGATTTGCAGAGTTTTGTGCACGCTAGTTTGAAGGCGGTTTTGCAGCGGCTGTAGTAAGGACGCGGCACGAGTCGCAGACGAATGCGAGTATGAAGGCGAAAGAGATTTCA
The DNA here is from genome assembly GCA_013286465.1 of Acidobacteriota bacterium. Classification (GTDB taxonomy): domain Bacteria; phylum Acidobacteriota; class Terriglobia; order Acidiferrales; family UBA7541; genus Palsa-147. Next base: position 14,569 of record JABDFR010000051.1, on the reverse strand, counting down.
AATTTCAGATTTGAGATTGAAAGAAACGGCAACGGCGAAATCGGATTCAAGAATCCCACCCGCTATCACGGCGAATGGCGCACCCACAATACCAAATGCAAATCCAGATCCCTCAACCCTGAAGGGGATTGGGGATGACAGCGGTCCGTTTCTTTTCCCCGCTGTATAACCTGAAGATTGTAGTCCGGAATTTGATCCTCGCCGTCGGTGAGATCAGCTTGAGAAAAACCTGGGATCGGCCGTGCTTTTGAGTTCGCCCTTGATGGCTAACTTTGGCTCGAGATGCGCTCGTCGGATGCCGGCAGGGACGCCGGCGCTACTTTAGGATCCAGTCGGTGGGCGGGCCTATGAATTGGAAGCCGTAGAGTTGGCCTGGGGTGTTGGGCCAGTCGATGCGGACGGTCATGGCTTTGCCGGTTAGGGTTTGGCGTTGGGCTAGGAAATAGACGTCGACTGTGGAGTTTAGGGCTAGATTTTCGATGCAGGCGCAGCAGAAACCGTGGGCGCTTACGTTTTCGGTGACCGTTACGCATTCGAAGGGTTTGCCTTTGGCGTCCAGGCCGCAGAGTTTTAGGGAGATGCGCAGGCGGATGCGCGGTTCGCAGCGGCGGTCGGGGCGATCCACTCCTGTGGCCTGCGCGAGCGCGGCTTGCAGGGATTCGAAATCTACCGGCTTTTGGAAATAGGCTTTGGCGCCTAGATTTTTGCAGAATTCTTTGTAGCGGGCGGCGGATTCGCCGCTGACGATGAAGATGGGAATCAGCTGCGTGAAGCTTAGCGTCGAGAGGGTTTGGCAGATTTCGAAGCCTGAGAATTTGGGCATCATTAGATCTAGCAGGATGGCGTCGGGCTTGTGGCTTAGGGCTAGGCCTAGGGCTTCTTCCGGATCACCGGTGTCGATGATCTCGTAGGAATCCTTTAGGCGGAAGCGCATTAGCTTGCGGACGGATTCGTCGTCATCGATGACTAGAAGGCGCGGCATTAGGGATTTATTCTCCGGGTCACGTGCGGCGTTCGACGCTGGCGTATTTTGGAGCTAGGGATTCTTCGACGCGGCGCAGGAGTTCATCGCGGGTGAACGGCTTGCGCAGGATGAACATGCCTGGATTTAGGACGCCGTGGGTGACGATGGCGCCGTCTGGGTAACCGGACATATAGAGGATCTTCATGTCGGGGCGTAGGGCGCCTAGTTTTTCGGCTAGAGTGCGGCCGCTCATGCCTGGCATTACTACGTCGGTTAGGAGTAGATCGATTTTGGAATCGGATTTTGCGGCTAGGGCTAGGGCGGTGGCGGCGTCGCGGGCTTCTAGTACTGAGTAGCCCTGGCTTTGCAGCGTGCTGCGCGTTAGTTTGCGCAGGGATTCTTCGTCTTCTACCACTAGAATTGTGGCGCTGCCGTGGGCGCGGCTTACTGGCTCGCCTGTGGCTTGATTTTCTTCGGGGACTTCTTCGGCGCGCGGTAGATAAATTTGGAATTCTGTGCCCTTCCCTACTTCGCTCTTGACCCAGACGTAGCCGCCGCTTTGTTTGATCACGCCATAGACGGTGGAGAGGCCCAGGCCGGTGCCTTTTCCTTTTTCTTTTGTGGTGAAGAACGGTTCGAAGATGTGGGATTGCAGTTCGGTGTCCATGCCGCAGCCGGTGTCGGTGACTGTGAGCAAGATATATTCGCCGGGGACTACGTAGCGGTAGCGCTCGCGATCGGCTTCGGTTAGCTCGGCGTTTTTGGTTTCGATGCGCAGCTTGCCGCCTTGGCCCATGGCGTCGCGCGCGTTTACGGCTAGATTTACAATTACTTGTTCGAGCTGGCTGCGATCGGCTTTTACACGGCCGAGGTAACGAGAGAGAGAGATTTGCAGCTCGACATCCTCGCCGATTAGACGGCGGAGCAGCTTTTCTACATCGCTTAGCACGCCATTTAGATCGAGAACTTTTGGCTCCAGGACTTGCTTGCGGCTGAAGGCTAGGAGCTGTTGCGTGAGCGCTGCGGCGCGCTGGCCGGCGTTTTGGATTTCGTCTACGGCTTCGCGCATGGGATCGCCTACGGGAATTTTTTGTTGCAGCGCTTCGCCGTAGCCGATGATTACGCCGAGGAGATTATTGAAATCGTGGGCGATGCCGCCGGAGAGACGGCCTACCGCTTCTAGTTTTTGCGAGAGCGAGAGTTGTTCTTCCAGGAGCTTGCGCTCGGTGATGTCGCGATTGACGATTACCAGCTTTTCTACGTTGCCGGCTTCATTTTTTACTGCGCTGGCGGTGGATTCTAGCGTTAGCCAGCGGCCGTCTTTGTGGCGCAGGCGGTATTCGATGGTGCGGCCGTGGCCGGAGCGGCGGGTTTCTAGCGCGGCATCCATCACTTTTTTGTGATCTTCGGGATGGATTTGCTCGAAGGAAGAGCTGTCGGCTAATTCCGCGGCGGTGTAGCCGAGGATGGTTTGGTACGACGGGCTGTTGTAGATGCGATGGCCGCTGACGTCGACGAGCGCGATCATGTCGGCGGCATTTTCGCTGATCAGGCGGAAGAGCTCTTCGCGCTCGGCCAGGCGCCTGCGGAAAAGATGGATCTGCATCTGCTGGAACAATAGATAGAGATCGAAGAGCAGGACTACGCCGATTAGGCCGCGAACGCCGATGCTGGTGTTGACGGAATAATAGTTGGAGACGCCGGGAAGCATCATCGGTAGCGCGATGAGCACGATGCCGGCGGTGAGAAGTAGCGTGACGATGACGCTGGCGGAGGAGAGCCACCATTGGCGGCGTTCGACGCGGCCGGAGGCGGCGACGGTGAGTTGCGTCGGATTGGCGTCGGTGCCGGATTTTGATGGGCGCGGCGTCACTTGCGTGCCTCGTTGACGCGATTCAGCCGGGGTTGCGTCGCGTTGCGTGATGAAATTATTTTCACGGCATCACTCTCATGTGCGAATTGAAATGCTGGCGCGCGAACGCTGGTTCGGTGCGCTTTGCGCCTTGCGGACTTTTCAGACCCCGGCGTCCGTGTCGCACAGATGATCATTAATTATAGCGACGGACGGGGCCTGGGCGCGTCGGCCCATGCTGTACTAGATACTGTGCGCGGGGACACATTCTGGAGGCGGTGCTTTGGAAACGAAGCAGGGATTGTGCGCGAAGGGTAAACGTTTTTGGGCGGCGTGAGTCTATCAGGGAGCGGAGGACGTGATTATGAGACGGTGGATCGTTGGGAGTTTGCTCGCGTGGATGCTTGCCGGTTCGCCGGTGTTTGCGCAGGAGGCGATGTTTCGGGGGAATGCGGAGCATACCGGCGTTTATGCCGGGGCTGCTGTGACGCAATCGCCGCAGGTCAAATGGAAGTTTCACACTGGCGGGCAGGTGTTTTCGTCGCCGGTGCTGAGCGGCGGGACATTATATGTGGGCAGCAGCGATCATTTTTTATATGCGCTGGATGCGGCGAGCGGTGCGGCGAAATGGAAATTCAAGACGGAGAGCCGTATTACTTCATCGCCAGCGGTTTCGGGAGGCGTCGTCTTTTTCGAAAGCTATGACGGGAATTTTTATGCAGTGAACGCTGCGGACGGCACGCTGAAGTGGAAATTTGCTACGGGCGGCGAACGGCGGTTTGCTGCGAAACACATTCATGGCAGCCTTCCTGCTGCGGAAACTATGCCCGATCCTTTTGACTTTTATCTTTCGTCGCCGGCGGTGTGGAATGGGGCGGTTTACTTTGGCAGCGGCGATACCAATATCTATGCGCTGGACGCGGCTAGCGGAAAACTGAAATGGAAATTTAAGACTGGCGACGTGGTGCATGCTTCGCCGGCGATTGCGGATGGCGTTCTCTACGTGGGGAGCTGGGATTCTTATTTTTATGCGCTCGATGCCGCTAGTGGTGCTGAGAAATGGCGCTTTAAGACTGGCGAAGATCACGAGATTTCCAACCAGGTTGGGATTCAGTCTTCGGCGGCGGTGGCGGATGGCGTGATTTATTTTGGTTGCCGCGATTCGATGTTTTACGCGGTGGATGCGGCGACTGGAAAGCAGCGCTGGGCGTTTTCGAATAAGGGATCTTGGGTGATCGCTTCGCCGGCGGTGCGCGATGGCAAAGTTTATTTCGGCACTTCGGACTCGGGGAAATTTTATGAAATTGATGGCAAGACCGGCGCGCCCATCTTTTCGCTCGATTTCAAGACTTGGCCGATGTTCTCTTCGTCGGCCTTGGTTGGAGATTGGGCTTATTTTGGGTCGCATATTGGGAAGCTTTACGCGATCGATTTGAAAACGCAGAAGGTGGGCTGGGCCTTTGAAACGCCGGGTGCGGCCGCTAATGCCGCGGCTTATGTGAAGGCTGATGGCTCGCCGAATTATGATGGGGTGTTTTCTGATTTCTTTTACGACGATATGGTTTCGGGCGTGCAGAAGATGATGGCGATGGGGACGATTCTCTCTTCGCCGGTGGTGTCGGATGGCGTGATTTATTTTGGTAGTGCGGATGGGAATGTTTATGCGTTGAAGTAGGTGTGATTGATGTCTTTCGTAGGGCCCGCGCATTATGGCCGGCCTCTTCGTGCGCGATCGCGAACGAAGCCTCGTCATTGCGCGTGTCAACCCTTCCTATTAAAGTGCGTTTGCGGTTTGGGGCGATCCCGCCGCGAATCATCGTGTTGCCCGGCCCGGCATAAAGGGCGGACCCTACGTTCGGAAACTCCGTGAATCCTGTTACGCACTTTTTTACCGGATGGGTGGTGGCGAATAGCTCGCCTTCCTTAAATACGAAGGAGCGCTGCATCATTACTCTCGCTGGAGTGATACCCGATATTGACGGGCTGGGAATCATTCCGGAATTGCTGACGCGGAATTCTGCGCACCCGCTTTTGTGGTTCTCCGAGTATCACCATCAGCTCCACAATCTTGCGTTTGGGTTGCTCGTGACCGGCGTGGCGTTCGGATTGGCGCGACAGAAATGGAAAACTGCTTTGTTGGTTTTGGTGAGTTTCCATTTGCATTTGCTGGAGGATTTGATTGGGGCGCGCGGGCCGGATGGTTATCAGTGGCCGATCCCTTATCTTTGGCCGTTTTCGCGTGGCGGCGGATTGGTTTGGAGCGGGCAATGGGCTTTGAATGCTTGGCCTAATTTTGTGATTACGCTTGGATTGCTTTTCATTACGTTTTATTTGGCTTGGGAGCGCGGGTATTCGCCTTTGGAGATGGTTTCGGGTCGGGCGGATCGGGCTTTTGTGGCGGCGCTGCGGAAGAGGTTTCCGCGCCGCGGGGCTTGATGACTACATTGCGCGCGCGACGTGCGGCGGTAACGGCTCGCGTTTTCATCCCGGATTTAATTTTACGGTTACGTTCGCGTCTTGTGCCGCTCGGGCGCAGCGAGCCAGCGCCCCTACGAATGTAACGCGCTCCAGGATTGATTCTTCTGAGTGATGAGCGTTACGTTTCGGGGCCGAAATGCGGGGGCTAAAGCACCGTCCCCTACGAAACCTTTAGAACTACTTTTCCGAATTGGGCGCGGTCTTCTAAGTGCTTGTGGGCTTCGGCGGCTTTTTCTAGAGGATAGACCTTATCTATTACTGGATTTAGGATGCCTCGGTTTACCAACTCCAAGACTGAATAGAGTTCGGCTTTGCTGCCCATGAAGCTGCCCAGTAGAGATAATTGTCGGCTGAATAGGAAACGTAGATCTAGGTGGACGTCGTAGCCCGTGGTGTTGCCGCAGGTTACTAGGCGGCCGCCTGCTGCTAGGGACGCTACGCTTTGATCCCAGGTGGCGGCGCCTACGTGTTCGAAGACTACGTCGGCGCCTTTGCGATTGGTCAGGCGTTTTACTTCTTCGTGGATTTTGTGCGTCGTGTGATTGATCGTATCGTCCGCGCCTAGTTTTTTCGCTAGTTGCAGCTTTTCTTCTGAGCCCGCTGTGGCGATTATTCTTGCGCTCATGGCTTTTGCGATTTGAATCGCGGCGCTGCCAACGCCGCTGCCTGCTGCCAGGACTACTACCGTTTCGCCGGCTACTAATTTGGCGCGAGTGATTAGCATGTGCCACGCGGTTAGGAACACTAGCGGGATGGCGGCGGCTTCTTCGAAATTCAGGCGCGGCGGCATCGGGACTACATTTACTTCTGGGGAGCGGACGTACTCTGCGCAGCCGCCGGGGTGGGGTTCGCCGAAGAGGCCGTATTGGCGGCAGAGATTGTCGTTGCCGGAGAGGCATTGCGCGCATTGGCCGCAGGAGATTCCCGGATTTAGGATTACTTTGTCGCCGGGTTTGAACCGTGTGACATTGGCGCCGATTTTGGATACTTCGCCGGAGATGTCGCTGCCGGGGATGTGGGGGAGCGGGATTTTGCGCCCGGGGATGCCTTTGCGGACCCAGAGATCGAGATGATTTAGGGCGCAGGCGCGGACGCGGACTAGGACGTCGTTTGCGCCGATTGTTGGTTCGGGGACATCTACGTATTGTAGGACTTCTGGCCCGCCGTGTTCTTTGAAGAGTATGGCTTTCATGGGGCGGGGAGAAAGTAGCATTGCGTTTGTTGGGTGTAAAGAATTGAGCTGTCCGGCTCGGGGACTGAGATCCTTAGCCCTGAAATGCGGGCTCAGGATGACAGCTTCCCGCGTTGCGGGCTCGGGATGACAGACGGGAGGACGACATGCGGGCATTTGCGGTTCGGAAATTTGGTGAGGCGCCGGCGATTCTGGATTTGCCTGTACCTGCAGAGGCCGGGTCGTATCTGATCCGCGTGAAATTTGCTGGCGTAAATCCGATTGACTACAAACTTGTGGAGAGGCTGACGGCTAGTTCGCCGTTTCCTTTTGTGTTGGGGGCGGACTTCGCGGGGGTTGTCGAAGCGGTGCCTGCGGGAGGCGGTGATTTTCGCGTTGGGGATCGCATCTTCGGGATGGCGCGCACGCACGGGGCTTATGCCGAGCATACGGCGGTGAAGCCGGGCGTGAAGACGGAACCGTTGGCGCGAATTCCTGAGGGAATTAGTGACGAACAGGCGGCTGCTTTGCCGATTGCTGGGGTGACCGCGCTGCAGTCGCTGGAGATGCTGGGAATGTCGTCGGGGCAGCGGGTGGTGGTGATGGGAGCGACGGGCGGCGTCGGCGGATTTGCGGTGCAGATGGCGCGGGCGCGCGGGGCGTATGTGATCGCGACGGTGCGCGGCGGGGCGGATGAGGCGCGGAGGCTTGGCGCTGACGAGGTCTACGATACGAAAGTTGGGGATGTAATTGGGGCGATCCATGCGGATTATCTGGATGGCGTGGATGCGGTGCTTGATCTGGTAAATGGTAAGGATGCGATCGGGCGCGATGCGGAGATTATCAAGCGTGGGGGCTCGTTGGTTTCTACGATTCAGGCGGCCGATGAGAAGTGGTTTGCTGAGCGCGGGATTGCGGCGCAGAACATTCTGGGGAATACGAATCCTTTATCTTCGCCGGAAGGATTGAATCGGATCGCGCGGATGTTGGTGGATGGGACGATTACGGCGCGGGTGCGTTCAACCGTTGGATTGGATGGGGCGGCGGAAGTGATTGAGAAGTTGAAGAGTGGCGGATTGCGGGGGAAGGCTGTGATTCGGATTTAGGGCGGAGCTTATGCGTTGCGGCTTATTTCGTTTCTGATGCATGTGAAACGGACTGTTCAACCGCGGCCTGGGTAATAAATTGACAGGTGGTTCGGCGAGTTCTCTCCTTTAGTTAGAGGGACCGGAATTCAGGCACATCTTCGTAGCGCAAAACCTCAGGCCTATCATGCTCGAGTATGCGGATTGATTTCATGCGCCGAAAAAATTAACCTCACGGGCAAGACGTATAAAGGATCTGTGGCCCTGCCTAGCACGGCAACCACGAGTAGGTATTGGCGTAAGCGACGCCGCAGAGGGCAGAGGCTACATCTGGCAGGGATAGTAGAGCTTCGCTTTTTGTTCGTATTGACAACGTATAGGCATCGTCTATACTACGTCTATGAACGAGACCGACTATAAGAGTATTTTAGAAGCGGCCCTAGTGAAGCTGGGCCTGCTTCGCGTGCAGCAGGAAAACATCGAAACTGAGATCTCTAAGCAGCGCGAGTTCGTCCTCGCAACTTGGAACATGCTTTCCGAACAGGAATCAGGTGAATTCAAAGCGCGGATGGGCGAAGCACTCAAAAACGATCGGGCCAATGAAACCAGCCTGACGGAATCCGTTCGTCTGGTTCTGAAAAGCGCGGATGGAACTTTGCTTACTGCGGTCGAGGTCCGCGATAAGCTCTTCAGTTCCGGATTCGACTTCAGCCGATACTTATCGAACCCGCTGTCTTCGGTATCCACTACGCTCCGCCGGCTGACGCCAGAAGAGGTGGAATCGGTTTCGGTAAGGGGTGTAGCAGCTTATCGGTGGCGAGGAGATACGAATGCAGAGCCGGCGGCACCTTCGATTTTGGTTGCGAAACCTGCAAGCATCGATACAGGTCGGAAAGTTATGAAGAGATAGGACCGATGTCGGGATCCCTGTGGCCTGGAGCACGGTGAAGGGTTTTGGGTGCTGCATGCGGGTGCAAGCTTTGCGAACGCGTTTTTGAACGCGTCATTTGGAGAGTTCGGTGGCTGACACAGTTCCGTCCGGGGAGTTGGCACTCTTCGGATTCTTTGAATTGCTAGCGCTTGCATTTACCTTCGAGGGCGTGTCCGCCCTCCTTAGTGGAAGGCCCTGGACGATTTGGGCTCCAGCTGTGTCGGCAGGCATCCTATTCTTTTTGATTGGGGTCAAATCACGCTGGATAAGGGACAAGCTAACATCCATTGATTGGGCCCGTTGGGGCCGTCGAGTCGATCGCGTCTTGATGGCCGTTCGTATTTGTCTTGGGTTGGGCGTTATCGCTTTTGCGTACTATGCGTGGCACGAAGTGCATTTCGCTCGCTTGGAATATCAGCGGATCGCAGCGCCTTCAGGGCAATCGAGCGCGCTTGCGCAGCCTCAGCTGCCCCAGGTTCAACGCCCCAGCGCAACCGAAGTCGGTCCAAACCCAATGCCTCAGCGATCAACTTATCTCGACTGGCGGGAGAAGCAAAATTGGAGACGCACGTTGCACACCGGAATGACGAGGACGGATATTCGACAGCTATTTGGTGAACCAGACAAAGTGTCCGTAATCAGCGACATCGAATTCTGGCACTACGGAACAGGTGAGGTGGAATTCCGTGTGCAAGAAAAAACTGACGGGATCTTATGCGCCTGGTTCGAGCCCGATTGATTTTCCGACGAAGCCTCCGAGCAGCGCGCCGCAATGAGTTTGACAGCTGTGAGTGCGGGTTCTAACCTTGGGAGAGCACGAAAGGCGTGCAAGACTGCAAGCCCGGTTTACCGAGTTTTCGAACCATGGACCTATTTGAAGAGATTGTGAAAATGCGTGGCGAGGGCCGGCGCGGGGCGCTGGCTACCATTGTGCATACGAATGGGTCGATTCCTTCGTTTGAGAGTTCGCGGATGTTGGTGCGCGAGGATGGAACCATTTCTGGGACCATCGGCGGAGGGTGCGTGGAGGCGGAGGTTTGGGCGGCGGCTAAGGATGTGATGGCGGCGGAATTGCCGCGGAAGATGACCTTCAATTTGAATCATGAGGCTGGGTACGACTCGGGGTTGATTTGCGGGGGCACACTCGAAGTATTTGTGGAGCCGATTTTGCCGCAGCCGCGAGTTTTTCTTTTTGGGGCTGGGCATGTTTCTACGGCGGTGGCGAAGGTGGCTTCGCTGGCTGGTTTTTGGATCGGAGTGGTGGATGACCGCGAGACTTTTGCTAACGCGGAGCGCTTTCCCATGGCTGGGGAGATTTACACCAGCTTTGAGGATGCGTTTGCGAAGATTCGGGCTAATGCTTCCACCTATTTGGTGATTGTTACGCGCGGGCATAAGGATGATATGCGCGTGTTGGAGTGGGCGGTGCAGACTTCGGCGCGCTACATTGGAATGATTGGCAGCCGGCGGAAGGTGATTTCCGTTTATAAGGCACTGGAGAAGACTGGGATTGCGGCGGAGAAACTTGAAGGCGTCTTTGCTCCCGTTGGATTGGAGATTGGGGCGCTTACGCCGGAAGAAATCGCGGTGAGCATTACGGCGGAATTGATTGCTGTGCGGCGGAAAGTGGAACGGGTTACGCATAAGGCGGATTCTTTGAAGGCTTTGGCGCACTCGGAGCGGGATTGATTGCGTTGTGGATGAGTGACGCGGTTCGATGTCGTGCTAGCTGGAAACAAAACCTCAGCGGCTAAAGCCGGATTCGTTCGGCGACTTTTCGGCACGGCTGAAGCCGTGCCCTGACACACCATCAGGCTGACAAACCTTTCATGATTGCGGCGCTTATTCTTGCTGCTGGGGAATCGCGGCGGATGGGTAGTCCGAAAGCGCTGGTTCCCTACCATGGTTTGACCTTTGTGGAGCATTTGCTGGCGGCGACTCGTGTGCCTCGTGTTGGGGAAACGCGCGTGGTGCTGGGTGCTGGCGCTGAGGAGATTCGCGGGCGGTTGCCTGTGAAGGACGCGCAGATTGTTATTAACGATGCTTGGGAGACGGGGCCGCTTTCTTCGATTCAGGCTGGGTTGCGGAGCTTGCCGGAGAACGTTGTTGAGGCGGCTTTGATTTGTCCGGTCGATCATCCGCTGGTAACCCTGCGCTTGATTACTGCGATTGTTTCGGCGTTTGATCGTTCTGGGAAGGCGATTATTTTGCCGAGTTATCTCGGGCGGCGCGGACACCCGGTTTTGTTTGCGTCGCGATTGTTTCCGGAACTGATGGCAGCGCCGCTGGATGTTGGGGCACGGGCTGTGGTTCGGGCGCATCGCGGAGAGATTGAGGAAGTGCCTACTGAGGAAGAGGGTGTGGTTTTGAATTTGAATGACCCGGAGGCTTTGGCGCGATTAAGGTGATTACCGCGGACGAGGCCAACCGGTAAATCCGTAATTCCAAATTTAGCGCGCAGCGGCCTCCGAACGTAGGGCCCGCGCTTTATGCCGGGCCGGGCATCGTGTAACTCCAAGGCGCGATTCGGGCACGGCGAAGATTTTCATTAGTAAGGTGGGTCGCCTTGCTCGATTGTGAGTCCTGCCGAAAATCGTGCACGAAGAGGCCCGGCATAAAGCGCGGGCCCTACAGGGATTTCAGCGCGTCTTCGGCTAGTTGGGCCCCGTGCATTGTGGCTTGCGGCAAACCGCCCAGGGCTTCTGATATTTGTGCGTACGTAAGTTTACGAGCGTCCTCCAGCGTCTTTCCTTCCAGCCATTCTGCTATGTAGGAGCTGCAGGCTATCGCTGTTACGCAGCCTTGCGTTTTGAAGCGGGCGGCTACTACTCGATTCCCTTCCGTCTTTATTGCCAGTCTCAGGATGTCGCCGCAGACGGGATTTGTCACCTCGACGATGGTTGTGGCGTCCAATAGGTTGCCTGCGTTACGAGGATTTTTGAAATGGTCGAGAACGGCGGGGCTGAACATGGCACGGACTTGCTATTGTACGACGGCATCCACAAATTGCGGAACAACTGTGCAGACAAATCTGGTACTGGGACCTACAAGGGAAATTTTCGATAAATGATTGACAGGAGTACAGTTGGAAGGTATTTTGATGCGTCCAGCAAACCTCGATCGTTGGGACCAAGTAAAAAGTTTGCGCAATTGCAGTAGCCCTGAGGAGGGCCACAGAATGTTTACACGACATCTCCGCGTGTGGATCACGATGATTGCCGCGGCGCTCATGCTTTGCGCGATACCGGCATACGCGCAAGACGGCAAGCTGAAGATTCACGTCACGCCGAAGCAGGCGTATCTATTTGTAGATGGCAAGGCCATCAACGACGGCAACCACACCATCTCGCTGGCGGCGGGAAAGCACACCATCGCTGTCGTTAACTATGGCTACAAGATTTCTACGCAGGACATCAACATTGATGCGGGCAAGACGACCAACGTGGACGTAAAGCTCGAGGCATACGGCGGGAATGTGGCCGGGCCTTGGGGCCGCATCCAGTTCCACGGGGCCGAGCGCTCCGCGGTGCTGCTCGAGGGCAAGACGCCCGACTATTTCGTGGGGCACGTGGACGAATTTAACTGGGATTGGATTTGGAAGCAGGAATTGCTCGTGCCGCCTGGGGCGCACAATATTACTGTGACGCGCAACGGGACGGACGTGTGGTCTGGGACCGTGAACGTGGCGGCGAACCAGAAGGTCGTGATCGATCTCGACAAGCAAGGCGCGCAGAAGACGCAGGCGTGGCCGCGCGGCGAGGCGCTGATGAAGAAGAGCCCGTTGCCGCGGTTTAAGGCTGGGATCGCTAGCGCTACCGTTGTTGTGGCGCCGGTGACCATCGGCGGATTCACGGCTTCGGCGACGCAGATCAATTGCGGCCAGTCCTCGACTTTGAACTGGAGCGCCAACGATTCCGTTAAGGGAAACATCAGCACGGTGGGTGATGTGCAGCCGACGGGCAACCAGTCCGTTACGCCGCACGCAACCACTACCTACACTTTGACCGAGACCGGTCCCGGCGGAGTCGCAACCTCTACTTCTACGGTGAACGTGAATACGGTGGCGGTGGCGACTTTGGCCGCGAACCCGGCCGAATTGCACTATCGCAAGATCGGCGAAAAGGTGAAGGTGCAGGATTCCACCACGCTGACTTGGACCTCCTCGAACGCGGACAACGTGACCATCGATCCGATCGGCAAAGTGGATCTAAATGGCAGCCAGACCATCCAGGCGAATCCGAAGAAGACGGATCTCGGACCGGTGGATGAGACCAATACCTACACTTTGAACGCCACTAACGTTTGCGGCGGGTCTACCACGCAGACAGCTGCGGTGCACATCACTGGCTCGATCGAGCCGGTGCCCACCGTCGTGCTCTATAGCATTTTCTATCCGACCGATTATCCCGATGCCAAGCATCCTTCGGATGGATTGCTGAAGAGCCAATCGGCGCACTTGACCGAGTTGGCCGGCGGATTCAAAAAGTATCTTGAATACGATGAAGGCGCGAAGCTTTCCATCACCGCTTATGCCGATCAGCGCGGCTCGAAGAAGCACAATCAGGAATTGAGCGAACGCCGCGTGGAGCGCATCAAGCAATATCTCGTCGATCAGGGCGTGGCCTCGGATAAGGTTGAGACCGCGGCTTATGGCGAGGAACGCAATCTGGCCAAGGATGAAGTGAAGGGTCTGGAAGAAGCCAATCCAGCCAAGGCCGCCAAGAAGCACATGAACAAGAACACGACTTGGCTGGCTTACAATCGTCGCGCGGATGTGGTGCTGCTGCCTTCGGGTCAGAAGTCGGCGCAGTATTATCCGAACGATGCATCCGATGTGGACATCCTGTGGCAGCTTGCGAAGCCGAACATCAAGAAAGTTGAGATGAATCAGTAAGTAGTCGAAGAAAAATCAGAAGGAAGTTTGAGCGCCGGTCCTGAAGTTGGGACCGGCGCTTTTTTGTTTTTGTACGGCCGGTTAGTCCTGAACCTCCGTGAAGGGCGTCACCGCCGGGTTCATAAGTAGCGCCGGCGTCCCTGCCGGCATCTTACGAGCGCAAATTTGACTGAATGGTGAGAACACGCCCGGACCGTAAAGTTAATGACATCGTTCCCAGTGGAGTGGGGAGTCCGCCCACGTTTGGCGCCCTTGGTTGAACTCTTGCTCGTAAGATGCCGGCAGGGACGCCGGCGCTACTTTACTGCTGTGCGTCGCGCAGGAGGACTACGTCGGATTCGGTGTGGGCGCGGACCATGCCGATTGTCTTGCCGTCTGGCGATATGTGGAAGGCTTCGATTGTTTCCGAGGAGAAATTTGTGATTTGGCGGCCGGCCGAGCCATCGAGAGGTTGCAGCCAGAGATTTTCTGTGCCATTGGCGCGAATCAGGTAGATCAGCGCTTTGCCGTCCGGCGAGAAAGTTAGGTTGCGGCCGATGCGCGGATCGGGATCGAGAAGTTCCGGGTGCGGATTCGGTCCCGCATCGAGCGGGAGGATAACCAGCTTGAGGATATTGCGTGTGCGGTCATTGGGCGCGCCCATCGCGAGGATGAATGCCAGGCGCTTGCCGTCTGGAGCGATGCTGATGTGCCGTGCGGCGACGATTGCCGTGGGGATCACGCTGCCCGGAACAATTTCCGGCGCAGCGGAACCGTCGACGGGCGCGCGCCATATGGCGCCGTTGATTTCAGGATAGTAGACCCACTTCGAATCGGACGAGCAGACAGGCTGGACGTCCGTCGTTCCCCTGGAGAGCTGCTTGGGATTGGCGCCGTTTGCGTCGGTTCGCCAGATGTTAATTTTATTTCCGCCTCCGTGGCCAATCCATCCCAAGACCAGCGATCGCCCGTCGGCACATGCGTCCATTCCGGCAATCCCTAGACCGCTGGCAACAACGGTTTTGCCGCTGCCGTCAGCGGAAACGTGAACGACGTTGCCATTTTCGAAAAGATCGAAACCACCCGCGGTCCACGCGAAATCCTCGATGCCTTGCTCTTGCGTGAGCGCGGGGCCCGGAGGATTGGCGCCCGTGCCGGCCGCTGGGAAAGAATAAAAACTTCGAAAGGTTTTTTGCTGCACGGTCGCGAGCGTCT
>JABDFR010000050.1 GCA_013286465.1 Acidobacteriota bacterium | reverse complement strand
GGCCCGATTTTCCACGGCTGGTATTGCAAATGAGCCGTCATGTTGAACTTCTCGTCGTGATCGATGCGGAAAACCGAACTGCCCGAAGGCGTGGCTCCGATTCCGCTGACTTGCGGCGTAAAAAAGCGCGCCGCCACGCTAGAAAACACCACGAACGCCGTGAAGCCGTGAAACGCCGGCACCGTGGCGCGCACTGCATAGCCGGGAATCTTCGAATGATCCCACTCGATCGGGAAAGTAATCGGCGTATTCCCGAGCACGCTGAAGTCGTAAGCCTTGTTCGTGTATTTCCAAATATATTCGCCGTCGATCACCAGGAATTTCCCGAAGGCCTGCTGCAAGCCCACGTGAAATTCGTTGCGCGTGCCGGGACTGAGCGGCGCCGTCAGGCAAGGAAAGCCCTGCGTTACCGACATGAGCGCGTTGATGGTCGGATTGTTGCAGCCCTGGCTGGCCAGCACCAAATTCTCGTTGAACGGCGTCTCAAGCGTGCGCGCGTACGAGAAACGCAGCACCGAATTTGTTTTCTTGATGTTGTAAGCGGCGCCCACGCGCGGTTCCGCCTGGCTCGCGCTGGTGATTCCGTTGTAAAGATCGCCGCGAATTCCCAGGTTAAAGGTCCAGTTTCTAAATGTGATGGAATCCTGGATATAGAGCGCCAATTCCTTGACGTCCGTGTGGCCGGGATAATGGAAGATCGCGCTGGTGCCGCTCGAGCAGCCATCGGAGCCGGGCAGCGCCGCCGTGCGCGTCAAGTCAAGACACGCCAGCAAAGGATTAAACGCCGCGACAGAGCCCTGTCCCGAGTTCGGCGTCAGAGATCCGGTGCATTGCGTCAGGCTGGTGATTCCCGGGTCGGTGTTGGCGCTTCCATCGGCATTCAAGCAAACCGCGTTGAAGGTCGGGTCAACGATTCCGAGATTGTCGCCCTCAGTCAGGAATGTTTGCTCGTAGAGCACGCCCGCCTTGATGTTGTGGATTCCGTGCACGTAGGACAGCGCGGTATGCGCGCCGACATTCGTGAGCCGGCGGCTCTGACCCACGGTCTGGATTTGAAGATCGGGGGTGAAGTCAGCAAACGGATTGTCGCTGCCATAGTAATTGTATTGATCCTGCCGCGCGAAGCCGCCCAACGTGAACACCGTGTTCGAATTGATCAGATGCGTCCACGAAGGAGCAATGTTGAACGTCCGTATCTTCGAGCGCTGATCCTGTGGCCCGACGGGCAAGCCATCGGGGCCCAGTCCGCCGTTGTCGACCACCAGTCCGTTCCAGGCGGTCGCGTTTTCCGAATCGAATGAATTCGGAGTCTGAAACCACGAACGCGTAAATCCGAAATTCAAGCTGATCGTGTCATTCTGCGAGGGCTTGTAATCCACGCGATCAAAAAAATTCGCCTGGTTACCTTTGTCGTGCATCACCACGAATTCCGGGCCATCGAGAAACCGCCCGGTATCCAATCCGTTCGCCGAAATGAAATTGCCCCACGATTTTCCGCCGTAAGAAAAATTGAAGCCGGCATTCGCGGTCCCAAAATTTCCGTAGGAAGCGGTCACTTCGCCATGCGGCTGGGTGACGCCCAGCCCCGACCGCGTAGTCACGACGATCACCACGCTGGTTTTGTCGCCGTATTCAGCCGGCGGCGCGCCCTGAATCACTTCCAACGATTGCACCGAGTCCACCGGGATCTGGTTCGAGAAAATTTTGCTCTGCTGATCGGTGATCGGCTGGTCGTCCACCGAAAAGGAATTCGACGCGTGATCCCCGAATCCATGAAACAGCCCATTCGAATCCGCCGAAATGCCCGGCGACGCCAGTGTCACCAGCGAACTGAGCGAAGAAGATTGGCTCTCAAGCGGCAAAGTATCGAAAAGGCCGCGATCGATATCCGTATGCGCCGTCGAGTCCGTCTCGATCAAATCGCCGCCATTCGACTCCACTGTGACGGTAGACGAAGTAGTGGCAATCTTCAGCGAGACCTCCAGAGTAGCCGGCACCGTCGAACGAACATCCGCATCCTGCGTATAACCGCTAAATCCATCCGCCGTCACCACCAGGTGATACGGATTGAACGGCACATTCGTGAATCGAAATGATCCGTCGGCCCCAGTCGTAACCGTGCGCGAATAACTGCTCACCGGATTCGTGATTTCCACTGTAGCTTTCACCACCGCAGCGCCCGATGGATCTTTCACCGAGCCTTCGATCGATCCCGAATTTCCCTGAGCGAGAGCCGCGCCAGCAAAAATCCCGGCGACGCCAGCCCCCAAAAGCAAAACCAATGCACTCCGAAGAATTCTTCGCATATTTCCTCCGTGCCCCTGCCCGGGGCGGACCGTGGTGATGGATCGTGGAGTCGCCGCCGCTCGTGCAAATGCAATTTGCAAATGAGCGAAAGCGCCGGCGCGTAAAGCGGCCGGTGGACGATCTTCGGTTGTCTTTGTTGGAGTTAGGCAGAAGGCGGAGCGCGAGAGGGATGTTCGGAAACAATCAGCTCAAGCTCGGGCGTGCGAATTTCACAAAGCACGCCGTGAGCCACCAAAACCAAAACGGGAGCTTTGACCACGGCAGCCGACTTGATCGGCGCATGATGCGCAATGTGGCAAACCGGGCAAGCCGCGTCCGAACTTCCCGCGTGATGGTGCGCGAGGTTCGCCTCAGTGGCCATGAACAGCAGCGCAAAGAGGGCCACGCACACGAATAGCGCCTGTATCTTTCGGTGCCGCGATTTTGCACAAGCGTTCATTTATCGTTTATCAGCCCTGCGAACCTACACCTGCAAAACATCGCCGTCGCTCGCCACCATTTGATACAGAACCGGATTCACGAAGAATCCAAGAAACAGTCGCGAAATCAATCCCGCGACAATCACGATTGCAAACGGCTTCTGCGTATCCGAACCAATCCCGGTAGAAATCGCCGCAGGCAGCAAGCCTAGACAGGCCACCATGGCCGTCATCATGATCGGCCGCAGCCGCAGTAACGACGCCTCGCGCGTAGCCTCGCGAATTCCCATGCCGCTTTCGAGCCGCAACTTGTTGATGTACGACACCAGAATCACTGAAGTCTCCACCGACACGCCCATCAACGCCAACAATCCCAGCACGGAGGAAACGCTGAACGGCGTATGCGTCAATTTCAGCGCGATCAACGCGCCCACCGGCTCGGTCATCACCACGCCGATCACCACGGTCACCGGAAACTTGAAATTACCGTAAAGCGCGAACAGGATCATGAAAATTAGCAGCACAGCGAGCGGCCCAATAATCGTCAATTGCTGCCGCGCCGCAACGTATTCGCTATATTCGCCGCCCCAATCGAGCCGGTAACCCGCCGGCAATTTCACCGAAGACTGCACAGCTTTCTGCGCCTCGTCCACGGCACGCGCCAGATCGCGCCCCTCGATGCTGAATTGCACCCCGATATAGCGCGAATTATTTTCGCGATAAATAAACGAAGCCCCATTTCCCTGATGAATGGTGGCCAACTCCGAAATCGGAATCTGCTGCCCGGAAGGAGTAGGCACCAGCAAGTTCCCAATCGCATGTTCGCTCGAGCGGTATTCCGGCTTCATGCGCACCACCAGGTCGAATAGCTGCTCGCCCTGGATTACTTGCGTAGCCGCCTGCCCGCCGACAGCCGCCTCGATCACGCCCTCCACATCCGAAACATTGATGCCGTAGCGCGCAATTTTTTCGCGGTCCACATCGATCTGCACGCTCGGCTGCCCCAACTCGCGCACCACGGTTAGTTCCGTGAATCCCGGCACCTGCTGCAGCACGCGCTTCATCTCCACCGCTTTGTTTTCGAGCACTTGCAAATCCGGCCCGTAAATTTTCACCGCCAGCGCGCTCTTCAATCCCGTCAACGCCTCGTCCACCGCGTCTTCTGCAGGCTGCGTGAAGTTGAAAATCACGCCGGGATATGACTCCAGCTTTTTCTGAAGATCCTGGGTCAGCTCGGCCTTGGTGTGGATCGACCCTTTCTTCCAAAGCGCATCCTTATAAGGTTTCAACCCGACATAAAACTCGCAGTTAAAGAACCCGGTGGGGTCGGTGCCATCGTCCGGACGCGCAAGTTCCGAGCCGACTTCAGTAACCATCGGATAAGACATCAGAATTTTGCGGATCTGCGGCGCAAATTTCGCGGCTTCTTCGAAGGAAATCGTGTATGGCATCGTGGCGCGCACCCACATGGCGCCTTCATCCAGGTGCGGCATGAATTCGCCGCCGATGAAAGGCACAAGCAACAGCGTCGCGCCAAAAATAATCGCGGCTAGAAGCATGGTCAGCTTCGGCCGCTCCAGGCACCAATCCAGCCGCCGCGCGTACGTCCGCTTCATCCATTCAAATGGCCGGTTCTCTTTCTCCTTCACGCCGCCGCCAAACCAATACGAGCAAAGCACCGGCACGAACGTGAGCGTCAGAATCAGCGCGCCGAGCAGCGCAAACGACATGGTATCGGCCATCGGGTGAAACAATTTTCCGGCCGGCCCGCTCAACGCATAAATCGGAATGTACCCGGCAATAATCACCGCGACGGAATAAAAAATCGGCCGGTCCACGTCGCGCGCCGCCGCCAGAATCACATCGTTCAGCTTGTAATCCTGCCCCGCGCGCATTCCCAACTCGCGGTAAATGTTCTCCACCATCACCAAGGTACCGTCGATGATGATCCCGAAATCGATCGCCCCAATCGAAAGCAAGTTCGCCGGAATTCCGCGCCCGTGCAGAAATATGAACGAGAACAACAAGCTCAGCGGAATCGTCAGCGCCACAATCACCGCCGCACGCACGCTCACCAGGAAAAAGATCAAAACAATAAAAACCAGCGCCATGCCCAGCAGCAGGTTGTGCTCCACCGTGTCGATGGTCACCTGCACCAAATCGCTGCGGTCGTAAAACGGCCGGACTTTCACGTCCGGCGGCAAAAGATCGCGGTTAATTTCCTTGGTCTTCTCTTCCACGCGCTTCAGCACGTTCTGCGTCTGCTCGCCCGTGAGCATGAGGATGACGCCTTCCACCCGGTCATCGTCATTCTGGAATCCAAATTCACCCAAGCGAGGCGCGTGCCCGATAGTCACCTCGCCAACATCGCGAACGCGCACCGGCACGCCGTTATTGGTCCCCACCACAATCTGACCGATGTCTTCAGTCTTGGTTACCAGCCCAAGCCCGCGCACGTAGAAAAATTGCGAACCCTGCGAATAAAATCCGCCGCCGGCATTGGCATTATTGGCGGTCAGCGCGTTCAGCACTTGCGGCAATGGAATGTGGTAGCTGTAAATCTTGGCAGGATCGAGCAGCACCTGGTATTGCATCACCGTGCCGCCGAAACCGGAATCATCGGCGACGCCCGGCACGGACTTGTAAGCCCGCTCGATCACCCAATCTTCGTAAGTTTTCAATTCTTGCGGCGTGCGGTCGGGACTTTCAATCACGTAGCGGTAAACCAAATTCGACGGGCTCGATAGCGGCGAGAGACTTCCTGACACTCCCGGAGGCAGCGAGGCCTGCGACAGCCGTTCAAACACCACCTGCCGCGCAAAATAATTGTCCGTATCGTCCTGGAAAGTCATGATCACGTCCGACAATCCATAGAGCGAGATCGAACGCATGAACACCATGTGCGGCACGCCGTTCATCTGCAGCTCGACCGGCAAAGTGACCAGCCGCTCGATTTCCTCAGCCGCGTGCCCGGGCCACTGCGTGATTACTTCCACCAGGGGCGGCGAAAGATCCGGATAAGCGTCCACCGGCATCCGCTGAAATGAAATGGTCCCGGCAATGACGATGAGCACGGCCACCATCAGCACCAGAAAGCGCTGCCGCAGAGCAAATTGAACGATGCGATGAATCATTGAATCTAGGGTTTCCCTCTAACGCTGCAGCGAGTTCTGGAATTGTAGGAATAAACTGCCGTCGCCCACCACGTGATCGCCCGCTTGCAGCCCGGTAAGTATCTGCGTCTTTCCGCCCAAACTTTCGCCGAGCGTCACTCCGCGCCGCGCAAATTTGCTGTCTCCGGTCTGCAGATAGACGTAGGGCATATTCTGGTCGTCGCGCAGCACGGAAGCATCGGGCACAAAGAACGCGTTCTGAATCACCCCGGCTCGCACATCCGCGCTCACATACATCTCTTTCTTCAGCCGCTCGCCGGGATTGGGAGCCTCGATACGCGCCTGCAACGTCCGCGTATTCGGATCCAGCGCCGGAGAAATGTATTGGATCCTGCCGCTGATCTCGGCGGGATACGTTTCATTGCTAATGGTCACCGGATCGCCCACGTGTACGTAGGCGACATCTTTTTGGTAGACGTTCACCAGAATCCAGACCGAACTCATGTCCGATATCGTGAAGCACTGCGTCGCGCCGGCGGTCAGCAATTGCCCAGCGGAGCATTGCTTGTCCACCACCTCGCCACCCACCGGCGAATACAGCGGGATTTCCGCCGAAGCAGGCTTGGTGATGATCGAGTCCGCGTCCGCTATACCAAGAATGTGAATGGCATCGGTGCTGGCTTCGAAGTCGGCGCGCGCCTGCTCGCGAACCGATTCCGCTTGCTCCAAGTCGGCCTCGGCAATGGCCTTGTGCTCGTACAAATCCTTCGCGCGCGCGTACGCCTTATCCGCCAACTGAAACGCGTCGCGCGCCTTGATAAAAGCAGACCGCAGCAACGAGTAATCCGGGCTGGCCACATAAAGCAGCGGTTGCCCAGCCTTCACGTGTTCGCCGGGCGCGACCACCACTCGGCTCACGGGCCCGCCAATCTGCGTGATCACAGGAGTCGTCTTGAAGTCGTTGTATTCCACAGCGCCAGTCAACCGCAGCGTACGCGCCAGCGGCCCCTGCTCGACCGCAACTACTTGAATGTGCGTCATCTGATCGGCTGGCAGCGAGAACAATTCCGCTTTGGCTTCCGCACTTTCCGCCGTCGAATACGAAGTCATTTTGCTGGCCTGATCGCCCGATCCGCATCCGGCGAGCGCCAGGCCCAGCGTCAGAATCAGCGCCGTCCCCACCCTCGCTCCGTTAAATCGCAAGAAGCCTGTTCCCGTTTTCATGGCAAGTTCCTTGATCCCACCGCTTCGCGAAGCTGTTCGAGCGCCGTCTGGTAAGACGCAAGCGACTGCAGATAAGCGAGCTGCACTGCGCGAAAGCTGCGTTCCGCATCAAGAAAATCGAGCAAGCTTGCGGCCCCGCGTTTATAGGCATACTCGCTGATGTCCCGCGATTCCTTAGCCGCGTCCAGATAACCCGAGCGATACAACTTGATGATCACGTCGTTGGTCTGCACGCTCTCGTAAGAATTCACCACGTCCGTCAGCACCTGCTCCTGCGCCGCCTTCTCCGTCTCCTGCGCTTGCCCGATGGCATAACGCGTCCGCGCGATTTCCCCTTGATTGCGGTTGAAAACCGGCAACGGGATGCTGAAGAACAGCGATACCGAGTTGGTCCCCGATGTGTGCGAATAATCCGCTCCCGCAGTCAGGTCTTGCTTGGCGATGGACCTCTGCACCTCGTATTGGCTCTGCGCCGCGGTCACTCCCTGTTGCGCCGCCCGCAAATCAGGCCGCGACCGCAGCGCCAACGCTTCCAGATCCTCGCGCTTCGCCTGCACCGGCTGATAATCGAGTTCCCCGGCCACGTCGTAATCCGCGGGCACGGATTCAAATCCAATCTGCTGCCGCAGCGCGATCAGCGCCTGCACTTTCGCCAGTTGCGCCTGCGAATAATCCGTCTGGAATTGCAGCAGCTGCAGCTTGATCTTGAGATAGTCGCCTTCGCTCATGCCGCCCGCCTTCAGACGGGCCTCGCTGATGTCCACCGTATTCTGAAAGCTTTTCAAATCCTGCTCGGCCAAAGACAAAGTCGCTTCCGCAAGCTGCACGCTCACGAAATCCGAAGCCACCAGAAACATGAGCGCGCGCTCGTTATCCGACACCTGTGATTTCGTCTGCGCCGTGACATCCAGCGCCGCCTGCAACCGGTGCTGCCGCTTTCGTCCGATCTCGAAGAGATAGCTCAGCCCGATATCGAATTGCGCGTTCTGGTCAAAATAATTCGACCCCGCCGCGGTAGGCTGAAAAAGCGGCAGAAATTGCGCGTCCCAGGAGAGCGTCGGATTAGGCCGCAGATTCGCGGTGGTCTCCTCGGCCTGCGCCTGCAGAATCGTCGAGCGCTCCGCCTGCAACGTATGATTGTGATCGAGCGCCATCTTGACGGCGTCATCGAGCGTAATCCGCACAGGCCCCTGGGCTTGGCCCAGAGCCGTGTTCGCGCCCGCGCCACAAAACAGCGCCGCCAGCACAAATAAACCAATCAATCGCATCGACATAGGAACACCATTTTCGGAGCAGATGGAAAAGCGAGTCACTACGCCTGATACGGCGCAGAACTCAAACCAGAAGGACTAAGCAGAAGGAGGAGCGCGTGCCGGAACTCGGTGAATATCAGGAGCAGCTACGAAAGCCGGTTGTACCGCGTCGGTGTTGCGTCCCACGGGCGCAAGCACCGGCAAACGGTGCCCATCGAGCGGCTTATCAGCCGCTTGATGGCTGTAGTGACAGACCGGGCAGGCCCGTTCGGATCCATCGCTGTGCGAATGCCATACGCTGCCAAGCGTGCTGCTGAAAATCAACAGGCCGGCGAGTGCCAGCGATACCACCACATGCCGAATTTGCGATTTGGACGCCATACCGCCTACCACCAGTTCAATTGCGAGGCCCCAAGGATTCCAGTGTATCTAAGATGCCGTGCGCCGGAAAGCGTTGCGTTTCAATCGATGGCCAAACGTACCACCACATCAAGCCGACTGCTCGAGCGCCTTTTCCACCATGTTCACGCATTTCTCCACACGCTCTTGCAGCGGTCCTTCAATCACTTCCATGCGGCTGTGCAGCGTATGCAACTCGTCGGCAATATTCAGCGCCGCCAACACCGCTACGCGCACCGAGTCGACGGTATGCGTGGCCTCGGCCACCATCCGCATCTTCGCATCCACAAACGCCGCAAGTTCCTTCAGTTGCTCTTCATTCCCGTCAGCGTGCACATTATACGATTGCCCATAAATCTCAATCTTCATACGATTCTCCCGAGCAAAGCCAAACGTATTCTCCGGCCACCCATCAACTCTGACAAGCAAAACATTCCGTATGCCGTCTCCCGTAGGGCCCGCGCTTTATGCCGGGCCTCTTCATGCAGGATGTCGCCACGCGCAAATCTCGCCCCGTACTGCTAATTTGGTTCGCTGGCCGTGCTGGCAAAGGCACCCAATCTCACTAACGAAAATTCGCGCTATGCCTCACGCGAGCCACGAAATTTCATCTCGCCCGGCCCGGCATAAAGCGCGGGCCCTACGTCCGGATGGCGCGCGGCCGCGCGTCACTTCGTCGGTCCCGGCAAATAATAACCCGGCCGCGTCCGCACCCGCACTCCCGGCCGCGTAACGGAAACTTTAATCTCATGAAATCCCGAAGGCGCATCCCCCGGCGGCCGATATCCCAACGTATATTGCGCATGCAACTCCGCCCCAATTTCATCCATAACTTTCTCAATCGTGCGGTCCTTCATAGTCGCGTAATGCACCCCGCCGGTCGCCTCCGTAGCCACCTCCAGCGCATGATTCTTCACCGCATTTGAAGCATGCTTCATCACCCAAACCGCCAATGAAAGCAGGTCGATATTCCCGTAAGTCCCCGCCTCCGTCTGCGGAGTCTGCGGCACTCCCGGAGGCGTAGGCACAGGAAAAGTACCAGGCGGCCCAATCTCGGTTGGCGTATAAGGCGCCGGCGGATTGCGAAACTCCGCACCCAAAGTGCTCAACCCGATCGTATAAATCGTAACGTTAGCCAGCGTAGCCTCGCGCAAAGCCTGCCCCAATTTCGTCTCGCTCCCGGTATCCTGTGCCTCGCCCACGATCAAAAGAATCCGCCGCTCGCGTTCAGGCTGCTTCGCCAGCAAGCGCACGCCAGCCGAAATCGCATCGTAAAGCCGCGCCCCCGAAGAACCCATCGGCAATCCATGTATCGCGCTCTCCACCAAATCCGCATCGCTCGTAAAATCCCGCCGCACATCAATCGAATCGTCGTAAGTCATCACCGCCGCTTCACCCGACGTCGCCATCACCGTCTGCGTAAAAATAGTCGCCGAGTGCCGCACCGCCGGCAGCAAAGATTCAATACGCGAGCTGCTCTCCGCCAGAAACACGACGGCCAGCGGATCCCCGCCAAGATCGAAATGCAAAATCGTCTGCTCCGCCCCATTATCAAAAACGTGGAAATCTTTCTGCTCCAGATCGAGCACCAACTCGCCGTCGCGGTCCTGAACGGTAACCGGAGCAATCACTTCAGTCGTGCGAATAATCAGCGGTTTTTCCTGCAGTGGAGGCGGTTTCAAATCGACGTCAGGCTTTTTGTCATTAGCCCCAGGCACTGGATGAATCGGCCCAGCAGGCTCCTGCGCGCGCGCGGCACCCGCCGTAGCGGCAAATATCACCGCAATCAAAATCCAGCCGGCTCGTCGGGCGCACAGTCTCATCGGGATCAGTCTATCTGATTCCCCCGCAATTCCCGGCGTTGCTCCCCTCAAGTACCGCCGGCGTCCCCGCCGGCTCTTTTAGGCTCTGTCGGAATTGGCGAGGCAATACCAAGGGAATCCGCATTCGCAGAAGCGCTGAGAACGCAAGCGCGTGTCACGAAAGTAGCGTTACGGCCTGGGTTGTGCGGTCTGAGAATTTGTCAACGGCTTGGTGATGTCATCCAAATATGCAGGCGTCCCGTCAATACGCTCAAGCGAGGGATACCGTTCGCCATCGTGATAATCAATCTCCGGACTAGAAACAAATCCATCCAACTGCACGATCAATCGAATCGGCTCAGTCTTACCCTTCGCGTCACGAATCGCGGCTCGCAGCGAATCGCCGGAGTAAGCCTGCCCATTCACCGCAAGAATCTTCGATCCAGGTACAAGTTTTGCCTTCTCCGCAGCGCCATTCCAACGAACATCCACAATCCCACCCTCGCCGCTCAAAATCATTCCGATCGAATACCAGGCATTCACTCCATGCTCGTCCGTACTCGTAAAGTACGCCACATCTTTCCCAGCCAAGGATGCCTCGGTAGCATTCGGCTTATCCGTGTAGATCAACTTGTAGCCGCTCCGCTCGATCCCCGCGAGATCAGCATGAGGATTGATCTTGTCGATGCGTTCATGCAGAAACGTGGCCCAGTCGTAAGCCACAACGCGATTCAAATCACGCACCACTTCGTCGAACTTATAAGGAATGATGAGCGGCCCAGTATTCCCGCCCTGCCCCAGAAAAATCCGCACAAAATCATCGAGCGTTTTCTGATTGTTGCTCATCTTGCGAATCAAAGTGTCGGCATCCAGCCAAATCAATTCACCGTCGCTGTAATAATCCTGCCCGCGCCTCCAGTTGTACCAAGGCACATTTCCACTGCGCAGAAGGCTGGCAGCAATCGCAGTATCTTCCGTCGAGCGCCACAGTCGGCCCGGCGTATTGTCGAGGTAAGCGGCAGACATTGCCAGAACATCGCGGTACTGCGCCGGCGACATCAGCCCACAACGCGCCGTAAGCAGATCACCAAGGTATTGCGTCAATCCCTCATAAACCCAAAGCAGCGCCCCTTGCTGCGGCGTAGCGAAATCCGGCTGATAAAGCCCAACCGGCCGCCGGTATTTTCCGTTCCAAGAATGCGTGTACTCGTGCGGCATCGCGCTGGCGTCCGGCAACACCTGGATGTCGTCTGAAAATGTTTGCTCGGCGAAGCCGTTTTCCGAAGACTGCCCATGTTCCAGCGTTCTCTCGCCCGTAGCCGCGTCGGAAAGCGTCAGCAGAAAATGGTAATCCCGATAATGATGCGACCGGTAAAGCGCGTCCGCTTCGCGCACCAGATTCGCCAGTTCGTCCAGCACCGCAGGACGAAGATTGGAATCCTCCGGAACATCGGCGGCCACGTCAATAAAGTGCTTCGGCGAAATTTCCGGAGCCAATACAAATTCACGGAAGTAGGCCCCAGTAAGAATCGGAGAATCCTGAAGCTGTTCTACATTCGTCGCCGCAAAGTGAGTAACGCCCCCAGAAGCCGGCACGGGATAAGCCCCGCCCACAGTTGGTGAAAGCGCCGTTCCGACTCCCCAACCCGCCGGCACAATCAACGAAGGCTGAATCGCAATCTCTCGCACCGGCGTGTTCGCCGGATAAATCAGCAGCGTCTCCCAGTCCAAAACCGCCGTTTTCTGAGAAACATTCGCGGTGACGATGCAATCCAAATGCGCATGAAGCGAAGTCACTCCCGTCGGAATCGTCAGATGAAATTGGTAGAGATCCACATCGTCGCGCCGCCACTCGAGCGCATGCCCGTTCGCGGTGAACGCCACTCCGGTAATGCTATCCGCCCGTCCAAAAGGCGCGTGATGCCCAGGAATCCATTTCGGGGTAGTAAGCGTAAGCGGACCGGCCGTAACCGGCAGCTCCACCTCCGCATGAAAGAGTTTGCGCGGTGCGTCGGAAAGATCGGCGGTAATCTGAATCGCCGCCTTCTGCGCCTGCCCCGCAGCCGAACCGCCAAACAAGAAACAAAGAGTTACGCCACAGCAAAATGAGCCAGGTCTAAAATGCATTCGCTAAATTCCTTTCGAAGCCGCGGGGTAAATTACATCCAACCTCGCAGCCAAGCAACGCCAATGCAACATCTGGCTTTTCGCCGCACCGTTCTCCTAGAATGACAAGTCCCGTAGGGGAGGGTTCTTTCCTCTCCGCCAGAAGTTTGGCGGTAGACTCTCCCGCAATTCGGCCATATTTTCATAAGCACCCAGGCTCCACGTCCAAATATCTAGGAGAAAGAATGACCCCGATCCGCCATCTTCCCATGTCGCCGCTGGCCTACGAGGACCCGAAGTTCATGGACAGTCTCCCAGCTCGCCCGCTGCGCATCATGGCTGAATATCTAGACCCGCTCACACGCCTGCGCCAGCAAAAAATCGCCGACACCATCGTAATGTTCGGCTCCGCCAGAATCTCCCCGCGCGATCGCGCCCTGGCCGCGGTTAAGCGCCTGCAAGCCGCTCCCAAAAAACGCCACAAAGCCAAAGAATGGCGTACCAAATTACGCGACGCCAAATCCGATCTAGAAATGTCCCGTTACTACGAAGACGCCCGCGAACTTTCCCGCCGCATCACCGAATGGTCCATGACTCTCGGCACCAACCCGCGCCGCTTCGTAGTCTGCTCGGGCGGCGGCCCCGGCATCATGGAAGCCGCCAATCGCGGCGCCCACGAAGCCGGCGGCGAATCCATCGGCTTAAGCATCCAGCTCCCGCACGAGCAAAGGCCGAATCCCTTCATCACTCCAGAGCTGAATT
Organism: Acidobacteriota bacterium; assembly: GCA_013286465.1. GTDB lineage: Bacteria > Acidobacteriota > Terriglobia > Acidiferrales > UBA7541 > Palsa-147. The sequence continues at coordinate 8,636 of JABDFR010000050.1, read as the reverse complement.
TCTGTTTCCACTATTTCTTCATGCGCAAACTCTGGTTCGCACAACTAGCCAAAGCCCTGATCGTTTTCCCAGGCGGCTTCGGCACCATGGACGAACTCTGGGAAATGCTAACCCTGCTACAAACAGGCAAGCTCTCCTCGCACCATTTAATTTTGATTTACGGCCGGAAATATTGGAATGAAGTACTAAATTGGAAGGCCATGGTCCGCTGGGGCACCATCAATCAGAAGGAATACAACCTGCTGGAATTCGCCGACACCGTAGACGAAGCCTTCGACCGAGTCCGCAGAGACCTGCAATATCCAGGCCGCGCCGGCACCGGCAAAATCTGGTAGGGGCGGGGGTTCACCTCCGGCCCGGTCTGGCCTTGGGTGTTCCGTCCCGTGTTACATACCCCAACAACGCGCACTCGTTAAAATTCTCCGCCATAAAAACCGCGAGGCCCGCCCCGGCAAGCGGAACGGGCCTCATCTTAGGTGTTGGTTGTGTGTATTAACTCGAAATAATCGCCGCGCAGTTAATTCGAAGCGATGCCCAATTCAAAATCATAAGCCGCTTCAAATCGCCGCTTCTCATCCCGGTCATGCAGCAAAACCACCGGCGCCACACGAATCGAATGCTTGCACTTGCGGCAAATGGCCGATTCGCCCTGCAAATCCTGCACGAATCCGTCGGTAAAGTGATAAGCCGCAAGCGGGCGCCGCGCCGCCTTATCTCCAGGAGCGCCGCAATCCGGGCAAACAAACTCGACGCGATCCTCAAGAGGATTGCGGTCAAGCGCCGCCCGTCCGGTATAGCGAAGTCCAAAAACGTCCTTGGTTGCCTTTTCCATGGTTGTCACCCCAAGTGACTACGTTCTTTCCGTTGACTGTGGATTGGATGTCGAAGGGATTCAACTTGATGCACGCGCACTCACATTTTTTCTTAAATACCGTATTTACAGCAGCTTAATCGCCGAGCTGGCTTTGGGCTCGAACCTTAGACGTCCGTCGCCGGGCACTCGTTTCACCGGCCGGTGTCTATCCCTTACAAGATCGCGCGATCGGTATCTCCTCGCAGCGGCAGGACTTAGGCCGCAGTGAACGGCCCATTCCCGCCGCGCCCCAAGGCGGCGGCCCGAAGGAGAGAAACGCCGATGCGCAACTCCAATGTACTTTCCGATTGTCTGGTAGATTCCGACGCGGACACCGCGCAACGCAATAAGCAGCGCCGCCGCAAAGCGCTAACAATTTCGCTAGCCGTCGAAGCGCTGCTGCTAGCCACACTGCTGGTCTGGCCGCTGCTCAATCCCAGCACCATGTCCGCCCGTTACACCATCGATCCGATCCCGCCTTACGCTGGCGGCGGACATCAGGCGCCAAGCACCGCGCCGTCCGATCGTCACCACGGTCCCACCATCGCCGATCCAAGTAGATTCCTGTACACGCCGAATTACAGACGATTCCCGCTCCGCCCCGAATCCGGCGCGGATGATGCCGCGCCGTCGATCGGCGGTACTGGGGGATTTGGCAACGGCACAGGTCCGGCAGGCGGAATTGGCATCCTCGACAGCACGGGCGGCGGTCCAGTGCCGCCGCGACCTCCAGATCCAAAACCACCAGTATCGGAGAAGCCGATTTTCGTGAGTACAGGCGCGCAGGAAGCGATGCTCGTCCGCCGCGTCGAACCGCTTTATCCGATTCTGGCGCGGCTAGCGCACATCTCGGGCACGGTCGAATTGCGCGCCATCATCGCCAAGGATGGCAGCGTGATAAATCTCGAAGTGATCAGCGGCCCTCCGCTGCTAGTCCGCGCCGCGGTAGATGCCGTCCACCAGTGGCGCTACCATCCAACGCTGCTAAACAACCAACCAGTAGAAGTGCAGACATTCGTGACCGTGAAATTCGTGCTCGAGTAAACCGCGCGCAGCGCGCCATCCGAACGTAGGGCCCGCGCTTTATGCCGGGCCTCTTAGGCGAGATGTAGGTTATGGCGGCAAGTCGCGCACACCCAAATCTCGATAACACTCGTGTGCGCCGTGCCTCAATCGTGCCGTGAATTTGCCGTCTGCACGAAGAGGCCCGGCATAAAGCGCGGGCCCTACTAAACCCTCAACGCCTCCACCCGTTCGCGCAATTCCGCCGCACTACCCACATCCTGAAACAATCGAATCGCCGCAATCCCCGCCGCCCCAGCCTCAAAACACCGCCCCGCATTCGCCAACGAAATCCCGCCAATCGCCAAAACCGGAATCCGAATCTCCGCGCAAACCTCGCGTAATCGGTCAATGCCCAAAGGCGCCCCAAATCTCATCTTCGAAGGCGTCTCAAACACCGGCCCAAAAATCAAATAATCCACACCGTCCAAAGCCGCAGCCCGCGCCTCGTCCAATCCATGGCACGAAACTCCAATCAAAAAATCCGCAACTTTCTCTTTCTCCCGCCAAGCCGCAACGTCGCGCACCGGCAAAGACTCACGCCCCAGATGAACTCCGCCAGCCCCCGCAGCCACAGCAACATCCAACCGGTCGTTCACAATCTCCCGGCTTCCACGTTCCTTTACGCGCTCCGCCGCAACAGCCCCGCGCGCCAATTCCGCAAGCCTCCCCCCGCCCAAATCCTTCTCCCGAATCTGGATCCAATCCACCCCAGCGTCAATCGCCCAACGAATGCTCTCCAGCAATCGCGCCACGCGAGCCGCCTCAAGCGCCTCACCCGCGGCTCCGCCAAAGCCCCCCGCTAGTCCCAATCGATCGGTGACCCAACAGAGAATCCGCCGCTCAGTGCCGTTCAACAATGGCCACAGCCCGCCGCCGGAACGTCTCCGCCGCCAGGATCGCATCCACCAATCCCAACCCAGAAATCGCCCCGCGCACATACGGATTCAAAAGGTAGTGAATCAAGGAAGGGAAGCGATTGAGGAAATAATTCGCTTCCCAATATTCCGACCACGGCAGCAACACCAACAGCAACCCCATCTCCAGCCACAAAAGTAGCAGGATGACGCGCAACACCCGATTCATAAAGGGATCAGCGCTTTTGGAGTGTGGCGATGCGTCCGGCGACGTCGCGGTAGTCAATGTTCACCGCATAGACTTGGCGGAAACTGGTAAGCGCTGCCTTCGAATCTCCAGCCTGTTCCTGCGCCAGCCCGAGATCGTATCGCAATGCCAACACCGTTTCCTGATCGATGCCGGGAGTTTCAAGCGCACGAGAATACCACAGCGCAGCAATCTGCGGCTCGCCCTTGTCGATGAAGGTCAGTCCCAGAAGCGTGGCGCACTGCATCGCGTAACGGAAAGGTTTCCCGCGTTGAATCGCCTTGGCCACTTTCTGAAATTCGCCGATGGCCTCGTCGGCCAATCCCATTTCGCGGTAAGCGATGCCCAGATTGTAGTGCGTCTCGAGATCTTCGTCCTCGTCGTTCATCTCCCCGAGTTCGTTGCGGAATTCCTGGAACACTTCCTCGAGCTCGTTTAGATTCGCCCCGGATTCAAGAGTAGCCGTAGCGATAGCCCCGGTCGCAGGCTGATGCGACGCCTGCGCCGCAGCCTCCATCGGCACGCTCGAGCCCAGCGCAGAAATCGGCGCAGCCGAAGGAACGTGCGGGGGAACCTGATAAAGCGGCGGTGCGGTAACGCCATGGCTGTTTCCCGAAGTTGAAGCAGGAGCCGGTTCTGAATCCGCCCCAAGCTCCGCGCTCAAATCGCTGAGAAATTGATCCGCCGTCATCGGTGATTTCGGCGCCGGCGGAATCGGCGCGTCCAAATCGCTTCCAGCCGGAACTAAGTCGAATTCAAATTCGTCAACCGGTTCCTCGACGGGCTCGACAGTCGCTTCCGCTGCCGCTTCGGTCGCTGCTTCGCTCAAAACTACCGGTTCCTCGGCCGCAACAGGCTCAGCAGTCGCTTCCGGCGCGGCTGCGTGAACGGCTTCTTCCAACGTCGCAGGGACTTCTTCGTCGAAGAGTACAGTTTCTTCAGCGGCCTCGATTGGAATCGCTTCCGAAACGCTCGGTGCCTGCGGAACCGCCGCTTGCGTTTCTACCGGAGCTTCAGCCGAAACAACGCCTGGAACCTCGCTCGCTGCAGGCTCTTCAATTTCAAAGAACGTCTCGTCTTCAGAAGTCGCCTCAACCGGAGCAACATGCGCAGTCGGCGGCGGCGCCGCCACGGTTTTCGCCGCTGCATCAATCGCTTCTTGCGAAATCGATTCCCACTCGTCGGAAAGATCAACTTCTTCTTCCGCTAAAGCCGGCGCCTCCGCCGACGCCTCGACCGGAGCCGCACTCACCGGCTCATCAATACTCAAATCAAAGTCCGCAATTTCAGCTTCCGGCACCGCGGCGACAGGCGCTGGCGCTACCTCCACCGGTTTCGCAACAGGCGGCGCGGCAGCCTCCGGCGCAACCACCGCCGCTGGCTTCGCAGCCTGCGCCGCGGCCGACTGCGCCGCAGCCCCCTGATATCTCTGCCGCAGTTCCGCAAATCGTTCCGCATTCTTCTGATCGCCGCGCGCCAAATGAATCTGCTCAAGCTGCGACGCCAGTTGCGCCGTCCGCAATTCATCCCCAGCGCCCAAGGTAATATCCAGCAGCCGTTCCAGCGCCGGCGTATGCCGAGGCGCCTTCTGCAGCACGCTCTCCAGCAAATGCGTAGCCTTCTGCGTCAACCCATAACTCGAAAACAAATCCACATCCGTAAGCGCCTGCGCGATATATTTCTGCGTCTCTTCATCCAGCGCCGGCTCGACGTGCACCTGCGCCAGTTGCGCCGCTTTCTCTTCCTCCGCCGGCGCATCAAATTCCCGTCGCGGCGCTTCCGGAAATGCCTGCACCGGAGACAGTACCGATGCCGCCGGCGCTACCGTTCCACCAGCAGGTGCAGCAGAAACCGAGCCGCCCGATCTCTTCGCGCGCGCCGCCTCCAGCCGCGCCGCCAATTTCTCGTCGTCCGGCTTCTTCTCCAGCAATTCCTGCAGCAAAGCTTCCGCGCGCTCGAAATTTCCCGCGTCCGAATAAGCCTGCGCCAACTGGCTCACCGCATCAGCCAACCGAAATGGATTATTCGTCTCGCGGCAGAATCCCACCAAAGCCTCGAGCGGCTCAATCTCCCCAGGCAGCCCACTCGCGACGGACGACAAAGCCTCGAGCAATTTATCCTGCTCGCCAGCCTCGATCACCGCCTCGCGTATTTCCTTCAGCAATCCCAGCGCTTCCGCTGGCTGCGAGTCCTGCAACAAAGCCGTAGCCACATGCAGCGGAAACGGATAGAACTGATTCCCGCGCTCAAACACGCGCCGCGCCAATTCCGTAGCCTGCGCATAATCCTCAGCCCGCAGAAGCTGATTGATAATTTGCGAAGTAGTTTCGCCGCCGGCCTCGGCATCCGGCTGCGCCCTCAGCAATTCCACCGCCTTGCCCGTATTCCCCGACATCCCAAACGCCTGCGCCTTCATCGCCACCGCGGCCGCATTCGTAGGATCCACTTCCAGCGCCCGGTCGCACAATTTCTCCACTTCCGCCAACTCGCCGCGCTCCATCAACCGCTGCGCGTAATTCAAATAAGTCTTCGCCGCCTCGCCCTTCTGCCCAATGACGTTGTAAAGCTCCGCCAAACGCATCTGCACCCGCAGATTTTCCGGCTCCACTTCCAGCAACCGCCGCAGAACCTCCACCGCCCGCGGCGCACGATTCCCCTTCAGGTGCCCCTCGGCAATCTGCAAATATAGAGGACGCGCCTCGCTCAAAACCCCCTGCTGTACATAAAGATCAGCCAACCGTTCCAGCGGATCGAGTTCCTGCGGCGCCAATTTCGCAATCTTTTTATAAATCGCAATCGCCTTGCTATTAAATCCATCCGCCAAATAAACCTGCGCCAACCGCTCGAAATATTGCGTAGCCGAATGCATGTCGCCCTGACGCACAAACAAATCCCCCAGCGTCATCAAGGTGACTTGATCTTTCGCATCCTGTCGCAGGATTTGCTGATACTCGCGGATAGCGTCCGGCACCCGCCCCTGATTCAGAGACTTCAGTGCCGATTCCAGCGCCTTACTTTTATTGAATGCCATGGTCCGTTGGCCGCACTCACATTCCCGCTAGCCTAACGTTCAGCGGAAAAGTGCAGAAGTCCAACCGTAGCACGCAAAGAAAACCACGGTCAACGAACGGCAAGCCCCAATGTTCGGGAGCGACAACAGTGCAGTCGGGCCCCGTAGGGGAGGGTTCTTCAGACCCTCCCGCCGTTCGGCCAGGTTTAGGACAGGCCAAACGCATATCTCAGGTTGAGAAATCAAGAATTTCGTCGAGGTTGCCGTAGCAGTTGTTTTTCTTAGTAGGGGCGCCGCTTGCTGCGCCCTTTCGGAATGACCGTACCGTAACCACAACAGAAGAATCCCGCAATCCGCTTCAAACGTTACGTCGCAATAACCAAACTCACTCAGCCGCCGCCGCATCCACCGCCAACGGCAAACTTACCTGCGTCGCCCCAGCCGCCCAACAACGCGCCTCCCTCACCGGCGCAAAAGAAAATCGATGCAACTTGGTAGGCCCATGCACCCGCAAAGCCTCCAAATGATCCGGCGTCCCATAACCCTTGTTACTAGCCAATCCATACTGCGGATAAACCGAATCCCACTCAATCAAAATCCGGTCTCTCTCCACCTTAGCCAAAATCGAAGCCGACGCAATCGAAACCGATCGCGCATCCCCATGAATCAAAGACATCTGCTCGCAACAAACATCCAGTTGCATCGCATCAATCAACAAATAATCCGGCACCAAAGCCAAAGCCTCAAACGCCGCAGTCATAGCCTGCCGGCTAGCCTGATAAATATTCCAGGCATCAATTCGCGCCGCGTCCACTTCCGCCACCGCCCAGGCCAAAGCATGCTCGCGAATCCGCGGCGCCAATTCCAGACGCCGGTCCACCGCAAGTTTTTTGGAATCGTCCAACCCAACGATGCGCCGCCGCGGATTCAAAATCACCGCCGCCGCGACTACAGGACCGAAGAGAGATCCGCGCCCAGCCTCGTCAATTCCAGCGATACGCTGCCACCCACGCTGTCGCGCAATCCGTTCGTACCGAGAAGAGCAGAGCCGTCCCCCCATCGGTCGAGGATTCTATCAGAGCAACAAAAATAAAAAAGGGCCGAAACGCTCTCGGCCCTTCCAAATCTGAATTTCTGTTCGCGGCAACTAAGCCTTAGCCGTCTCCGCAACCTCAACGACGCGTTCCACCCTCTTAATCCGCGCCGCCTTACCCTTCCGCCCGCGCAAATAATTCAATTTCGCCCGGCGCACCCGCCCCTGCCGCACCACATCAATCGTAGAAATCATCGGCGAGTGCAAAGGAAATATCCTCTCCACCCCAATCCCAAAACTAACCCGCCGCACCGTAAAACTAGCCCCAGCCAATTCCCCCCGCCGCTGCATCACCACGCCCTCAAACGGCTGGATGCGCTCCTTATCGCCTTCCTTCAAGCGCACATTCACCCGCACCGTATCCCCCGGACGGAAGTGCGGCAAATCTTTGCGCAACTGCGCGTGTTGTGCCTTAGCAAGTATCGGATTCATGTTCGTAATTTCCAGGCAGACCCGCTCAGGTGGGGCCAGCTCTATCAAGACAATCCCAAATTTTACGGTATTTTCACAATATTTGCCACAGGAACCTGCTCGGCAATGCTCGAACACGCAGGAGTTCACCCACTCGCGTCACTTTTCATCCGGACCGATCGGCAAATTCACCGTAACAATCGTCCCCTCCCCGCTCGAAGCAATCTGCAAAGTCCCGCCAAACTGCCGCACCCGTTCCTCCATCCCTCGCACACCCACTCCCGCCTTCGCCCCACTCAATCCTCGATGCCTCTCCGTCGAAATACCTTTCCCGCTGTCGCTAATCTCCAAAACCACCAAATCCGGCACCCGGGTAACCCGAATCTTCGCCGACTCGCTTCCCGAATGCCTATGCACGTTCGTCAAACTTTCCTGCACCACCCGAAAAAGCACCAATTCCAAATCCCGCGGCAACCGCTCCATCCGCGGCGGCAAGATCAGCTCCACACGAATCTTGCTACGCTCCGAAAACCCATCCACATACCACCGAATCGCCGATTCCAATCCCACTTCATCCAAGAGCGGAGGATGCAAAAGATACGACAGCGTCCGTATCTCCTTCGAAAGATCATCAGAAAACTTCTTGGCTTCCGAAGCCATAGCCGCGAGCCGGCTGTCCTTGTCACCACAAGCCATTACAATCCCGTCAAGCTTCATCGCCAGCACCGACAAAGTCTGCCCCGCATTATCATGCAGCTCGCGCGCCATGCGCCGCCGCTCCTGGTCCTGCGTGTTCAGCAGATGTCCAGAAAGTTCGCGCAAACTCATCTCCATCCGCTTGCGCTCAGCCACTTCCGTTTCCAAAGCCGCAGTCCGCTCCCCAACCTTCCGCTCCAATCCTTCATTCGCCCGCCGCAGCGCCTCTTCCGCCATCCTCAACGGAGTCAGGTCCGTCATAAATGCCGCCACCTCAGGCTCCCCGCCAGCCCAGTCAATCACCGACGCCCCAATCAAAATCGGAATCCGCCGTCCATCCTTCGCCAGATAAACTTTTTCGTACACCTCGCAACGCCCGGTCGCCCGCAGCTGCTCCACCGCCCGCG
>JABDFR010000049.1 GCA_013286465.1 Acidobacteriota bacterium | reverse complement strand
GATGCTGCCATCGGGATGCGCGCGGATGGCGTCGACGAGCTGGGGCAACAGCGTGTGGGCGTCGCAGCGCTTGATGATGTAATTCAGATTGGGGCGATGGAAGCTGGCGATATATTTGTCGGGGTCGCGGAGTTGCAGTTGCTCGATGATGTCGTGGCGGACGTGTTGCGTGGCGCTGGCGGTGAACGCCGCGATGGGGCGATCGGGGAAATGCGTGCGCAGATTATTGAGTTGGCGGTATTCGGGGCGGAATTCGTGGCCCCATTCGGAGATGCAGTGAGCTTCGTCGATTACGAAATAGGAGATCGGGACGCGGCGCAGCCATTCGATCGTGGCAGGCTGCGCGATGCGCTCGGGCGAGAGATACAGCAGCCGGTATTTGCCTTCGGCCGCGGCTGCCATGATTTCTTCGGTCGCTTTTCGTGCCACGAAGCTGTTCAGCACGGCGGCTTCGATGCCCATTTGCGCCAGCTGCGCGGTCTGATCTTGCATCAGCGCGATGAGCGGCGAGATCACGATCGCGGTGCTTTTCGGCGAGAGCGCTGCCGGCAATTGGTAGCAGAGAGATTTGCCGCCTCCTGTAGGCATTACCACGCAAGCGTCTTTGCCGGCCATCAGGCTGCGGACGATGCGCTCCTGCATGGGGCGGAAGGAATCGTAGCCCCAGTATTGGCGCAGCGGCTCCAGGAGATTGATTTCATCAGGCATGCGGACAATTAATATAGGTGGTGGGCGGAGGTTAGTCTATTCGGAAAAATACGGACGCGATTGCTACTGCGTGGGCCAGGCGTCTAGCAGGCGGCGCAGTAGGACTAGCTGGCCTAGGTGATAGGCGTTGTGATCGATGAGTAGTAGGGCTTCGCGCAGGATGGTTTTGCCGTTGCTGTTGGGGATTTTGGCGAAGAGATCGGTTTTTGGATCTAGGACTAGTTTGCGCATGGATTCGGCATCGTTGCGGAAGGAGCGGACGCTGGCATCCCAGGCGGCCTCTTCCGGAGGCGCGGCGCTTTGTGACCAGTAGCCTGCGGGGAAATCCGGCGAGACGTGTTTTGGGTCGCGGCTGAAGCCTACGATGTCCCATTGGGCGATGCGCAGGTGCTCGAGCATTTGCCACGGCGTGTGCGGCGAGCCGGGGACTTTTGCGCCGCGGAGTTCGGGGGGCATTTCCGCGAAGGCGTCGCGCCAGGAGGCGTGGGCTTCGCTGGTTTCTAGATATTTGGCGAGTTGCTGGCGGAGGGCTTGGATTTCGGCGGCGGGGGTCGGTTGCGGGCTGGATTTTGGGTGGGCCGGTTTTGATGTTGTTTTCTTCGCGGTTTTTGTGCGGAACTCATTGGTCTTTTTTTTGCTTTTGGCCATGATTGCCTCCCTGGCTTCGAAGATAGTTTCGCGATTTCTCAGCGCTTTGTAGCACAGCCACTCTCGGCTGTGAACTTTTGCAGGCTACCGGGCCGCGGCTCGCAATAGTTACCGCGCGACACAGCCAGGAGTGGCTGTGCTACAGGAGCGTTGCCAGGTTTCGATCTGCGACGCATAATTCTGGCGAACTTTTCCTGGAGGTTATTAGATGAGACGAGTTGCGTTGACGCGTCGGGAATTTGCGCTGGGGCTTGGGGCGGCTGCGGCGGCTGCTGGGGCGCCGGCGGCTTTTGCTTGGCGTTCTGAGGATCAGGGCGCGGCGCCGGCGAAGCATGCCGGGCTCATTCGCTTGAACTTTAACGAGAATCCTTACGGGCCTGGGGCTAAGGTGGCTGCGGCTATGACGCGTTCGGAAGGCGAGGCTATGCGTTATCCCGATGCGGAGTATGCGGAATTGCAGAAGGAGATTGCCGCGCTGCATAAAGTCGCGCCGGAACGCGTGATTCTCGGATTTGGCTCGACGGAGATTTTGCGCGTGGCGGACGCGGCTTTTCTTGGCGGCGATAAAAATGTGGTGGCCGCAGCGCCTACTTTTGAGGCGGTGCTCGATTATGCGCGGGTGATGCGGGCTGCGCCGGTGCGTGTGCCGCTTACGCTCGATGCGCGGCATGATTTGCCGGTGATGGCGGCGCAGTGTAGTTCGAAGACCGGCGTCGTATACGTTTGCAATCCGAATAATCCTACCGGGACGATTGTCACGCGCAAGGAGATGCAGCAGTTTTTCGATCAAGTGCCGAAGACTACGATGATTTTGATGGACGAGGCCTATCATCATTTCGTGGATTCGCCGAATTATGCCAGCGCTACGGAGTGGCTGGATAAATTGCCGAATCTCGTGGTGGCGCGGACTTTTTCTAAAGTTTATGGGTTGGCGGGGATGCGGATCGGATATGGGATCGGCGATAAGGACGTCATCGCGGCGATGCGCGAGCAGTTGTTGCAGGACAACAACAGCTCCGCCGGGATTGCCGCGGCGCGGGTGGCGTTGCAGGATCAGGCGCACGTCGCGGAGTGCCGGTCGCGGATTAATGGAACGCGGGCGTGGCTGACGAAGCAGTTGAAGGGGCTGGGCTGCAAAGTTACCGACTCGCAGGCGAATTTTTTAATGGTGGATATGGGCAGCGATGTGGGGCCGATCATCGCGGAGTTTCGCAAGCGCGGGATTTTGGTGGGGCGGAAATTTCCTTCGATGCCTACCTGGTTGCGCGTGACGATTGGAACGCAGGAGGAAACGGCTGCGTTTTTTGCGGCGTTTCGCGGGATTTATTGCGGGGGGAATGTTTGCGTGGCGGCGTGATTTTTTGAGACGGCCCTAAAGTTACGGAAGTCTGCGGGCCAGCCTGGGAGTTGGGCGTATGTCATCCGGTGGGCCTAAGAAGTTTGGAAAGGACGATGATGAATGGAAGCCTACGCGGCGAGGCGTGTTGCTCACCGCGTTGCCGCTGTTGTTGGGCTCTACAAGATGGCTCAGCGCCGGGGAGGATGGTGCCATGACGCAGATCGCTGAAGGGTTCGGCAAGATCAACCCCAAGGCGCCGGCGGAGCTGGCGCGATTTGCGTTTCTGGTTGGCAAATTCCGGTGCGAGGCGAAGCTGAAGTCGGCCGATGGATCGTGGCAGACATTTGAAGCCGCGTGGCTGGGGCGGTTTATTCTTGATGGTTATGCGATCGCTGACGAATACCGAATGATGAGTGCCTCGGGAGAGTTGCTCGTGCTGGGCTTGAACTTTCGCGTGTACGATGCGGCGCGGAAGATGTGGAATATAAAATGGCTGAACGGACTCGCTGGAAACTGGATGGACCTCGTGTCGGAGGAGATGGGCGGGATCCACATAGATGCCGAATCCATCAGCTACGTGTTCAAAGAAACCGTCGGCGGCCATGCCTATACGCGCGCGACTTATACGAATCACTCGACGACACACTTTACCTGGCGCGGTGAGGGGTCGGAGGATCGAAAAAAGTGGAGCGAGTACATGATCATCGAGGCTCAACGCGCCGGCTCGTGACGGCTTACGGCGCCGGCACACTCCTTCCAGGTGTTCATGACTAAAGCGCGATACGAAAATTTTGAAGCACTCGATCCTTTCTTCGCGGTCGTGATGGAAGGCCTGCGCGGTCGTGTGGCTGGCGAGCATTTCTTCGATACGATTGCCGAGGACGCATTCTTTGAGTTCCGCTATCACTTTCCCGGCTGGCCTTTGACGATTCGAGGACGAGCCGGTGTGATGGATAGCTTTTCCGGGTACGGCAAGACGATCAAGCTGCACTCTGGCGATGCGCTCGTCGTGCATCGCTCGCAAGATAGCCGCGTGGTAATTCTTGAATACGAAGTGCACGGCACGATTCTTTCGACCGGCGCGGCGTACGACAACCGCTTCATCTCGGTGATCAGCATCGAGAAAAGAAAAATCGTGCAGTGGCGGGATTACATGGACTCTTTAGCGGCCTGGAACGCCTTGAACAGCGCCCGCGAAAGGTGACTGCCTGGGCCACCCGTCAAATTCTTGCGGTTTTCGGTGTTTTTGATCGCGGCGAAATACGATTTTTTGAGTCCGGCAAGGGAAGCCACATTCCGCACGATTTTTCGTTTTCTTTCATAATCCACTTCACGCCGGGGAAACAGCACAATCGCCGCTTTCCGGAGGCCAGCATGTCGCAAGCTTTTTCGATCCGGCGCTGGCGCGTTTCCAGTTGCTTGGCTGAGGTAATCGAGAAAACCCAGTCGCGGCGCGCCAGTGGGGTGATGTCCTCCCAACCGGCCTGCGCCAGCGGGGCGGCTGCGAGGGCTTTGCGTAGATCGATGGGCACTCGGATCTCCGGTTGGTCTCCGGCGCGCGTGATCTCCACCGTTACCGTGTCTAGAGAATCTGCCCCTGCGGCATGGCGCATGGTTTTGTTCACGCTGAGAGAGTGACTTCCTTTGCCGTTTGGTTCGAGCGCGGCTCGAAACGGGAAGGCGTTGATTGCTCCCTCCACCATTGTGCTGCCTCGCGATAGAAGCTTTGCGCTCGCGTTCTTCGGGAGGGTTAGGGTCCACGAGGTCGGCTGTTCGTTTGGCTCGCGCGGAATCAATTTTGCGCTGAAGCGAATCGTTGACTTGGTTTCCTGCAGCTTGCCGAGCTTCATATCAGGAAGAATCTACAATGAAATACAAAAACTTCACAGTCTTGATAGTCCTCGTTTGATCCGCATAAGAACCCGCTTCCGCCATCAAATCAGCCAAACTCCGAAGGCGCTTGGCCGCCGCCTCCCTGCGCCGATACAATCCTGGCAGAAAGCCTGTCGTCGAAGCACGGCGTCTTGCAGCGCAGATCGCGATAAACACCAACGCTTCCCCGAAGGCCGACAAACGGAACGGGTAAGAAACAACCAAGGAGAAAAATATGACGCAAACAAAACCAGGCATCGTCTTCTGCCACGGACTGTGGGCCGATGGCTCGTGCTTCAGCAAGCTGATCGGTCCGCTTCAGGCGGAGGGCTATCAGTGTATTGCAGCGCAGTACGGCCTCAACACCACGGCCGAGGACGTCGCCGTGACAAAAGAAACGATCGGCCGGGTCAACGGCCCGGTCATCCTCGTCGGGCACTCCTACGGCGGCACCGTCATCACCGGCGCGGGAACCGACGATCGCGTAGTCGGGCTGGTTTATATCTGCGCGCTCGCCCCGGACGCCGATGAATCGTCTCAGACGCAGCAGTCCAACTTCCCGAAGACCGACGTCTTCAACAATATCGAAGTCGCGGATGGACGCATCTGGCTTCGTCCGGAGGGCACGAAATATTTCTGCGGTGATCTTTCGGAGCAGGAGCAGAAGCTCGTTTGGGCGACCCAAGGCGTTCCCAAGCCCGACCTGTTTGGGGCGAAGGCCGGGGGAACGGCTTGGAAGTCAAAGCCGAGCTGGTACATCGTCGGCAAAAAAGACCACACTGTGCATCCCGATCTAGAGCGCGCCATGGCCAAGCGCATGGGCGCAACTACCTATGAGTTCGACAGCAGCCACGTGCCGATGCTCTCGCAACCGGAACGCGTCCTCGAAGTGATTCGCACCGCAGCGAAGGCTGTTCAGGGAGCCGCGGCAACGGCTTAACGAGCTTGGCGCTACGTTTTAGTTTCGAGGTTCCTGCTTGCTGCGATGCTTCAGCAGCTTTGATGGCGGTTCTTCGTGGACGACGGGCAGCCGGAAGTCAGCAGCAGAAGAATTCTGACTTCCGGTTTGCCCGCGATCCTCATCCCGCGCGCCTCCCGCATCAGCGAACGCGAACGGCGCCTCGCTAGTCGTTGAGATTTAGCGTCACGCTGGCGTTCTCCACTACTTTGACCCACCTGGGATCTTGCGCGGAGCTGGCGGCATATTCGTCGTGCCAGTTCCACCACTTGTATGGCGGAGTCTGGGGGTAGCCTTCGGGCGAATCTTCCCATTGCTCTTGCCGGCCGAGGGCGGTCAGGTCGAGGTAGCTCCAAAGGCTGCCCATGGCTTCGTCGCCGCGATTGTTGATGAAGTAGGTGCGGAAGATCTTATCGCCCTCGCGGAAGAATATGTTGTGGCCGTGCCATTCGTCGACGCCGAAGTCTTTGTCGAAGCTATCCGTGATCGTGTACCAGGGCATCTTCCATTCCATTCGCGCTTTCAGGCGGGCGATGTCCGCCTGCGGCGCGCGGGAGGCGAAGGCCAGCGTGGTGTCGCGGGCGTTTAGATGCGAGAGATGCGAGACCTGGTCGGCGCCTAGCGAGCAGCCGCGGCAAGCATGGTCGGGCCAGCCGAAGACGCCTGGCTCGAAGAAGGCGCGGTAGAGAATCAGTTGCCGGCGGCCTTCGAATACGTCGAGCAGGCTGGCCTTGCCGTTCGGGCCTTCGAACTCGTACTTCTTTTCGATGGCTTGCCAGGGCATGCGCCGGCGTTCGGCCGCTAGCGCGTCACGCGAGCGGGTGAAAGCCTTCTCCTTCGCGAGAAGTTGCTGGCGGGCAGCTTCCCACTCCTGTGGCGAGACGATCGGCGGTGTTTTCATTGCGAGATGCTCCTTTCCCTGCTCTCTTGCTTTCTTTTCGCCTGTTGCCATTTTATTTCTCCTTGATTTTCTGAATCAGACTCAGACCAGTCGCCCCAAAAAACTTTCGGAATTTGCCGATGCACACTGCCAGAATTCCTCCCATCGATCCCGCTCCGGCGGCCACCACTGCTGCGCTTTCGATGCACGCTGGACACATGTTCGCCTCCTGTGAACTTCTAGACCGTCGCCGCCTTAATGGGGCCGCGGCGCTTCCGCTCGCTGCCGCACAAGCTCGTGCATATGTCCCCAGCCGCTCTTCACGTTTCTGTACTCCTCCAGCAGTAAGCCAAACGACTGGTGACGAAATGTAATCAGCGTCACGCCCCCCGCTTCCTTCAGCCGGTATTGAATATTTGTCATCACCGGATTGGACATAAACATCGGCCCGCAAATTTCGAGCAACGTAGGCTTCTTGATCGCTTGCACCGTTCCCCAGTAGTGGCCGTTGTCGTGACCGAGGTCGCGGTACCACCGGCCGCCGGGCCACGCTTCCAGCTTCATGGCCATGGGTGTGTTCACTTGCGTTTCGTTGTACGGGCCGAGCTGATCGAGCAGCGCGGCAAAAGTCACCTCGATCGTCGCGTGCACTTCAATCTCTTGCGCTACGTGGATGGTTGTCGCGTCCAGCGTTAATGCGGGTGAGCTCATGATTGCCTCCTCGTTTGTGATTCCAGACGGCTATTCTTTCGTTGCATTGTTGCCCTCGGCCCGCTGCTTGATTCGCAGCAACTGGTCCTTCCACAGACGTTCGAACGTGCTCGTCCAATCGTGTAACGGTCGAATCGCCATCGGGTTCACCTTGTAAAGCATCTGGCGGCCATCTCTGCGCGCCGCCACCAGGCCGACGCCTTTCAAAACTTTCAGGTGCTTGGAAATAGACGGCTGCTCCAGTTCCATCGCCTCGACAATTTCGGAAACAGACCTCTCCTGCATCACCAGGTAATTCAGGATCTCCCGCCTCCGCGGTTCCGCCACCGCATTGAACGCGTCCGAGTTTGCCGCCGATCGTGCCATGCGTTCAATATATTCCCATATAGGAATATGTCAAGCTCTTTTTTTGGCCACCTCTAGGGGTGGGAGCCCCCGTCCGCCCGAACTTCTGGCATACGCGGAATGAGCAGCTTTCGCGCCTCATGCGTTTCGATGGTTTGTATCGGGAAGCGCTGGGCCCTCCGCTCGCGGGGTACAAACTAAGGTACTATTGACCATTGATAACTATTCCAATAACCTCTATCCTGACTTTTCAGGAGTCGCCAAGAGGAACAGCACCAATGGCCGCCGCAACAACTTCTAATCGGGAAAGGCTTCGATCTCGCCGCGCCTATCCCTTCCCCGCGATCGCCTCACCAAGCCAAGAAGGCGACCAAAAAGCTAATCGGGAACCACTACGATTAGAAATCCGCGTAACCCCAACAAAACACAAGTCTGAGACCATTTGTAATCGGGAAAAAGAACCACGGTTTTCGCCCCCAGTAGGGGAGGGGGTTTACCTCCTTCCCGGGTTGGCTTTGGGTGTCGGTTGGAATTTAGCCGGAGCGCGCGGGCCCGCTGCCATCGAAAATTCTAATCGGGAAGGCCGACGATTAGAAACTGGCGCAAAGCAAACAAAACAAAGGATCCGGGTCAGCTCTAATCGGGAAAAAACGGCCGTTTCTTGCCGCCACTTTTGCTGCCTGGAAGCCGCTTCCCCCAAGCAAAAAGGCGAACAAAAGGCTAATCGGGAATCATTACGATTAGAAACCGGCGTAACTCCAACAAAACAAAAGCCCGAGTCCATTTCTAATCGGGAAAAAAGAGCCGTTTCACACTCCCACTTTTGCTCCCTGCTCATCGCTTCCTCCAGCCAAAAAGGCGAACAAAAGGCTAATCGGGAATCACTACGATTAGAAACCCGCGTAACCCCAACAAAACAAAACCCCGAGACCATTTCTAATCGGGAAGAAACGGCACTTTTTCGCTTTACGATGATTCGCGCCCGGCGGCTCGCGCGGGGCCGAACTGCGGGAGGGCTTCCGCCGAAAGGCTGACGGACAGGAAAGCACCGTCCCCTACAAATTCCGAACCAGCGCTGCGCAGGCGGCACGTTGGGCTTGGAACGTTTATAATGGAGGTTCAACCGAGGGGAACCTGAATGGCTCGCGGACAAGCTACTGCTGACATCGAAACCACGCCTGCCAAGCGCGAATTAATTTTCGACGCTTTTCGACGCTGGGGCTACCTCCAAGCCGATCTCGATCCGCTGGGCGATCTTCAACCAGTGGCGATGCCCGAGCTTGATCTCGATGGCAAAGATGCTGCGGCGGCGCGCGGATTTTATTGCGGGACGATTGGCGCGGAATTCATGCACATTCCCGACGCGGAGAGGCGGCGGTGGATCGCCGAGCGGATGGAATCGGAAGCGGCGGCGCCCGATCGGGTGCGCATTCTTGAGCGCATTGTGCGGGCGGAAATTTTCGAGCAGGTTTTGCAGACGCGTTACCTCGGGACCAAGCGCTATTCGCTCGAGGGCGATGCGGCGCTGATTCCGTTGCTCGATTCTATTCTCGATGCGGCGAGCGCTCTCGGCGCTGAACAAGGCGTTGTGGCCATGAGCCATCGCGGGCGGTTGAACGTGATGGTCCACACGATCGGCCGGGCCGCGGCGGAAGTTTTTGCGCGATTTGAAGATGTCGATCCTCGCAGCGTGCTAGGCAGCGGCGACGTGAAATATCATCTTGGCGCGACTGGCGATTTCATCACACCCGACGGAAGCAAAATCGCGATGCACCTGGTTTCCAACCCCAGCCATCTCGAAGCCGTCGATCCGGTGGCCATGGGCCGAGCGCGAGCCAAGCAGACGCGCATCGGGGCGAATGGACGCGAGCGCGTTCTGCCGATTTTGCTGCATGGCGACGCTGCGTTCGCGGGTCAGGGGATTTGGGCTGAGACGCTGAATTATGCGGACATCGAAGGATTCACGGTGGGCGGTTCTGTCCACCTTATCGTGAATAATTTGATCGGCTTTACAACCGTTCCGTCGGAATCGCATTCTTCGCGCTTTTCTTCCGATCTGGCCAAGCGGCTGCCGATTCCGGTCTTTCACGTGAACGCGGAAGATCCTGACGCGGTGGTGCGCGTGGGCCGCATCGCTGCCGATTACCGCTACGAATTCGCGAGCCCGGTGGTGATCGATCTGATCGGTTATCGCAAGCATGGGCACAGTGAAGTGGACGATCCGACCATCACGCAGCCCTTGCGCTACCGGAAAATTCAGGCGCATCCGCCGCTTTGGCAAATTTATTCGGAGAAAATTGGCGTCGATGCCGCGCCGATGGCTGAAAAAGTTCGCGAGGAACTGGGGGCGGCGCAAAAGGCTGCTGAAGAACTGGAAAAAGTTCCGGTCATGCGCCGGCTTCCGCCTTATTGGAATGCTTATCACGGCGGACGCTACAAGGCCGCAGACGAAGTGGAAACTGCAGTTGATGCGGAGGAATTGGCCGCTGTGGCGGGGACGGTCACGAGTTACCCGAACGGATTTCACATTCATCCGAAAGTAAAAAAGTTGCTTGAGCAGCGGGCCGAAATGGGTAGCGGCAAGCGGCCTGTTGATTTCGGGATGGCTGAGGCTTTGGCTTTTGGCACGCTGCTTCGCCAGGGCACGCCGGTGCGCTTGAGCGGGCAGGATTCGAGGCGCGGGACATTCAATCAACGCCATGCTGCTTTGATTGATACCGAGAATGAACAAATCTATTTGCCGCTGGCGCAGCTTGCGAGCGGCGACGCTTTTTTCGAAATCTATAATTCCACTTTGTCGGAAGCGGGCATCCTGGGCTTTGAATATGGGTTCAGCCGCGATTTTCCTGAAGCGCTGGTTTTGTGGGAGGCGCAGTTCGGCGATTTTGCGAATGGCGCGCAGATCGTAATCGATCAATTCATCGCGGCGGGCGAAGACAAATGGAATTTGCTTTCGGGCGTCGTGCTGCTGCTGCCGCACGGCTACGAAGGCCAAGGCCCGGAACATTCCAGCGCCCGCATCGAGCGCTATTTGCAACTGGCGGCGCGCGACAATATTCAAATTTGCCAGCCGTCGAATGCCGCGCAATATTTTCATTTGTTGCGGCGTCAGGCTTTGCGAAGCTGGCGCAAACCGTTGGTGGTTTTTACGCCCAAGAGCATGTTGCGCAATCCGGTGGCGGCATCGCCGTTGAGTGATTTGGCCAGTGGGCGATTCCAAACGGTGATTCCGGATTCCGGAGCGCAGAACGCTGCGAGAGTTTTAATCTGCACCGGAAAAATTGGCCACGAATTAATCGCCGAGCGAACGAAACGGAAGGACACCTCGACCGCCATCGTATTTCTGGAGCAACTCTATCCGTTCCCGGAAGCCGAATTAACGGCAGAGTTTGCGCGTCACGCATCGGCAAGAGACATCGTCTGGGTGCAAGAAGAGCCGGCCAACATGGGCGCGCTCGCTTTCATGTTGCCGCGGCTGGAGCGCGTGGCGCGCGGGAAGCCGGTGCTCAGCGTAAAGCGCAGCGCGAGCGCCAGCCCGGCCACCGGCAGCGGCGGCGCCCACGAAGTCGAGCAGCGCACGCTGATCAGCCTGGCGTTCGCCAGCACGGGCACGCGCGCTTGATCTATCGATCGGCGACGATCAAACTTTCCGGCGATGGCGCTAATGGCTGAATTTTCGCCGCGGAAAATCCGCCGTTGCGGCACATCTGCTCCAGTTCGCGGAATGTGAAGGCGTCGCCTTCGGGCGTCGAGCTGAGCATGGTCAATGCGAAGCTGGCGGCTTCTGGCGGCGTCACGCGATCGTCGTTGGGAACGAACTCCACGATTGCGGCGTGGCCGCCGGGCGCGAGAGCTGCGTGAACTTTCTTCAGCAAATCAGTATTCACTTCGGCGCGAAAGTGATGCAAAAAATTCGGCAATAGGATGAGGTCGTAGCCAGATCCAAAATCCACATCGAAGGCGCTCCCATCAATCGTCGAGTAGCGATCCGCGACGCCTGCTTTTTTCGCATTTCGTTTCGCCACTTCGAGGACCGGCGCCCAATCCAGTCCGACCATTTTCATTTGTGGATTGCGATGCGCCAATGTAATTCCGAACATGCCGTGACCGGCGGCGATATCGAGCACCTTGCGGGCGCGGGCCGCGGTTTCACCGAGCGCTGATGCCAAGGCGCCGGCGGTCATCGACATCATTGGCGCCATGGATTCCGCGAATTTCACCCAGATGTCGTTTTCCGGCTTGGTGGTGCCGCCGTCGGGCATCGCTGTGCCGCCCTTGCGGACGGCATCGGTGAGCGAGTCGACCATGCCCGTCAATCTCGGATCGCAGAGGAAATTTGCGGCGGCGGCGATGCACATCGGCGAGCGCGGATCGAGAAATGCTGCCGAATCTGCGGTGAGCGCGTATTTTCCGTCGACCTTGGTAAGGAATCCAAGAATCACCAGAAAATCGCACAGAATCCGCGTGCCGCGTTCGGACGCTCCGGCGCGGCGGCCGATTTCAGCGGCGGTCGTGGCGCCTTCGCCGATGGCGCGAAAGACATCGAGATTGATGGCGGCTTTAATTGCGGCGGTGCCTTGATAGGCGCGCGCGGTCTGAAAAAACAGATCTGGCGAGGGCATGCGCATCTCACCTGTGGCTGGCATATTGGAAGTTCCTCCCCAATTGATTTCTTGAGCTGCCCAAGCCGGGCTTCTGCGGCCAACTCGTTCCGTGTATTCTACAGGCGAACATGCGCCGACCAAAACCGGTTGTACTTACTGTCCTCGACGGCTGGGGCTACTCCGCGGAAACAAAAGGCAACGCCATCGCGCTGGCTCGCAAGCCGAATTACGATCATCTGCTCAAAACTTTTCCGAATACGCTGATTCATACCTCTGGCCCATTCGTCGGCCTGCCTGAGGGACAGATGGGCAACAGCGAAGTGGGCCACATGAACATGGGCGCCGGCCGCATCGTGCAAATGGACGTGACGCGCATCGATGCGTTGATTGCCAGCGGCGAATTCTTCCGCCAGCCGTTGCTGCTGGAAGCCATGCAGCGCGGACGCACCCGCCAGCTTCATCTGCTAGGCCTGGTGAGCGATGGTGGGGTGCATTCGCACATCGAGCATCTCGTCGCGCTGCTGCGCATGGCGCGGGAAAATAAAGTCGAGCGCGTCTTCGTGCATTGCTTCACCGATGGACGCGATACGCCGCCCGAGAGCGGGCTTGGCTTCCTGCAGCAGCTCGAGCAAAAAATGCGCGAGTTGGGCGTTGGCCGCATCGCCTCCGTGAGCGGGCGTTATTACGCCATGGATCGCGATAATCGCTGGGAGCGCGTTGAGAAAGCCTATCGCGCGGTGGTGCACGGCCAATCGGAAATTACTTTCAGCGATCCCATCGCGGCGGTTCGCGCCGCTTACGAAAAAGGCGTCACCGATGAATTCATTGTGCCGGTGGGAATCACCGAAGCGGCGGCGCCTGGCAGGGCGGCAATCCCGCGCGCGGTGATTCGCGATGACGACGCCGTGATTTTCTTCAATTTCCGCGCGGACCGTGCGCGGCAAATGACGCGGGCCGTCGCCGAGCCGGGATTCAAGGAATTTGCCGATCCGGATCGCCCGAAGAATCTTTTCTACGTTGGCATGACCCAATACGAAAAAGTCTGGCCCTGGCTGCGTTACGTGCAGGGGCCGGAAAAACTCGAGCACATTTTGGCACAGGTTTTCGGCGAATTGAATTACAAAAACCTGCGCGTGGCTGAAACCGAGAAATATGCGCACGTAACTTATTTTTTCAATGGCGGCGTGGAGAAACCGTATCCCGGCGAAGAGCGGCTGCTGGTTCCGTCGCCAAAAGTAGCCACCTACGATCTAAAACCAGAAATGTCCGCCGCGGGAATCACCGACGCGGTGGTGAAAGCGATCGACAAAGGCGATTTCGACGCCATCATCATGAATTACGCCAACGCCGACATGGTTGGCCACTCCGGCAAACTCGAGGCTACGATCAAGGCCGTCGAAACGGTGGACCAGTGTCTCGGCCGCCTGTATCAATCGCTCAAGCCCAAAGGCGGGGCTTGGATCATCACCGCCGATCACGGCAACGCCGAAACCATGATCGATCCGAAAACTGGCGGCCCACATACGTATCACACGACGAATCCGGTTCCGTTCATCCTCGCCACAGAAAATTCCTCTACGAGACTCAATGCGAACGGTTCGCTGCGCGATATCGCGCCGACTCTGTTGGGAATCATCAGCCAACCAGAACCAATCGAAATGACCGGCCGCGACTTACGCGCGACGGAGAAGTAACGGGCAGATGCGAGATGTCGAATGACGCCGGACTTGATTTGGCGCATACGCTTAGATCCTTAGGGCCCCGAAAGGCGCGGGGCCTCAGGATGACATCACGCGTGGCACGCCGAAATGAGAATGCCATCGCGGGTGGCACGCCGAGCAGACGATGCCGTCACGCTTGACAGCCGCCTTTGGGACCAGAGGCTGAGCGGAACTGCGCTGTGAGATCGGGCTATGTCTATATCATGACGAATGCGTCGGGAACGCTGTACATCGGCGTGACGAGTGATATTGAACGACGCATTTACGAGCATAAGATGAAATTGATTCCTGGATTCACGCAGCGTTACAAAATTACGCGCTTGATCTATGTCGAGGAATTCGGCGACATCCGCGATGCCATCGCCCGTGAAAAGCAGCTGAAGAGTTGGAATAGAAGCCTGAAAATTGCGCTCATTGAAAAGTCCAATCCGGAGTGGCAGGATCTCGCCGCGAACTGGTTCAAGCCCAGGCACAAGGAACCGCAAGACACGCAGAAGTCACAGCGGCCGCAGCAACCGTAGCTTTTTCCCATCGCTCGGCGAGGAGGGTCTCATGCTGCGAGCCCACGCCGCGGGGGAGAATGTCATCCTGCGGGCCCGCGCATTTCGGGCCCTAAGGATCTCAGCGCGAGTACATGGCAACCAACTCAAATCGTGCCGGACTTGTTCCGTCACCCTCAGAGACGAAGCTGGTGATTTGCGTGTGGCATCCGTTCGAATTGTGGCGCCCGCCCGCGTCGATGGCGGACGCGGTGCGCGAGCGCTGGCCGGAAATGCGCGTGGTGCATTTACCGAATTACGAAAGGCTCGAAGCGGAACTTCCTGACACGCAGATTTTCGTGGGCTATTCCATTCGCCCGCACCAGTTGCCTTGGGCGCGCCAATTAAAATGGATTCACTCGACGGCCGCTGGCGTGGCGCAGCTCACTTATCCGGCGCTGCGCGAGAGCGGGATTCTGGTCACCAATGCTAGCGGCGTTCACAGTATTCCCATCGCTGAGCACGTGCTTGGGATGATGCTTAGCCTGAGCCGCAAATTTCCGGAGGCGCTGCGCCAGCAACAGAATCATCGTTGGGCGCAGCAGGAAATCTGGGATGGCAAGCCGCGGCCGGGAGAACTTCATGGCGCCGTGTTGCTGTTGATCGGGCTTGGCGCGATCGGAAAAGAAATTGCGCGGCGCGCACAAGCTTTCGGAATGATTATCCAGGCCGTGACTCGATCGGGCATCGGCGACAATTCTCTTGCCGGCAAAATTTATCCGGCAACGCAACTGGAAGCGGCTTTGGGGCGGGCGGATTACGTAGTGGTCGCCGCTCCGGAAACTCCGGCGACAAATAATCTGTTGGGCCCGCGCCAATTTGCGGCCATGAAGCCGACGGCGATCGTGGTCAACGTGGCGCGAGGCTCGTTGATCGATGAAGCGGCGCTGACCGCGGCGCTGGAACAGAACAGAATCGCGGGGGCCGCTCTGGATGTAGCCGCGGAAGAGCCGCTTCCGGCAGAAAGCCCGCTTTGGCGTCTCAAGAACATTCTGATCACGCCGCACTTGGCCGCCGCCAGCGAACATCTCTGGCCACGTCAAACGCAGCTACTGCTGAAAAATCTGGAGTTTTGGTTCGCGGGCGAAGAATTGATTAACAAAATCGATTTCGAACGAGGATATTAACGACGCGACGAGTCGCGCTTTGTTCCCGGCGAACACCCAAGGCCAAACCGGGCGGGAGGTGAACCCCCGCCCCTACTAGTCGCCGACGGATCCTGAAATTGCGGTGTAGCCTTCGCGGGCGTAGACGACAATCTTGCGCGGCTTTCCTTTCTTGTCGGTTACCGTCAGCGGATTGCCTTTGTCGTCGAGCACTTCTACTTTTAGCTTGTGGTACTTGCCGTCGTGCGTGGTGTTCGATGGGACGAAGCCGATCGTGTATTGATTGCGCAAGAATGCCGTGACTGAGCTGAAGATTCCTGGGAGCTCGCCATCGAATCGCGGGAACCAGGCGAAGCCGCCGGTTAATCTGGCGAAAGTGCTAAGCTGATTTTTCGCCTGCAAATAGCCGACGCCGCCGTCGCGGTTGGTGCGCACTAGAAGATCCTCGGCCGTCCCTACGCAAAAAATCGTGACATCCGTGTTCTTCAGGCGCTTCAGAGTCTGATCTAACGTATGTTTGCTGAAAGTGTCCGTGCCGGTGGCTAGCAGCAGAATCGATTTCTTCCCTTTCACGTCTTGGAGGCGGTCCACCGTGTCCAGCACGGCGTCGAAAGTATTCGACTCGCTGAATCCTGGGAAAAATAAACTGGAGATTGCTTCCTGCACTTCTTCTTTGTTCTGCGTGAAATCCACTTCGATGTGCTGATTCAGATCGTAGGTGATCAACGCGACCCAATCGTTCTTATTGAGATGGCCGAGGAATCCGTATGTCCAATATTTCGCATATTGCGCGAACCATCCGCCGCCAACGTTGCTGAACTCCATCAACAGCACGATGGTGATCGGCGCATCGGTGGGCGCGAAATTGGTGATCTGCTGCGGCTCGCCATTGTCGCTGACGCGAAAATTCTGGCGCTTTAATCCCGTAATGATATTTCCGTCTTGATCGGTGACGACTGCGTCGACGTTTACGAGGTTTGAGGTAATCGATAGCTGATATTCCGGTTTCTTGTCATCTTGTTGCGGCGTGGGCGGATTCGTTGGCTGAGCGGGCGCCGTAGGCGCCGCGCCGGGCGGCTGCGGCGGCTTGATCGGGCCGTTGTCTTGTTGTTGCGCCCAGGCGATCCAGGCATCGGGCGGTACCGCCAGACCAATCGTTAGAATGGCCAGCGCGGCCGCACGTATCCAATTTTGCCTCTTCATGAGTACCTCTCTGGACCCGAACGTCCCCGGAAAGCTTTGATGCTGCCACGTGGCCTAACGGATGGTCAATTGCTTCGCTGAGCACGCCGGGTCACGAGGGGCGGCGGCGCGCGGAGGCTCATGCTACGATGAAATGGTCGCACGTGATCTGCCCGGTAGTCCATTTTCTGGGGGGTGTGGATGTTCCGAAATTTTCTGAAGGCCGCAGTGGCGTGCCTATTCACCGCAACGCTCGTCGCGCCGGCGAGTTTCGCGCAGTCGCGGCAGCAAACTCCTCCGCCCGCGCAACCGGCCGCGCAGCAAGCGCCGCCGTCGACGGACATCACGCACATTACCGATGAAGCGCTGGTCTGGTTGCAAGATCTAGTGCGCATCAACACTACTAATCCGCCTGGCAACGAGCTTGTGGCGGCGAAATATATCGGCACGGTGCTGCAGAAGGAAAATATTCCTTTCGAGATTTTTGAAAGCACGCCGGGCCGCGGCTTTCTCGTGGCGCGGCTGAATGCCGGCCCGTTTCCTGATCCCTCGCGCGCATTGATTTTAATGGCGCATCTTGATGTGGTCGGCGTCGACACAACGAAGTGGACGGTCGATCCTTTCGCCGGCGTGATCAAGGACAACTATATATATGGGCGCGGCGTGATCGACGATAAAGGCATGCTCGCCGCGAATCTGGCCGTCTTCATCATGCTGAAACGCACCAACGCGCACCTGAATCGCGACGTGATTCTGCTGGCGGAAGGCGATGAAGAAGCGGGCGGCAATGACGGCATGATTTTCGCGGTGCAAAAGCATTGGGACAAAATCGCCGCGGCCTATGCGATCAATGAAGAAGGCCGGGTGATCGTCTCGAACGGAAAAGTTCAATACGTGGGCATTCAAGCCGGGGAGAAAGTTCCGGTTAACGTGAACGTAATCGCTACGGGGACATCCGGCCACGGCTCGATCCCGCGTCCCGACAACGCGGTGGTTCATCTTTCTGCCGCGGTAGAAAAAATCGGCGGCTACGAAGCTCCCATCCAACTTAACACCATCACCCGCGCTTATTTCGAAGGCCTCGCCAAAATCGAAGACGACGAGACCAGCAAATGGATGCGCGCGCTAGAAACGTCCGAGCGCCAGGAACACGCCGCGCGAATCATTTCGCAAAGTCCCATCTGGAATTCCATGATGCGCGACACCATCGCGCCCACCATGTTGCAAGCCGGCATTCGCGCCAACGTAGTGCCATCGATGGCGCGCGCCACGCTCAACATTCGCCTGCTTCCCGGTAATTTGCTCGAGCCGCTGCTCGGCAAACTCACGCAACTCGTGAATGATCCGCAAGTTCATTTTGAGCCGCAGACTTCGATCGGCCAGCCCGCGCCGTCTTCACCGGTAGATTCCGATTTCTTTAACGAAATCACGGTAACTGCGGCGAACGAATTTCCCGGCGTCACAGTGATTCCGATGATGTCCACCGGCGCCACCGATTCGCAACAATTGCGCCTACGCAGCGTAAAAGCGTACGGCCTGCTGCCGTTCCCGCTGCCAGAAGCCGAAGTAATGCGCATGCACGCCGACGACGAGCGCCTGCCAATCGACAGCTTCCGCAAAGGCGTCCTATTCCTGGATCACATAGTGATAGGTTTCGCGGTTTCCCAGTAGGGAAGGGTGCTTTAGCCCTCCCGCCTTTCGGTCCCGCTTTCTGGCGCTATTTTGAGGACTCGAAAAACACGCCCACAGCGGCTAAAGCCGGATCATTTTTGAGGTATTTGCGGCATGACTAAAGTCATGCCCTGACAAAGCGTAACCCCTTCAGCTAAAATTTGAGACGCCGACTGAAAGGAATTAGATGTCGTCGAAAAATCGCAGAGCAAAAATTGTTTGCACTATCGGGCCAGCTACGTCGAAGCCGGAGATGGTCGATCGCCTGGTCCGTGCGGGCATGGACGTTGCGCGCTTGAATTTCTCGCACGGCGCTCCAGCCGAGCATGCTCAAAGAGTGGCCGCCATCCGGCGAGCTTCCGGCATCCACGAAAAACCAATCGCCATTCTGGGCGATCTGCAAGGCCCGAAAATCCGCACCGGCAAGCTGGCAGGCGGCGGCAAGATCAATTTGAGCGTGGGCCAGAAATTCGTAATCACCACGGAGAACATCCTCGGGAATTGCGACGGCGTCAGTACCACATTTCAGGAACTCCCGCACGCGGTGCATAAGGGCGATCGCATTCTTCTGAGCGACGGGGAGATTGCTTTGCGCGTCGAATCGACGCAAGGGCGCAAAGTAATCACGCGCGTGGAGGATGGCGGCGAGCTGGGCGAGCATCAGGGCATCAATCTTCCCGGCGTAAAATTGAATATTCCTTCGCTGACTCCCAAAGACCGCAAAGATCTGGTGTTTGCGCTGAGCCTGGGC
This sequence comes from Acidobacteriota bacterium, assembly GCA_013286465.1. Taxonomy (GTDB): domain Bacteria; phylum Acidobacteriota; class Terriglobia; order Acidiferrales; family UBA7541; genus Palsa-147. Next base: position 3,366 of record JABDFR010000049.1, on the reverse strand, counting down.
GTGAATTATCTGGCGCTGAGTTTCGTCCGCTCCGCGCGCGACGTGAAAGCCGCCAAAGCCGCCGTGGCGCGCGCGGGAAAAACTACTCCCGTGATCGCCAAGTTGGAAAAGCCGGAAGCGATCGAAAATCTGGATGAAATTCTGAGCGTGGCGGACGGGGTGATGGTGGCTCGCGGCGATCTCGGCGTGGAAATGAATCCCGAGCAAGTCCCGGTTGTGCAAAAGCAAATCATCTCCCGCGCCCGCAACACTCTGGTCCCGGTAATTACCGCGACGCAAATGCTCGATTCCATGACGCAAAATCCCCGCCCCACTCGGGCTGAAGCCTCCGACGTGGCCAATGCGATTTTTGACGGCAGCGACGCGTTGATGCTTTCGGGCGAGACTGCCGTGGGCCGCTACCCGATCGAGTCGGTGGAAATGATGGATCGCATAATCCGCGTAGCCGAAGCCAGCATCACCGAGCCTCAACGCCCAGCCCGCTTCACCGAACTGCACATCAACGAAACAATCGCCGAAGCCATCTGCCACGCCGCCGAAGAATTGCACATGAAAGCGATAGCGGTGTTCACCGAATCCGGTTCGTCCGCAAGGCTAGTCTCCAAATATCGTCCGCGCGCCCCGATCATCGCCTTCAGCCCGAACCAAGAGACGCGCCGCCGCATCAGCCTCTATTGGGGCGTCCGCCCGCGCTCGATAGTCCATCTAAGAAACATAGACGCACTGGTAGCAGCGGCAGAAAAACGCCTGCTGGAAGAAAAGGTAGTTCAAAAAGGCGACGTAATCGGAATCATCTCGGGCACGCCGTTAGGCACCACCGGCAGCACAAACATGATGCGGCTACACCGTATCGGCGAATAGTCGCCGCTCAATTCACCCAATTGTCGGGGCGCGACGGGGGCTTGTCCTGATGTTCCCGCGTATAAACTTCGAATTTCTTCCGTAATCTTTGGCGCTGCCAGTCTGAATATTTATTCCGGAAGCCGTAAAAATACGAGCCGCGCCGCAAGTACAGAAATCCGACCAGCATGCCTCCGAGATGGCAAATATGGCTGACGCTATCGCCGCCTGAACTTAAACTAAAATAAAATTCCAGCGCGCCCATGATCAGCACATAAACTTTCATCGGCAACGTGACCGGAAATGGAATGATCCACACTTGCTGATCCGGAAACACAATTGCTGCTGCGAGCAGAATTCCGTAAATGGCGCCCGACGCGCCAATTGTAGGAATCGTCGACGTTCCCACGCCGTGGGGATCGATGATCGTCTTCACGATCACTTCCACGAGCCCAGCGCCGACACCGCACGTGAAGTAGTAGGTGTAAAACCGGCGCGTCCCCCATGCCATTTCGAGATCTTTGCCGAACATCCACAGAAAAAGCATGTTCAGCAAAAGATGCATGATGCCGCCGTGCAGGAACAAGTAGGTAAAAAGCTGCCAAACGAAGCCAAAGTGCGTCACTTCGACAGTCATCAAGCCGAAATGATTGTTCACCCAGCGGTAAGCGTCCTGTCCGCCAAACAACGCCACCAACGTCTGCCCGAGAAACACCACCGCGCAGGCGATAATCAGCGTCTTAATTCCCCGGGGAAACGCACCGCGCAGATTAAATCGAGGACCGTAATTGCGGAAACCACCCATCGCGCAACAAGTCTAGCCACAGCGAGCCGCCACTGTCAAAGAAGCGACGCCGCCGGCATCCCCCGTAGCGCTGGCGTCCCGCCGGCTCTTACGAAGATAGAATTAGTTGAAGGCGAAAAATACGGACGGCGCTCACACGTACAAAAAGAGGGCTGTAGTCAGATTTCGTATCCCGCCATTTCGATTGCCTTTAGCGCAATCGTGCTCGTAAGAGCCGGCGGGACGCCGGCGCTACGAAAGACCGGGCCGGCGTCCTAATTCAATTTTTTCCGCGCACTAATGAACAGTGAAAGCGCCAGCAATAGAAACATTATGATTCCCACCAACGAAGATCCGGCAATCTTTGGAAAAAAGTTTGGCCCAATCGAAAGCAAAGTGGGCGACCAGGGCAAATGCAGCGAAGCCACCATCCAATGCGGCACATGCGAACTCAAATCCGGATCCTGAAACAAATTAATCACAATTGCCAACAATCCAAACACGCCGCCAGCAGCAATCAATCCACTTGCATAAAGCGCCCCAGGGCTAGCCTCGCTCTCCTCCGTTTTCTCCTTAGCGCTAGCCTCAATGGCCCAACGCACTAATCCTCCGGCGAACATCGCGGCCGTGGTGCCAATCGACAAATAAGAGCCCACCGCAAAGGCCAGCGAGCGCACGCCCAAAATCTCAATGGCCACGACCAGGGCCACACCCATGAAAACCAATCGCCAGGGCAATCGCTGATTCAAAATTCCGTTGATCACCGTAGCCATGAGACGAGCCTGCGGCGCCGGCGCTTTGTCGCTGCCAATTCCCTGCGCCCACTGGACTTCAATCTGCTTCGAATCGCGGTCATACAAATATTCGCCGTCGGGAATTTCATGCGAGCCCAGCGAATTAATCAAAATGTAGTTCTTGCCCTGATACATGAACGAATTGCGCTCGATCTGCACGCCCGTCGGCAACGCAGAGATGTTCACCGGCAACTTCGCCGGCAAATATCGCTCAAGACCCGTGTTCATCAGATTCAGGGTGCCGCCAATCGCAATCGTCGACACAGTGACGCCGATCAACAATCCAAGTTGCTGCTTCCATGGTGTCGAGCCAACGAGATACCCCGTCTTCAAATCCTGCGAAGTAGCCCCAGCAATCGCTGCCGCGATGCAAACCACTCCGCCAATCGTCAAAGCCAGCACGGCGTAATTCGGCGCGGTCCAGCCGGCAAAAAAGAAAATGCCGCACGTGGCCATCAGGGTGGCGATGCTCATGCCGCTGACGGGGTTCGACGAATTGCCCAAGAGGCCGCTGATCCGCGAAGCCACGGTCACAAATAAAAATCCGAACACAACCACGAAGAAACCCGCAAATAAATTCTGGTACCAGGTCGTGTCGGCGCCCTGCATCGGATGGAAGGTGAGCAGCACCCACATCATGGCGATAATCACGATCGAGCCCACGACCACCGTGCGCATCGACATATCATCTTCAATGCGGCTAGGCGCCACCGCTTCCGCCCCACTCTGCGAACGAATATCTTTCAACCCCGATCGCAGCGCCGAAATAATCGTGGGCATGGTGCGTATCAACGTGATCAAGCCCGCGGCTGCCACGGCTCCTGCGCCCATCGGGCGGATGTAGCTTCGCCACAAATCATCCGGGGTCATGAGCGGAATCGGAATGGTCGCCGGATAGATCGGAGTATTTCCGGAAAGCTGCCCGAAAAATTTAATTGCCGGCATGAT
>JABDFR010000048.1 GCA_013286465.1 Acidobacteriota bacterium | reverse complement strand
CGCGGGTGATGCTCAGCTACGAGATGCCCCTGAATGAAATCGTGCTCGATTTTTACGATCGCTTGAAGAGCGTTTCGCGCGGGTATGCTTCGCTGGATTACCACTTGTCCGGTTACCGCGAGGCGGATTTGGTGAAGCTGGATATTTTGGTGGGCGGCGAGCCGGTGGATGCGCTCACTCTCATTTGCCATCGCGATCAATCGTTCGAGCGCGGCCGGGAGCTTGTTTCGCGGCTTCGCAAGCTCATTCCGCGTCAAATGTTCGAAGTGGCGTTGCAGGCGGCGATTGGCAGCCGAGTGATTGCGCGCGAGACGATCAGCGCGATACGCAAAAACGTGATTGCCAAGTGCTATGGCGGAGACATCAGCCGCAAACGGAAACTCCTCGAAAAGCATAAGGAAGGCAAGAAGCGCATGAAGCGGGTGGGGCGCGTGGACATTCCGCAAGAAGCTTTCCTGGCGGTGCTGAAAGTGGCTAGCGAATCGGACGACTGATTCGGCAATTCCGGGTGGGGGTTTCCAGGCGTCCGTGGTCGCCGAAAGGAGCTCATTGTGAATCGTCATGTCACCAGCAGGATCGCTGCGGCGGTATTGCTAGGGATTATTGGCGGCTTTCTTATTCACCACGACGAAGCGAAATGGGGCGCACGAGGCCGGGACGCATTCATGGCGCACGAGATGCACCGATTCGAATCAACAATGGCCGACCCTCCCCCTGTCGCCGCCGCGATCTTCGGGGCGACGGTCCTCGTCGTAGGTGTTTTGGGCATCTACGAAGTGGTCGCGCTCGGATTCGCAGCGCTGCTTGCCGCCAAAATCCACAGCGGCGAGAACCAATAGAACCGGAAATCCGAAATCTCTTCGATCGCTTCAGATCGGCCGTCGCCATTTCGCTCCACCGTGGCTTTCAGATAGAATTGCTGGATTGCGCGCAACGCTTTGCGTGCGCCTACGCCACTCTGAGGCAGACATGATTCTTGACACTAACGCCATTCAGGCCATCTTGCCGCATCGCTACCCGTTTCTTATGGTGGATGCCATTGTGGAGATGGAACGGCTTAAGCGCATTGTTGGCATCAAGAATGTGACCATTAACGAGGACTTTTTTGTTGGCCATTTTCCGGGCAAGCCGATTATGCCGGGCGTTTTGATCATCGAATCTATGGCGCAGACGGGCGGGGTTTTGCTGCTGCAGGAAATTCCCAATCGCGAGGAGAAGCTGCTCTACTTTGTGGCCATTGATGGGGCGCGGTTTCGGCGACCGGTGGTGCCTGGCGATCAATTGCGCGTCGAAGTGGTGGTGGAGGCTTTTCGCGGCGATTTCTGCAAGTTGAAGGGGCGCGCGATGGTGGGTACCGAGCTGGCCGCCGAGGCGACTCTCATGTGCAAGACGGTGGACCGCGTGCCGGACGCCGCGAATCGGAAGTAACCCGCCGGGACGACGCGAGCAAAGAGACCCATGTCGGAAATTCATTCACATGCGATTATTTCGCCGCGGGCGCGGCTTGGGGTTGGCGTGCAGATTGGCGCCTATGCGGTGGTTGGCGACGATGTGGAGCTGGGCGAGGGTTGCGTGTTGCAGCATCACGCGATGGTGCAGGGGCCGGCGCGGCTGGGTCGCGGGAACCAGGTTTATTCGTTTGCGGTGATCGGCGGGGATCCTCAGGATTTTACTTTTGCGGGTGAGAGAGTGTCGCTCGAAGTCGGCGACGAGAATACTTTTCGTGAATTTTGTACGGTGAATCGCGGGACCGCGAAGGGCGGCGGCGTCACGCGGCTTGGTAGCCACAATTTGATTATGAATTATGCGCACATCGGGCATGACGATCAGATTGGCAGCCATACGGTATTTGTGAATGGGGCTACGCTCGCGGGGCACGTGACCGTGGACGATTACGCGACGATTGGGGCTTTTTGCCCGGTGCATCAATTTTGCCGCATTGGACGGCATGCTTACATTGCTGCGAATACGGTGATCACGCAGGACGTGCCGCCGTTTTCGAAAATCGTGGCGCCGCGCGAGACGCGCTGCTACGGCTTGAATGCCGTCGGGCTCGAGCGGCACGGATTTTCGGCTGAGCGGATTGCTGCGCTCGAGAAAGCTTATCGCTTGTTGCTGCGCTCGAAGATGAACACCACGCAAGCTGTTGCCGCTATGCGCGAAACCCTGCATGGGTCTGCGGACGTCATACAACTAATCGACTTCATTGAGTCGGCCGAACGTGGGCTCACGAAATAGACGATGACTACCGCGCAAACCACCGGTGCAACTGGTGTGGAAAACTGGGGCCTGATTGCGGGCAACGGGGATTTTCCGTTTTTGGTGCTGGAAGGGGCGCGCAGCCGCGGGATTGAGATGGCGGTGATTGCGATTCGCGAGGAGGCTTCGCCGGATTTGGAGCGGCGGGCTTCGCGTTTGCACTGGGTGAGCCTGGGCGAATTGAGCCGCACGATTGAATTGCTGCATCAGGAAGGCGTGAAGCACGCGGTGATGGCCGGACAGGTGAAGCACAATAAAATATTCAGCGCGATCCGGCCGGATTGGAAGCTGGCGAAACTTTTGTTGATGTTGCCCTCGAAAAATACCGATTCGCTGATTGGTGCGGTGGCGCGAGTGCTGGCGGATGAAGGCATTGAATTGGTGGACTCAACGAAATTTCTCGGCGCGCTGCTGCCGGCGGCGGGAATTCTGACGCGCCGGGCGCCCGACCAAACGGAATCTGCGGACATTAATTACGGACGCTCGATCGCGCAGCAGATTGCTGCGCTTGATCTGGGACAGACGGTAGTGGTGCGCGACCGGGCTTGCGTGGCGATTGAAGCCATGGAAGGCACCGACGAAACGATCGAGCGGGCGGCGCGAATTGTTGCGGGCCAGCGTTTGGTTGTGGTGAAAGTAAGCAAGCCGGCGCAAGACATGCGCTTTGACGTGCCGGTGGTCGGGTTGCGAACGATTGAGGTGATGCGCCGGTCGAATGCTACGGCGTTAGCGCTCGATGCGGGGAAAACTTTGCTGTTTGATCGCGACGCATTGATTGCCGCCGCGGATGAGGCGGGGATCACAATCGAAGCGTTTGCGCCGGCGGCTGCGTCTGCAACGGAGCGCGCTTAATGAGCGCGCCGAATCCGATCCGCGTGGCTGTGGTCGGTGTGGGGGATTTCGGACGCAATCATGCTCGAGTGTGGCGCGGGCTCGACGGCGCGACGCTAGTCGGCGTGGTCGATTCAAATTTTGAACGCGCACGGAAGGTGGCTGCGGAATTTGGATGTGAGGCGATTGCAGATGTCGCAGCTCTAAAGGGTCGCGCGGATGCCGTGAGCTTGGCCGTTCCTACTGTTGAACACGCGCGCATCGGTTGCCAGATTCTTGAGCTAGGCGTGGATGTGTTGGTCGAGAAGCCGATCGCGGCTTCGCTTGACGAAGCGGACGCGCTGATCGCGGCGGCGCGACGCGGGAATCGTATCTTGCAGGCTGGGCATCTCGAGCGCTTTAATCCTGCCGTCGTTGCCGCTGAGAAAATTGTTACGCGGCCGCTTTTTTTCGAGGTGCATCGGCTTGGAGTGTTCAGCCCGCGCAGCCTTGATATTGACGTGATCTACGATTTGATGATTCACGATCTGGATATTCTCTTAGCGCTGCTGGATTCGCCGGTTACGGATTTGCGTGCTGTGGGGATTCCCGTGATCACCGACAAAGTGGATATCGCGCACGCACGGTTGGAATTTGCTTCGGGCGCGGTGGCAAATTTGACGGCCAGCCGCGTTTCTACCGAAAAAGTTCGCAAGATGCGATTCTTTCAGGAGCATGAATACATTTCGCTCGATTTTTCGCGGCAGGATGCGTTGCGCGTGCGTGTGGCTGCGAATAATGGAGCCAGTGGCATCCCGGAGGGCAATCCTTTTGATCCCGGCAATCTTTCTGGCGGGCTTGATACCGGCGAGCCGCGCGTGAATTTCGAGAAATTGCCGACAACGCCCGAAGAACCGCTGCGTGCCGAGCTGCGCGCGTTTCTCGATTGCGTGATCACACGCCGGCTGCCGCGCGTTGACGGAGCGGCCACGCGGCGGGCGCTCGAATTGGCCGATCGCGTGATGGCAGGCATCCTGGAGCACGCGCGGCGCGTCCAACTCGGTGCTTACGCTCCCCAGGTCATTCGATGATCCCGCGCATCCTGGTTCCAGTTGACGTTCGCCCACTCGACGCCACAGACGGCGCCAAGGCACCCGCTCGCCGGCTTTCCTCGACGCTCGATTTGCGCACTTTATTGCCGCGCGACATGCCCATCAAGCAGCTCGAGGACAATCACTCCGCCATTCCCGATTACGTTCCTCTCGATGTGATCGTCGGACGCAAGCTGATCGATCGCGGTTGGCATCTCGATGAGCGCACCAGCGCTTCCGCTCCGATGCGGCGCCTTGAGACTTCGCTCGATGATCGCGCTGTGGTTCCCTCCATCGTCGAGCGCCCCAGCGCCGAGCAAGTGCAAAAGCTCGAAACCATGCCGCCACTCACTGCCGACATGCTCGAAGTGATCGAGCCGGACGTGATGACTACCGGCGACGTCAATCTTCTGATCAGCCCGAAAGAGGATCGCGATGCGCGATGGAATACTGCGTCGCGCTTCGTCTCGCTGATGGTGCACGTCGGCATTATTCTCCTCGCGCTATCTTCGCCGGAACTTTTCAAGCACGTTCCGACGGATGCCGAGATTGCTTCGGCCAAGGATCAGCTTCGCAACATCGTGTATATCCCGAGCGATGCGCCGAAAAATTTGCTGCCGCCGGGGCCGCCAGGGCCGAAGATGCACATCGCGCCCGGCGTGATCCACAAACTTGCGCCGCCGTCTGTCCCTGCGCCTGTGCCGTCGGCTGCTCCTGCGGTGCCCGCACCCACCCCGGTGCAGCCGAAGAACGATTTGCCGGCATCGATTACGCCGCGGACTCCTACACCCGCGCCTGTCCAGCCGCAGACGAATGTCTCGCCGCTTGCTCCGATCAAGCCCGCTGATCCGACGCCGGGCAAACTCAATCTGTCGATTCCGAATTCATCGCCGGGACGCGCCATTCAAAATAATGTGCAAGACGCAATCACTCGCGGTGGCGGCGGCAAAGTTTATACAGACGATCAGAGCTACGGCGGCGGTGGTGGCGGAGGCGGTGGTGGCGGAGGCGGACGCGGCCCGGGTGAAAACGGTGGGATTCAAATGCTCACCGATCCGCAGGGCGTCGATTTCGATCAGTATTTGAAGCGCGTTCTCGATTCGGTGCGGCGCAACTGGATCGCTATCCTCCCCGAATCCGCGCGCATGGGTGATAAAGGCATCGTGGTGATTCAATTCAAGATTGAACGCGACGGAAATGTCCCTGGCGTTGATCCGCGCTTGATGCGCACTTCGGGCAAAGAGCCTCTCGATCGCGCGGCGATGTCGGCGATTCGCGCGTCGAGCCCGTTCGAGCCGCTGCCGACGCAATTTAATGGGCCGGAAATCGAGTTGCGCTTCATCTTTCTCTACAATCTTCCGCTCGATTACTACCAGTGAAACTGCAGCGTACCCAAGTCGTTGGCGCGCTGTTGCTCGCCGCTATTTTGCTCACGATTCTTCTCGTGCGCTATTGGAAGTGGCAGTCGTGAGTTCGCCTGCGCGTCTGGCGGTGATTCTTGGGCCGACGGCTTCGGGAAAATCCTCGCTGGCGATTGCGCTGGCGGAGAAGCTCGGCGGCGAAGTGGTGGTTTGCGATTCGACGCAGGTTTACCGGCGCTTCGATATCGGCACAGCGAAAGTTTCCGCTGCCGACCGGAAAAGAATTCCGCACTGGATGATGGATTTGGTCGAGCCGCACGAAATTTTTACGGCCGGAGACTACCGCCGGCGGGCGGAGGAAGTGCTGCGCGACATTCATGCGCGCGGGCGCTTGCCGATTGTCACAGCAGGGACTGGATTGTATCTGCGCGCGCTGCTCGAAGGGTTGGCCGACGCGCCCACGCGCTCCGAGGAATTACGGGCACGTTTGCGCGAGCGCTCTGCCGGACGCGGCCCGGAATATTTGCATCGATTACTGCGGCGGCTCGATCCCAGTTCGGCGGCGCGCATCGCCCCTCGCGATACACAGAAAATCATCCGCGCGATCGAACTGCGCGTGCTGACCAAGAAATCGGTGGACGAACTCCACGCCACGGGCCGGTCGCCGCTCGAGGGCTTCACGCCCATCAAAATCGGTCTGAAGCCGCCGCGCCCGGCGCTCTATGCGCGGATCGAACAACGCGTGGATGAGATGCTGTCAGCAGGCTGGCAGGAGGAAATTCGCAAAGCTTTAAGCGGCGGCGTGGCGCGCGATGCGAAGCCGTTCTCGTTCATCGGCTACCGCGAGATGCTCAAGCATCATCCGCAGCCGCCGTCGGCATCAGTGATCGCCGAAATCCGCAAATCCACGCGCCACTTCGCCAAACGCCAGCAAACCTGGTTCGCCCGCGAGGCCAATGTTCATTGGCTGACAAACTTCGGCGACGACGAAGCCGCGCTCATACGTTCGCTGGAAATCTTGGCGCGCGCGCATTCCGCCACCCCGTAGCGCCGGCAGCTTGCCGGCGTTTTTGTGCGGAGTCATCCCGCCGATAGCTAGGGACAACGGTTCGCGAACAAGCGGTCCTCGCGAGCGTTGCGGCACGACTGAAATCGTGCGCGGACGCAGCACGCTAATTCGTTTTGCAGAGAATCGTGGCCTGGGGGTCGATTACTAGCTTTGACGGTTTGAAGTGGCTCGTGAAGTGAAATGAAGTTTGCGGGCCTGTGGCTACAACCGTGCCCAGCAGGGCGGGCTTACCGCCGGAAGTTGCGCCGTAGATGGGCACCGAGGCAATGAAATAATCCTGCACATTATCCTGGTGCAATTTGCCGCTCACCAAGAAATCCTGGCCGTGCGCGTGGGCTTGAAATTCCGTGCTGTAACGCGGAATGCCGGTCTGGCGCACCCACTCATCAAAAAACCAATCGAGCTTCTTATTGCCCTCGAGATCCATCGCTGAGGTCATTTGCTTTTCCGCGGCGCGCTGCAAATCATCGGCGCTCACGGCGTGATAGCGATGATCGACAAGCACCGAGCGCAGCATGGCCTCGAATCGCGCATCCGGCGCTTTCGCTGCAGGATCGCGCAGCATTTCCCGCAGCATATGAATCACCCAAGTACCCTTGCCGTAGACGATGCGCTCGTACGCATCCGGAGCCTTCGCCGATCGCAAACGGTAGCCGAGCGTCAGCGGCCCGGCATCGTCGACGATTTCCTCGCTGTTGGGCACCGGTTCGAGAAGCTGGCCACGATAACGAGCCACCCAGGTGCTCAATACATGCGCGGCCGGCTTGCGATTGTCCGCGTACATCAGCGAAAGATAATTCGCCACGGCCTCCTGAATCCAGGTGTCGCGATAGCTCGCCGTACCCACCAGGTTGCCCCACCATTGATGCGCGATTTCGTGAAACGGCAGGAGCTGCGCCAATTCATCGCGCTCGCCTTTTTTCAATCCCGCTTCGGCCTGCGTTTCGCGCGGCAGATAGGCGAGCGTCGACAAATAAACTAATCCCGGCCAGCCTTGACCGAAACTGCCGGGGATCGGCGAGACGTCCAGATGATCGAAAGGAAATGGGCCATTGATGCCTTCGAAAAAATGGATGGAATCGAGAATCTGCGCGCCAAGCTGCTTCAAAACTGCTGCCGGACTCGGCGGAATTTCGCCTTCGGAAAAACCAGCCATCGGCGGCGGTTGCGGCAATCCTTCGGACGGTTGGTGCACATTGGGAATGAACGCGGGCGAGCGCTCGCTGAGCCGCGAAAGAATCGCGTCTTCGATTTGCTTGTTGGCATAAATCTCCACGGTTGCAGTGGCCGTGCCCGCCACTTGCCTCTCGTACTCGCCGAGATTGAATCCGGCAATGGCCATGGGCGAGGAACTTACCCAATGCCCGCTGCGCCGTCCGCCATCTTCCTTCAAATCGCTGGGTGTGCCCGTGGCTACCAGCGTGAGCTTTTTGGGCCAGTGGAAGGTCATGTCAAACGGCGTGAAATGACCGAGGCCAACCACATGCGGATACCAGCTTCCGCGATCGCCGACAAAATAAACTGCGTTTCCCGCGTCGCCGATCACCAGGCCGTGGTAGCGGATTTCGAGATGCAGCTCGTCTGCCATTTTCATCGGATGCGCGAGCACTATGTAGACCAAGTCGTTGCCGCGCAGCCCGAGTTCCGCGTGGCTTAAATCTTCGTTGTGGAAAAAGACCAGGGGCGCGCCGCCATCCGTCGTTACGCTTTCGACGGTAAGGAAGCGCGAGAGTTCAACTGCGATAATTCGGTCGCCTTCGAGCGCCTCTTTGTAATGCAGGTGTGCGTCGCCCACAAGCGAAAGATCGTCGCCAATGGTGGTATCGAGGCGGTAATCGACGGGCAGGACATTTTCCCTGGCCGCTGGGGAATCGGGAGTGGCGAAAGATGCCCACACGTCGTAGCGCGGGCCGCCGGGGCCATTGCGAACGGCGCCGATGAGGACGGGTTCATCGCGGCGGCGATCGACGAGCACGTCAAAGGGGCCAGCCGAGGCGCCGGCGAGTGCGGCTGAAAAATACGGCTGCGGATCGCTCGAGAGCAAATCCATCATGATGCGCAGGGAGTGCGAGGAATTTAGATTGCTGACGGTGTTGTTCCACTCCTCGCCGAAATCGCGATCGGGTGCTGGCTTCGCACCGGCGGCTTCCAATTGACGCAGAAGATCGGCGGCGGTGTCGTCGGTGAAACGAAAATAGGCACGCGAGAAGGCTTGATCGAGGAGCGGAACGCCGACGAAATTGACCAGCGAGCGTCGCTCGGCGGCATCGCGCGGGGTCGCGATGATGTGCGCGCGGCCCGTAAATACCGCGCCGGTAATTTTGCCGCCGATGGGGGTGAGAAAAGCCAGCTTGCCTTCGATCAGCGAAATATCAATGGCGCTGCGGCGCATCTGAATTTCATGGACGGCGAAGACGCGCTCGGCGTCCGGGCGCAATTCGTTGAGCTGCTGGTAGAGCGCGCGCGGCTCGGCCGAGGATTGAGCTGCTGCTGTGGGCTTCGCGAAGCCTATCGGCCGCGCGGGCGGCGGGCCGGCAGCGGCGAATGCCGACACCAGCGCCACCACAAGCAAACTGCGAGCTGTGCTCCTCATGCGTTTGACTGTAACAAGTAGGGCATTGGGGCAGCAAGCCATCGAAGCTGTCGCGGCGCTCCTTTGCTAGAATTTTTCCGTGCGACGCGTGGCGCCCATTGCGTTTATCGGCTTGCTGGCGGTGTCTTCAGCCGCGGCCGATACGATTGTGCTGAAGAACGGCCGGCACATTATTGCCAGTAACGTGACGGAAACCGCCGACCGCGTCAGCTACGAAACTCCCGCCGGCACCCTCAGTTTGCCGCGATCGATCGTCGACCGCATTGTCCGCAATGATCTCTCGCCATCCGGCTTCGGTCCCTCTGAAGCGCCGCCGATTAGCGCGCCGCGCTTGGATGTCGGCGAGGGCTATGCCGAACTTGCGGAGCATGTAGTTCGAAGCGGGGCGATCGATACCGCGTTGCTTGCCACTCTTGAAGGAGAAGCTCGCGGTGGAAGCGCTGAGGCGATTGCGAAAGTAGCCGCCGCGCATCACGCCGCCGCGCAATTTCTGGCGGCCAAAGGCCAGCTCGATGCCGCCGCCAATCAATATAAACGCGCGTTGATTTTTGCTCCCGATAGCGTGCCGCTGCTTTTGAATCTGGCGGTGCTCGATCTGCGCCAGAGCCAATACACGGCGGCGCTCGATCCACTCGCGCGCGCGCGCCGACTCGAGCCGGATTCCGCGGATGTGGCCAAGCTGATGGGTTGGGCCTATTCGGGCGCGAACAAACTCGATCTGGCGGTGGAAGAATGGAATCGCGCGCTGAAGCTGCGGCCTGATGCGGAAGTTACCAGCGCGCTAGCGAAAGCGAAGCAGGATCGCGATGAAGAAGCCAGCTATCGCGAAGGCGAGACCGCGCATTTCTCGGTGAAATATTCGGGTGCTGCGGCTCCGGATTTGGCGCGTGGAATTTTGCGGGCGCTTGAGGATGATTACCGCGATCTGCAGTCGCAGCTCGATTTTTCTCCGCCCGAGCCCATCGGCGTGATCCTTTATACCAATCAAGCCTTCGCCGATATCACTCGCGCGCCAGGTTGGGCTGGGGCGCTGAATGATGGACGCATCCGCGTGCCGGTGCAGGGGCTGGCGGCGGTGACCGGCGAACTTAGCCACGTCCTAAAGCATGAATTGACGCACAGCTTTATCACACAGAAGACGCATGGGCGCTGCCCGACTTGGCTGCAGGAAGGCGTAGCGCAATTCATGGAAGGGCGACGGAGCCGCGATTCTGCTGCGGCGCTCGTCGATGCTTACGAGCACAATTCCGCGCCGTCATTCGGCCAAATGGAAGGCTCGTGGATGGGACTTTCCGGCGATTCCGCAGCATTTTCCTACGCATGGTCGCTCGCCGCGGTCGAAGCTATCGTTTACACCGGCGGCATGAGCGACATTTCCCGTCTGCTGGATCATGTTGCCACGGACTCCTCCACCGAAGCCGCGCTGATCGCTTCCTTGCGCATGGACTACGCGGAATTGGCGCATCAGACTTCCGCGTATCTGCGGCGAAATTACGTCCGCTAACGCGGCCTCGGCCTCGAATTCGTAGCGGCGGGCTTCAGCCCGGCATCTTCCCTGCCCCAACCTCCGGCACAACCACTTCCACTGACACCTTTGCGCGCAATGCCGCATCACAATCGATATAGGGCTGCAAACGTGCTCATCCACCGCTGCGAAGGAAAGACATCATGAAGCTCAGGAGAATTGCACTCGGCATCGCCACTGGTGTGGTCTTGGTAGGCGTCGCGGTTACGATAGACAGCACGGTGCCAACCGTCGATGGCCGCGACGTAATCCTGCAAGAACCAAATCCCAATCAGCACGAAACGCCGATTCAGTCGGTGAACGGCAAAGTGGTAGCCATTTCAAAAACCGATCTGACAGTGGAAGTGCAAGCCGATGGGAAATCCGACCCCATCGACTTCGTGATCGATGAAAATACGAAAATGGATGGAGACATCAAGCCCGGAATCATGGCTACGGTCGACTACCAGACGAAGGACAACAAAAAATACGCAACTAACATCATGCCGGCCGAAGCAAAGAAGCCGTAGTCTTTCGTAGGGCCCGCGCTTTATGCCGGGCCTGTCCAGGCACGATGCCCGCACATCCTGCCACGCGCCAATCCGCCCAATGCTAAACTCGTCTCGCGTTTTCACCCAGGCGGGAGCATTTGAAATCCAAAGCCATCACGACAGTTCTCGCACTGGCCGCTTTCTTCGCGACTGCCGGGTCCATCCGCCCGCAACAAACCACTCACTCGAGCGACCGCCGCCAGTTCACCGAGGACGATCGCCGCTCCATGCGCCAATGGTACAACTTGCATCACGACGAACTTCCGCTGGGCACGCGAAAGAAAGATCGCCTGCCACACGATCTAGAATCACAACTGAAAGTGAATGAAGTGCTGCCGGAAATTCTTCGTCCGCGAATCCACGAAGTCTCATCCGAATTTCTGATTCGCGTACAACCGGCCGCCGACGGCTGCCACTACGTATTCCTAGGCGGAAATGCAGTAATCCTGGAAAGAAGCACGGACTACGTCTACGACGTCTACAACTTCAAGAAGAAAAAGTAGTGGAGGGTGCTTTAGCCCTCCCGCATTTCGGCCATGTTTTCTTCTGATGTATCCGCGCAATCACAAAGAAGCCAACAACGCAGCCAACATTGCCGCCCGCCGCGCCAATTCCCGAATCACCAAATGCTCCCGCAAACTATGCGCTCCATCTCCGACAACTCCAATCCCGTCCAAAGTAGGCACGCCAAGCGCCGCCGTAAAATTTCCATCGGAACCGCCGCCAGTAGAAGCCTCATCCAAGCGAAATCCAATTTCCCGGGCAATCGCCTGGGCCCGATGAAAGAGCGTGGTCACCGCCGCAGTTCTCTCGAGAGGGGGCCGATTCAAACCACCGCGCACTTCAATCCGCGCCCCTTTCGTAATGGGCCGCAGCCCCAGCAGACACCGCTCGAGTTCGCGCGCATCGCGTGCGCGAGCGAAGCGGACATCGACTTGCGCGCGCGCGAACTCGGGCACGACGTTCGTGGCCGTGCCGCCGGAAATTACGTTGGCCTGCACGGTAATGCCGCGGCGCGGATCATTCATCTTCATCAACCGGGCAATCTGCAGCGCCAATTCATGCGCCGCGTTCACGCCACGCTCGGGATCAACGCCCGCGTGAGCCGAGCGTCCGTGCACGATGATTTCAACTTCGCCAATTCCTTTGCGTTGCGTCTTCGCGCGCCCATCCAGACCGAAGGCCGGTTCGAGCACCAGAACAGCCTTGCTGCGCCGGGCTTCTTTTTCGATGGCGGCGCGCGAGGCCTGGCTGCCGACTTCTTCGTCGCCGGTCCACAGAAAAACAATTTTGCGCCGCGGCGAAATTCCTGCCGCGCGCAAAGCTTCCACGGCGAATAGGGCGAGCACGATCCCGCCCTTCATGTCGAAAGTTCCGGGGCCCCACGCGCGGCCGCGAGCCACGCGAAAAGGCGTGCGCCGCAAAGTGCCGGGCGGATAGACGGTATCGAGATGCCCCAGCACCAATAGTTGGCCGCTTTCCTGCGCGCGCCCGTCGCCGATTTCCACGCGCACCAAATTCCCGCGCTGTTTACTTCGCAAAATCTTCACGCGCCCGCCGCGGCGCCGAAATTCCGCAGCCACTCGCGCGCCGCAACGATCCACGGCCAATTTTTCCGCGGTAAACGATTCGATCTCCACGAGCGAACGCAAAACTCGCAGCATTTCGGACTCCCGCCGCAGCAAGTAGGGGAGGGTCTTTAGCCCCTCCCGCATTTCGGCCCCGCCTTTTCCCTCGCCACGCATGCTTATTTCATTTCCCCTTGCCCCTAAAACTCATAACGGCAAACACCCCAGCCCCATAAATCACCAAAGGCAATTCATGAACATACCCATGCCAGAAATGCAGCAAAATCGCCCAGGCAAAAATCACGATCAAAATCCAGCCGCCCACGCGCAAGGTTCTCGGGATCAGGAACAAAACGGCGGCAATTGCTTCGCATCCAGAAATAAAAAGCCGCGCCAATTCCAGGTGATGGATATGTTCCGCCGCGTGGAGATCGAACAGCGCCCCGCGAAACGTCAAGCAAGATTCCACAAACACGATCACGCCGATGGCCCACTGCAAAATCGTAATGGCCAAATCTTGCCGGCTACGATTCACGCCAAGCTCCCGTCCAACGCGCCGCGTATCCTAACACGCCCAACGACGCCGGAACTTGCGCGCGTTTGCCCCGAAGATTAAACTGGCTTTTCGAGGGCGTCGTGACACCGAAAATCAAGCGGTTCATCAAGGATTCCGAAGGCCGAAAGGTCGGCGTCGTGCTTCCGATTAAGGATTTTCGCAAGATCCAAAAGGAGCTCGAAGAGCTCGAATCCATCCGCGCGTTCGATGCTGCAAAAGCCTCTGGCGATGAAGCAGTCCCGTTCCAGCAGGCAGTTTCTGAGATCGAACGCTCGCGCAAGCGAATTACGCGGTTTTCATTTTACGGCGGGCTCAAGAGGAACTCGCGGCCCTACCGAACGAAGCCTACCAGCGCGTAAAAGCCGCTATCTTCAAGCTTGCGGAGAATCCTCGTCCGGGCGGATGCCGGAAGCTCTCCGGACGGGATGGCTGGCGCATCCGCATAAGCAACTATCGAGTTATTTATGAGCTGAATGATGCGGAGAAGAAAGTTTTTGTGTTGCACATCGGACACCGCCGCGACGTTTATAGAAGTTAGGGCTTCTTCGTGACTCGCGCGCCAATTTCGCCGCGGGCTAAGCGCACAGCGATGTCTTCTCCCAATGCAACTTGTTCCGGCGAACGCAGCACGCGCCCATTCGCATCGTAAGCGATGGCGTAGCCGCGTTCGAGCAGCGCGAAGGGGCTGCGCTCGCGGAGCCGCACATCGGCGGCTTCGAGGCGGCGGCGCGTTGCGGTTAGCGCGCGGTCCATTCGCGCGCGCAGATCATCGGCGGTACGTTCGAGGCGGCGGCGCAAGCGCCCCACTCGCGCGCGCAGATCGAGCGACGCTACGCGCACTTCGGCCATCGCGAAGCGACGGCGCTTTCGGGCGACGGTGCGTTCGAGAGCGCCGCGCAAATCCGCCGAACGGCGGGCGAGCCGCAAGCGGAACGCTTCCGCGCGTCCGCGCAAATCGAAGGAGGCTATGCGCGCGCTTGAAAGTGTCAGTCGCCGATGCGCCACCTTTAATCGCGACTGCAAAGAATCCGCCATCGCGCTTGTGAATTCATCCACTTCCTGGCGGCGCCGTCGCAGAATCAATTCCACTTGACGGAAGCCGCGATGCACTTCGAGATCGCGCACGCGATGGCGCCACTCGCTCATTAAATAGCGCGTGCGATGCACCACGCGGCGTTGGAGTTCAGCGATGCGGCCATCGAGTTCCTGGCGCGTCTTCACCACGATTTCCGCCGCGGCGGACGGAGTGGGCGCGCGCAAATCCGCGACGAAATCGGCGATCGTGAAATCGGTTTCGTGGCCGACGCCGGTGATGATCGGAATCACCGACTCGAAAATTGCGCGGGCCACGATTTCTTCATTGAACGACCACAAGTCTTCGAGTGAGCCGCCGCCGCGCGCGAGAATCAGCACATCAACGCTCAAGGCAACATTGAAATATTTTAAGCCGGCGACGATTTCTTTCGCGGCGCCATCGCCCTGCACTTTTACCGGATAAATCTGCACGCAGGCATTCGGAAAGCGGCGGCGCAGGACACGAACGATATCGCGGACGGCCGCGCCCGTCGGCGAAGTGACCACGCCGATGCGACGCGGCAGCATGGGCAGCGCCTTCTTCCGCGATGCATCAAAGAGCCCCTCGGCCTCCAGCCGCTTCTTGAGCTGCTCGAAAGCCAATTGCAGCGCGCCGAGGCCGACGGGCTCGATCTGGGTCACGTAAAGCTGATACTCGCCGCGCGCGTCGTAAATGCTGAGGCCGCCGCGGACGGTAACATGCAGGCCGTCCTCAGGTCGGAATTTCAGGCCGCGCAGTTGATCGCGGAAGCAGACGCACTTGAGCTGCGATTTCGCGTCCTTCAAAGTGAAGTAGAGGTGGCCCGATTGCGCCGCATGCAAATTCGAAACTTCGCCCTCCACCCAAATTTCCGGAAATTCATCCTCGAGCAAATCGCGAATCCGCGAAGTCAGCTCGCTGACTTTCCAGATGCGCCGCTTGGGCACCAGATTTTCAGGCGAAAGATCAAAGAGAAACTGGCTCATAAAATTACCGGCGGAAATGCCCGATCACCCAAAAAATCAAACTCAAAGCCACGCTGAGCAAAATGCAAGTCACGATCGGAAAATAAAATGACCCATGCCGCCCCTGAACATAAATATCGCCGGGCAAGCGCCCCAATCGAAACGGCAACTTCCCGCCGAAATAAAGCAGCGTGCCAATTCCAACCAGGACGACGCCAAGAATCAGAGTAACGCGCCCGATCTCGCGAATCGGCTCCATAAGTCCAGTAGGCGAGGGTGCTTCAGACCCTCCCGCATTTCGGCCCCGGTGATTGACGCGATCTAGCTCAACTCGCTCCCGGCGAAAAAATAACTGATTTCGAATGCCGCGGTCTGCGGGGCGTCCGAGCCGTGCGTGCAATTAAATTGGATGCTGGTGCCCAATTCTTTGCGGATGGTACCCGAAGCGGCTTTCGCTGGGTCTGTTGCGCCCATGGTCTCGCGCCATTTTGCGATGGCGCCTTCGGCTTCAAGCACCATCGGGACGGATTTTCCTGAGCTCATGAATTCTACGAGCTCGCCGAAGAATGGGCGCTCGCGATGGACGGCGTAGAAGCCCTCGGCTTCGGTGCGCGAGAGTTGCACAGATTTGATCGCGACGATTTGGAATTTCGCCGCATGAATGCGGCTTAAAATATCGCCCGTCAAGCCGCGCTTCACGGCGTCGGGTTTGATGATCGCTAAGGTTCTCTCTACTGCCATTCGATTCGTCTCCTTAGAATAATAACGACGCAAAAAAAGCGGGCGCGGCGAGCCACGCCCCTACGAGCTGGAGTTACGCTATCGCTTCTTCTTGCGCGCCCCTGTGACTTTCTTCGCGCCGCCCTTTTTCGATCGGCCCTTACCCAACACGCGGGCCATGGTTTCGCCGATATCTGCGGGGCTTTGCACCGTGTGGATGCCGGCGGCCTTCATGGCGCGGTATTTATCGGCGGCGGTGCCTTGGCCGCCACTGATAATCGCGCCGGCGTGGCCCATTCTTCGGCCTGGCGGGGCGGTTTGGCCGCAGATGAATCCTACTACCGGCTTGCGGACATGCTTTTTGATGTAGGCGGCGGCGAGTTCTTCGGCGTTGCCGCCAATTTCGCCGATCATCACAATCGCGTTCGTGCCGGGATCTTCATTGAACATGCGAATCGAATCTAGAAACGTGGTGCCGATGATGGGATCGCCGCCGATGCCGATGCACGTGGATTGGCCGATGCCAAGTTGCGTCAATTGATGCACCGCTTCGTAAGTCAAAGTGCCGCTGCGGCTGACCAAGCCGACGTTTCCTTTTTTATGGATGCGACCGGGCATGATTCCGATTTTGCAGCGTCCGGGCGAAATAATTCCCGGGCAATTGGGGCCGATCAAGCGCGTTGCGCCGGAATCTTTGAGCGCGGCTGCTACGCGGACCATGTCGAGCGTGGGAATTCCTTCGGTGATGCAAACGACCAGCGGCAAGCGCGCGTCGACCGCTTCTAGAATTGCATCGGCGGCGAACGGCGGCGGCACGAAAATCACCGATGCGTTTGCGCCGGTCTTGGCTACTGCCTGCGCGACCGTGTCGAACACTGGAACGCCGAGATGTTTTGTTTCGCCTTTGCCCGGTGTCACGCCGCCGACTACCTTCGTGCCGTACTCGATCATCTGCTGCGCGTGGAAGGAGCCTTCGCGGCCGGTAAGGCCTTGGACGATGACGCGCGTCTTTTCATTGACCAGCACGCTCATCGCGCACCTCCCGCCAGCTTCACTACTTTTTGCGCTCCGTCTTTCATTCCCTCCGCCACGGTGAAATTCAATCCCGAATCGCGCAGAATTTTCTGTCCGGCTTCCACGTTAGTCCCTTCAAGCCGCACTACCACCGGCACGCGAATCCCCAGCTCGCGCGCGGCTTTTACTACTCCGCCGGCGAGCACATCGCAGCGCAAGATTCCGCCGAAAATATTTACAAAGACAGCGCGCACATTTGGATCGCTGAGCAAAATCTTGAAAGCATTGCGCACTTGCTCTTCTGACGCGCCGCCGCCTACATCCAGAAAATTCGCGGGACTGCCGCCGCTGAGCTTGATGATGTCCATCGTCGCCATCGCTAGTCCTGCGCCATTGACCATGCAGGCCACGTTGCCATCGAGCTGGATGTAATTCAGTTTGAATTTGGAAGCTTCCACTTCGAGCGGCGTTTCTTCATCGACGTCGCGCAGTTGCGCGAATTCCGGATGGCGGAAGAGCGCGTTGTCGTCGAAATTCACTTTCGCGTCGAGGGCCACAAGGCGGCCGTCGCCAGTCACGATCAGCGGATTAATTTCGAGCAGAGAAGCATCCGTTTCGATGAATGCGCGGTAGAGCGATTGAAAAAACGGCACGGCGACTTTGAGCATTTCGGCGGGCAGACCCAAGCCAAACGCGAGCTTGCGCACCTGATAACTCTGCAAGCCGGTGGCGGGCGACACGGTCTCGCGCAGAATCGCTTCGGGATGTTCCTTGGCCACTTCCTCGATTTCCATTCCGCCCGAAGCGCTGGCCATGAAAACCGGCGCAGCCACCGCGCGATCCACCAAAATGCTGAGATAAAGTTCGCGCTTGATGTCGAGCCCTTCTTCGATCAACAGCCTCCGCACGATGCGGCCTTCCGGCCCCGTCTGCGGCGTCACCAGCTTCATCCCCAAAATCTGGCCAGCCAATTCAGCAGCCTGTTCCGGCGAACGCGCCAGTTTCACTCCGCCGCCTTTACCGCGTCCGCCGGCATGAATCTGCGCCTTCACCACCGTCACCGGCGTGCCCAATTTGCGCGCCACACCCTCGGCATCTTCTTTCTTCGATATAAATTCGCCGCGCGGCACCGGCACGCCGAACTTCGCCAGGATGGCTTTGGCCTGATATTCGTGTATCTTCATGAAACTCCCACTAGTGTTAAAATTTGCGCGCGGTCGAAACGAGTCAGTTTACTCGGAACGGAAAAGGCGGGCAAGGCGATGGCGCTGGAGATGCGCGCGGAATGTGAGCGATGCGAAGATCTTCTCTCCGCCGACGGCGACGCTTTCATCTGCTCTTTCGAGTGCACTTTTTGCCCGCGTTGCGCCAACGAAATGAATCGCCTCTGCCCGAATTGCGGCGGGGAGCTCGTGCCGCGTCCGCGGCGAAAAACTGCGACGCAAATATGATCCAACGCTCTCACTCCCGTGGCGAAAATTGCGATAGGCGTTACGCTGGCGGGCGCAGCAAGCCACGCCCCTGCGAGATTCCTCAATTCAGTCCGAGCGCTCAATGAACGCTCCCCAATCTCATTCATCGGCTCCGGCGCCGTCGGACTTCACCCTGCACCACGCGCTTGAAAAAATTATTGCGGGCGAGGATCTCTCGCGCCGGGAAGCCGAAGCCGCCATGGAACGCATCCTCAGCGGCCAATCGAACGACGCTCAAATCGCCGGTTTCCTCGCCTCATTGCGTATGAAAGGCGAGACGGTCGATGAGTTGGTCGGCTTCGCCAAAGTAATGCGCCAACATGCCGCGCCGATTTTCCCGCACGGCCGCAAATTCGCGGCCAGCGAGCCGCTAATCGACACCTGCGGCACCGGCGGCGACACGCGCGGCACTTTCAATATTTCTACCGCGGCGGCTTTCGTAGTGGCAGGCGCAGGCGTGCGCGTCGCAAAACACGGCAATCGCTCGATCAGCTCCCACTGCGGCGCCGCCGATGTTCTCGAAGCGCTCGGCATTCGCATGGATTTGCCGCCCGAAGAGGCCGGCCGCGCTATCGAAGCCGTAGGCGTCGGTTTTCTTTTTGCGCCTGCCGTTCATACGGCCATGCGCCACGCGATGAATGCTCGCCGCGAACTAAAAATCCGCACCGCCTTCAATCTTCTCGGCCCGCTAACCAATCCCGCCGGCGCCTCCGCGCAGGTCGCCGGAGTTTTCGATGAAAGCTACGTCGAGCTTCTGGGCCGCGCCCTCGGCGAGCTCGGCGTCGAACGAGCCTTCGTCGTCCACGGAAACGATGGCCTCGATGAAATTTCGCTATCCACTGAAACGACAGTGGCGGAGTTGCGCGACAAAACCGTTCGATCCTACACAATCGCTCCCGAAGATTTTGCGTTACCCCGTGCCCCGCTCGAAGAGTTGGCCGGCGGCGACGCCCGACACAATGCTCAAATCATCCATCGCATTCTCGATCGCGAATTTGGGCCGCGCCGCGACATCGTCGTAATTAATTCGGCCGCCGCTTTAGTCGCCGCAAATCGCGCCAGTGATTTTCTCGATGGCGCGCGGCAGGCGGCGCATTCAATCGATTCCGGCGCGGCGCGCGCCAAGCTCGACGCGCTCGTCGCGTTCCATCGCTCGTAAATGCCGCCGCGAATTACCTCCGCCCAAGTCAATGCGTTTCGCCTGACGCGGCACCATCTCGCAGGCACTCAACGCTCCAATCTTCTCGACGTGACCAGCGACGTCTGCGGGATTCAAGCGCAAATCATGGCTTCGGCGCACCTGTCGCTGAATGCGCGCCTGCCCGATCTGACGCGCGACGAAATCCGCAGCGCCCTCAATGAAAAACGTACGTTGATCAAAACGCATTGCATGCGGCAGACGCTGCACCTGCTGCCTTCCGCGCAATATGCCACCTACATTTCGGCCAACAAGAAAACCCGCGCCAAGCAAGTGCGCAACGTCATGGATCGCTTCAAAATCACGGACCGCGAAGCCGATCAATTGCTGTGCGCGCTTATGGATGCGCTCGCCGAGAAGCCCTTGGCGCAGAAAGCGCTGCGCGCGGCCGTTCGGCCGCAGGTGAGCAAAAAAGTGCGCGCCTGGATGGACAAAGTTTGGGGGATTGTCCGGCCCGCGGTGGTTGAAGGGTTAGTTTGCTATGGCCCCGACGACGGGAATGAGATTACTTACGTACGCACGGAGGATTGGCTGCCGAAACAGAAATCGATCGATCCGGAATCGGCACAGCAATTTTTGCTGCGCGCGTATCTGCGGGCGTATGGCCCGGCTACAGCCCGCGATTTTGCTTTTTGGTCCGGCATCTCGATGA
This sequence comes from Acidobacteriota bacterium, assembly GCA_013286465.1. Taxonomy (GTDB): domain Bacteria; phylum Acidobacteriota; class Terriglobia; order Acidiferrales; family UBA7541; genus Palsa-147. The sequence goes on along the minus strand of JABDFR010000048.1, from coordinate 2,851 downwards.
AAGAAGTTGCCGCGGCGTGGAAATCTGTTGAAGACGAATTTGCGGAAGTGGAATTGGAAGACCGCAAGGCATTCATCCTGCGTGAAGACTTAAGGGAGTTGCGCACCAGTTCGCTCGAGAAGCCCAATCTGCGATTGCTGGCCAACTTTGACGTTTTTCTTTTGGCGCATGCGGAAAAATCCCACATGGTTCACGATCGGCATTACAAATTGATCTACCGCAATCAAGGATGGATTTCGCCGGTAATTTTGTTAGACGGGAAAGTTATTGGAACGTGGTCGCAAAAGGTGACGGGGAAAAAGCTAGCCATCGCGCTGAAGCCGTTCGATAGGTTGCCGAAGCCGTTGCATCCGCAGATCGAAGCGGAGGCCGAGCGGATCGCGAAGTTTGTAGGGGCGGGGGTTCATCTCCCGCCCGGGGTGGATGTGGGTTTTGGTTTGGATGTCGCGCCCGAAAAGTCAAAGGCAAAATCCCAGCGCTAAAGCGCACCAGCGAACACCCGGCGGATTTCGGTCGACCCGCACGATTCATCACACCGACAAAAAATTCTGCAGCAGGCGGAATCCATCGTTGGTCAGCACGGATTCGGGATGAAATTGGACGCCTTCTACCTTCCACTTGCGGTGGCGTAGGCCCATGATCACGCCATCGGCGGTTTCCGCCGAAATTTCCAGCGCGCGGGGCAGGGATTTTCTTTCGACGATCAGCGAATGATATCGCGTGGCGGAAAAATCCTGCGGCAGCCCGCGGAAGATTGTCTTGGCGTCATGCTGGATCGGGCTAGTCTTGCCGTGCATCAACTTCGCAGCCCGAATTACCCGGCCGCCAAAGGCTTCGCCGATGGCTTGGTGGCCAAGGCAAACGCCGAGGATTGGAATCTTCCCGGCAAATCGCTCGATCAGCGCAATGGAAATGCCGGCCTGGCGCGGGGTGCCGGGGCCGGGCGAAATCACAATTCTCTCAGGCCGCAAATCCGCGATTTCATCGAGCGAGATTTTGTCATTGCGGCGCACCACGAGCGTCTGGCCCATTTGGCCAAGGTACTGCGCCAGGTTGTAGGTGAAGGAATCGTAGTTGTCGAGCAGCAGGATCATCGCGATTCGCGTTTGGACTTTCTGACTTTCTCCTTTCTACTTTCCGGTTACCGCCGCTACTTCTTCGAGCGCAGCTACTAACGCGCGAGCTTTATTCACCGTCTCCTCATACTCGCGCTCGGGAACTGAATCCGCAACTACGCCTCCGCCGGCTTGGATATGGGCGTAGCCATTTTTCGCCACCAGCGTTCGCAACGCGATGCACGAGTCCAGATTGCCCGAAAAATCCAAATAAAGAATCGCGCCGGCATAAATTCCGCGACGGGTAGGCTCAAGTTCATCGATGATTTCCATGGCGCGGACTTTTGGCGCCCCCGAAAGCGTGCCGGCCGGGAAACAAGCCATCAACGCATCGAAGCAATCCACTCCCTCGCGCAATTTTCCGCTGAGGCTGGAAACCAGATGCATCACGTGCGAATACCGCTCGACGTACATCAACCGCTCAACTTTCACCGAGCCATATTCGCAAACGCGCCCCAAATCATTGCGCCCCAGATCCACCAGCATAATGTGTTCCGCCCGCTCTTTCGGATCCGCCAGCAAGCGCGCCTCATTCGCGCGATCTTCTTCCTCGGTGCGCCCGCGCGGCAAAGTACCGGCAATCGGCCGGTAAAAAGCGTCGCGCCCCTGCACTTTCACTAACATCTCCGGCGAGCTGCCGACGACCGACACATCGTCGAGCCGCAGGAAATACATATACGGCGATGGATTGATCACCCGCAGCGCGCGATAGATTTCGAAGGGGTCGGCGTCCGTCTTGGCTGTGAATCGCTGGCTGGGGACGACCTGAAAAATATCGCCGGCGCGAATGTAGGCTTTGGCGCGCTTTACTGCGGAAATGTAGCGAGCGCGAGTGAAATTCGAGCGGACCAGCAGGCGCCCGCGTCGCGGGCCGCGCTTGGCTCGCTCGGTGCGCAGAGGAGCCTGCAATTTCCGTCTGGTGCGTTCAATTTCGGCGACGGCCGCGTCATACTTCGATCTCAAACTGCCGGGCCCTTCGGTGAAAACATTTTGCACGATCCAGACGCGATGGCGGACGTGGTCGAATGCCAGCAGGCCGCGATAAAACATCAGCACGGCATCGTCAAGTTTCAATTCGTCGCTGCCCGTCGACGGAATTTTTTCAATCAAGCGCACCATGTCGTAGGCAAAGTAGCCGATTGCCCCGCCAATCAGCGGTGGCAATCCTGCCACGCGCGCTGGCTTGTAGCGCCCCATCAAGCGCCGCAGCGCCTCAATCGGATTGTCGTCAAATTCTTCGCGCGAGCCGCCGGCTTCAATCACGCACTTCGTGCCGCGCGATCGAAACACCTCCGCGGGGTCGGCGCCGACAAACGTGTAACGCGCGATATTCTCTCCACCCTCGACGCTCTCCAGCAAAAACGAGTACTTCGCCCGATGCGCGATCCGCAAATAAGCCCCAACCGGAGTCAAAAGATCAGCCGTAAAATTCTCATACACAGGGACAAGATTCCCCCCGCGCGCCAACCGGGCAAACGATTTGAAATCCGGCTGAATCATCTTTTTCGCGTTCGTACCGCCGGCGTCTCTGCCGGCTCTTTTGACTTTGCTGTCAGCTTTTTTCTTCCCGTAGGGGCGCCGCGCGCTGCGCCGCCGAGGTAACGCCAGCCCAAAAACGTGCCACGTCCTCGGCCGACAGAGCTTCCCGCACTTCGCCCTACGCCAAGTGCGCCACCGCCGCGGCCATCTCCCGCACCGGCGCCCGTTCCCCAGTCCAAATCTCCCACTGGGCCATC
>JABDFR010000047.1 GCA_013286465.1 Acidobacteriota bacterium | reverse complement strand
GCGGACAGGAAAGAACCCTCCCCTACTAGTGCGAGCCGAATCGGAAATAGATTCCGGCGGCGATGCGCAGATTATTTTGGTGGTCGTTGGTGCCGTTATTGTACTTGGTGAAGAAATAGTCGGCTTCGATGGCGCGGACGCCGATATGTCTGGTCACGTCGAAATCGATGCCGCCGCCGCCGAGAGCGGCGAACGCATTCGCCGAGCCCGAGCCACTGATCGATGCCGACGAGAAACTCCCGGATGCGTGCGAGCCGCCCACCAGAGCTTCGGCGAACGGATGCAGCCGCTCGGAATTTAGGAAATTGTAGCGCGGGCCAAACACGTAGAACGTCAGCGTGAGATTCACGCCGCTGCCGTTGATATTTCCGGCATACTGCACACCCACATCCGCCACCGCGCTGAAATGGTGAAACAGCCCGATCGACACCCACCCGCTGCCGCCATTCATATTGAAGCAGCCGCAGCTACCGGGAGGCGCGTTGCTATGAACAAAGTTGTAGCTCGCGCCGGCGGCAAATGTGGGCGAGTCCTGCGCGAGCGCCGGCGCAGCGCCGAGTCCGGTGCCGGCGATCAGAATGCCAAACAAAACCGCGAATCGAACGGTTGAGCGCATGTGCGTGGTGTCCTTTATATAGGCGTGTATTGAGGCGCGAATTTTCGTGCGCATTATTCGACCACCAGGTTCACGGTCGCGGAAGCTTGCAGCGAGCCGCTCGTGCCGGTAACGGTGATGACGTAAGCGCCCTTCGGCGTTACGGCGCCGCCGGCAAATCCACCGCTGCACGCCGAAAGCAGCACGATGCTGCCTGAAACTGCGGCGAACAAAATCACCAGCGCGGCCAAGCGGCGTCGCGCCGTTCCGCGGAATCCCGCGGACAAAATTCCCGCCAACAGGCAAAGCCCGGCCAGCACTCCGGCGACGCGTCCAGCCGGACCGGCAGGCGGCGCGGATGGAATGCGGCTGGCGCTAGATTTTCCGCCGGCCAACACCACGGTCATCACCGTCTGCGCGCCAGCGCTTCCCGGCGTAACCATCGGCGGATTGAAAGTTGCCGTCGCGCCCGGCGGAAGCCCGGTAGCGGATAAAGTCACGACATTGGTGAACGAGCCGCCCAGCGGCGGAACCGTCACGGTAATGGCCACCGAGCCGTCTTCCGGAACATCAAACGGCGTTTGCGGCGCGGTGACCGTAAAAGCCGGATTGATCACTTCAGACACAGGATCGGAAGTGGATGAATCTGAGGTAGCGTTCCCGGAATAAACCGCAGTGAGAATCAGCGAGCCACTCGCCAAACTGCCGCTGGTAAAAGTAGCCGTGCCGGTGGAATCGACGTCCGCGGTGTTCAGCGACGTTCCGCTCCCGCACATGCTCTGTTCCTCCGGCGCCGCAGACGCGCCGCGGCCGGCTCGTGCCGCACCGCTCGGCCGCGTACGAGCCGCAGCCATCCGCACCGCATCATTGCTGCCGCCGAGGCAGAACGTCACGCTGCCGAACGGTGAGCCCGTGGGAACGGGCGCGATCGTCGCCGTCAACGTGACCGCTTGCCCGGCATTCGCCGGATTCGGTGAAACCGTCAGAGTCGTGATCGTCGCGATGGCGCTGTTGATCACTTCACTGATGCTGTTCGAGATCGAAGCGGCCGAGCCCGCATTCCCGGAATAAATCGCGGTGATTATGTTGGTTCCCAGCGAAAGCGACGAAGTCGCGAACATCGCGGAGCCCGAGCCGTTGAGATTCACGGTGCCGAGCAAAGTGGCGCTGCCGCACGGATTTTCGTTCTCGTCGCGAGAAAATCCCGGGCGAGTTGCGGCGCGGGCGCCCGGCGCGAAAGCGGATGCGGCCAGTCTCGTGCTGCCGTCGAGCGATCCGAGGCAGAAGCTCACGCTGCCCAGCGGCGACCCGCTCGGCGCAGGGCTGACCAGCGCAGTGAAAGTGACCGATTGCCCGATGCCCGCGGGATTGGGATTGGCGGACAGAGTCGTAGTGGTAGTCACCGCGCTGTTGATTACTTCACTGATGCTGTTCGAGATCGAAGTCCCGAAATTTGTATTCCCGGAATAAATGGCAGTGACGATGTTCGTTCCCAGCGCCAGCGACGCGGTCGCGAATGTCGCGGAGCCGGAATTGCCGAGATTCATGGTGCTCAACAGCGTCGCGGGCCCGCAGGGATTGCTCTGTCCGTCCGGCGTAAATACCGGACGGCGGCCCGTGCGCGAAGCCGCCGTGGCCGGCAATGCCGCCATTCTCGTACCAACATCGAGCGACCCCAGGCAGAAACTTACGCTGCCGAGCGGCGAGCCGGTCGGCACGGGGCTGACCAGCGCGGTAAACGTGACCGTCTGCCCGGTGCCCGCAGGATTCGGATTCGCGGCAAGCGTGGTCGTCGTACCGGTCAAGGAAGATATTGTGATCGGAACACTATTCGAGAGCGCTTCGTTGAAGCCCGCGTTCCCGGAATAAATAGCGACGATGGTGTGCGTCTCCGCGCTCAATCCAGTAGTCGAAAAAGTTGCCGTTCCCGTCTCGTCGACATTGCCGGAACCGAGCAAAGTGCCGCCATCGCAATTCCCAAAAATGCCGTCAGCCGGCACGAACGTCTGGCGTCCTCCTGCAGCGCGCGCAGGGTGCGGCGGCCGCGACGCCACGTCCTGATTGGTGATATCGCAGAACTCGACTGTGCCGCGCGGCGCGCCCGGGATCGGCACAAGCACCGCTGTGAAAGTGACTGATTGATTGAGGCTCGCGCTAGACGGCTGCACACTGAGAGTGATTGCCGGAGTAACCTGCGCGCCCACCCCGAAAAGCGTAATCGTCTGCGGGCTTCCGGCGGAATTGTCCGTCAGCGTGACGCTGCCGTTGATTTCTCCGCCACTCAGCGGCGCGAATACCACGCCGAGCACGCAACTTTCACTCGGCGCGAGCTGCGTCGAGGAAGTACAAGTGGTATCCGCACCGTCGAGATTGAAGTTGGCCGATGCGGAAATGGAAGTGAATATCAGCGTGGCGTTGCCGTTGTTGGTTACCGTCACGTCCTGCGCCGCCGCGGAATCGCCGACGTTGGTTGTCGCGAAACTCAACGGCGCGACGCTGCCGATCACGCGGACGACGTTGTTATCGCCATCGCTGAAGAACACATCGCCCGCCGCATCGAGACTGGGATAATTCGGATAAGCCAGCAACGCCGCGGTGGCCGGGCCCATGTCGCCGGTATAGCCTTCGTCGGAACCGCCCACTCCGCCGATGGAATTAATAATCTGCGTGCCGGCATTCACGACGCGTACCGCATTATTTCCGGAGTCCGTGAGATAAATGTCTCCGGCCGGATCAATGGTCAATCCCTCCACGTCGTTGATGCCGGCGCTCAGCGCCGGTCCGTTGTCCCCGGAAAAGTCGCCCTCGCCGTTGCCGATCACCGTGCTGATGGTGCCGGTGCCGAAGGTAATCTTGCGAATGACGAAATTGTTGTCGTCGGAAATGTAGAGATTGCCCGCGGCATCCATCATCACAGCGGCCGGAGGGCTCATCGCAGCCTGCGTGGCGGGCCCGCCGTCGCCGGAATAGCCGGTCACGCCGGTGCCCGCGACGGTGCTGATAATCCCGGTAGCCGCGCTGATGCGGCGAACCACGAAGTTACCGAAATCGGCCACGTAAATGTCGCCATTGTTGGCGACGATCGCCGCAAACGGATTATTCATCGTCGCGGCGGTGGCCAGGCCTCCGTCGCCGGAATATCCGCTGGTCCCCGATCCGCCAAAAGTCGAAATGATGTCTGTACTGGAATCCACTTTGCGCACGACATAATTATTCGATTCGACCCAATAGAGATTTCCCGCGCCGTCAATAATGGGCGTTTCCGGTCCATCCAATTCCGCCGCCGTGGTCGCCGGAATATCCGGCGGTGCCATTTCCGGCCACCGTAGCGATCAACCCGCTGACGAAGCCGATTTGCGGCGCCGCACCCACTCCGTAGAGATACACCGTGGCTTTCAGATTGTTGCCATCGTTGTCATAGAGCTGCACGGCTCCGAATCGAACGCCGGGCGCCGCCGGGGTAAACTGCACGTTGATCGAACAGGTACGCGAGTTCGCGGTGAAACTGACGCTCACCGCGCACGCGCCTGACTCTGGTTGCGTGCTCGCGGCTGTGAAATCGAGTCCCGTCGCGCCCTGAGTGACCACCCGCAGCGATCCGGTGGTGAAGTTCGATTGCACGGCAATGGAAATCGTCTGAGTCACCGAAGAATTGACATTTACGGTCCCGAAGAAAGTGTTAGTAAAGTACGGCCACGCGGCTCCCGCCCCAAGTGCCGAGGCGCCGATGAAGCCCTCGCTTCCGTCGGCGGAAAGCGCCACGCCCGAGCCAACCTTTCCGGATTCGCTGCCGTCGCTCGGGAAGAGATCGCCGCCCTGCTGCGACCAGGTGCTCAGCGCCGTGCGCGCGAAAATCACCACCGTGCCGTCGCTGCTCGCGTCATTAGGCGCGCCGATCAGAATTACGCTGCCGTCTCCATTGCTGGCCACGCTGCTCCCTTGCGCCGCGGTCGCCGACGGACCCGTAGCCACGAGCTTGTTTGCTTGCTGCGTATAGGATCCTCCACCCGAAGGCCGGAAAATCCAGAACGCGCCGGCGCCGCTGTTATCGCCCGGGCCGCCAAGCACCGCAACCTGCGCGTCACCCGACAAAGCTACCGAAGTTCCCTCCAGCGCGTTTCCCGTCGCTCCGCTGCCCACCAGTTTGTTGCCGCGCTGTATCCAGTCGCCTTCGGAAAGATTGAAGATCCAAGCCGCGCCCGGTCCGCCGTCGCCATCATTCGGCCCGCCGAACACGATGGTCAGGCCGTCGGAAGACATCGCCAGCGAAGCACCCTGCCCCGCCGGTCCCGAGGCTCCCGATCCGAAAATCTTTCCGCCATCCTGCGTCCACACACCCGCGCTGCGCGTGAAAATCCAAACCGATCCGCCATTGCTGCGGTCCGTGTTCCCGCCGATCGCTGCGGTGTTTCCGTCACCCGAAAGTGCCACGGCTCTTCCCTGGCTCGCCGGAACGCTCGCAGCGGTACCAACTAACTTGTTGCCCTGTTGCGTCCACTCTCCTTCCGCTCGCGTAAACACCCACGCCGCGCCCGCGCCGCTGTTGTCAGAGGGTCCGCCGATCATGACGGTATTTCCATCCCCGGAAATTGCCACCGAGGTTCCTTGTTGCGCCGCGCCTGTTGCGCCGGTGCCGATCAGCTCGCCGCCTTGCTGCGTCCATGTATTCCCACTGCGCACAAAAATCCACGCGCCGCCGATGTTGCTGTTATCCGCCGGGCCGCCGACGATCGCCGTATTGCCATCGGCCGAGATCGCCACGGCCGCTCCCTGCTTCGCCGTCCCAGTCGCACCCGTGCCCGTTTGCTTCAACGTTTGCTGTTGCAGCAGCGGATAAGCCTTGGTCTGCCCGAATGCCGCCGGGCAACCCGCCATCACCAGCAGCACAGACAACACAAAATAGCGTCGCAGAATGCTCATAGGTCGTTCCCTCGTTGAATGGCGCGAAAATCGAGCGAATGCTCGTCGGTAAAACGCCGGCAGATAAGTGAGCAAAGCAGTTATGTTATCCAAATAAGAATCGGGAGGAGTTCAAGGCAAGAATCCAGCCCCCCCAGAGGGAAACCCCACGCAATTCGATGGCCGGAGATTTACTATCGAAGAATCAATCAACTAGCGGCAGTGCAGAAAAGCAAAATTCCGAAAGGGGATGCCAATTCCGGAGAAAAGTACAGAAGTGGGAAGTTGTAGGCGAGGGCTAGAGCATCCTTCCCTACAAAATCAAAACCAGCTCACTCGTAGGCCAGCGCTTCCACCGGATCGCGCCGGCTCGCCAACCACGCCGGATACGACGATCCCAGCAACCCGCCCAAAATCGCGATCACCGCAGCCTTGAAAATCCACTCCCCGCTAATCAAAATCGTCAGCGTCGGAAATAATTTCAAGAACACCGCCCGCGATCCATACGAAAACGCAATCCCCACCAAAATCCCCGCCACGCACAGCAGCGTAGACTCGCTCAAAATCACCTGCACAATATAAACTTTCGAGGCCCCCAGCGATTTCAACACCCCAATTTCCCGCGTGCGCTCGATGATGGTCGTGTACATCGAAAGAAAAATCACCAGGAAGCCGATGGATACCGCAATTCCAATCATCGTATTGATGAACGCCTGCAACCCCGGCAGATTCGAAGATGTCATCAAAGTAATGAAATCCTTCAGCGGCCGAATCTCATAACGCGGCAGCAGCGCCCGGATTTCATCGATCACCGTATCCGTATCATCAGGCCGTTCGCACTTGATAAAAAACACGCTAGCCTTGTCCGTAGCCCCGGCCAAATCCTGCAGCGTGTGCAGAAAAACAAAAAGCCGCGCGCCCTTGCCATGCTCCACAATCCCCGCCACATGAAAATCGTGATCGAGAATATGCAGCATCTGCCCGGTTACCACATGCTTCGACCGCGAATACACATCATCGACCAAAATATCGTTGGGCATCTCCAAATCGCCGCCCGTATGAAAAACGAATCCCCCGGAAACCTTGCGGAACGATTCCGGGTCGATGCCATAAATAATGTCGAGGCCGTTCGTCGAGTTAAATTGCAGCAACACCGGCGCCACCGACTTCACATATTTCATCTCCCCCAACTTATCGCCCAGACGAATCGGCATAGGCGCCCCGCTAAAAGCCATAAACACCGAAGCCGAAGGCGGCTGCACCATAATGTCCGCGCCCACGCCCTCCACGCGTTTCGCCGATTCCGCCACCAGCCCGCTGGTCAGCCCGACCACAATGATCACCAGCATCACTTCCACCGCCACCGCGATCACCGTAATCAACGTGCGAATCGGCCGGTGCAACACGTTGTTCAAAATCATCCGCGCGATCAAGGCTTCACTCCGCTGTCCTCTTTACCCACGTCCACCAATTCGCTCCCAGCCGGCTGCTCCAAATGAAAGCGCTCCGGCGCAATCGTCTCATTCAGCGTAAGCTTCTTGATCTGAATCCCCAATTTATAATCATCGCGAGGCCGCGCCACAGTAATGCTATGCGGAAATGGCGCCCCGCCGCCCGAAGCCTGCCAATCCGAGTAACGGCTCACCGAAGTAAGAATCCCGTCCCCGGTAAAATTCTCAATCTCCGAAACATTCAAATCGCCGCGATCGAATCGAATCGCACTGACCACAATAAAATTCCCCTCGCCCTCGCCGCGCCGCAGCACCGTCAACAAATAAGCCCGCCCCGCCGCGTCTTCCATTTCCTCAAAAATCACCGGCGCCCCCGCCGGAATCTCGCGCCAGAAAAGCGCGTCCACCAAATGCTGCGGCCGCAAATTCTCGATAGGCTTCTCCGCCTTCTTCTCAAATCGCGCCGGCCCGGTAATAAATCGATTCTTCGACGGAATGTAAATCCGGAAGGTCTCCCCGTCGCTCACCATATCGAAAACATTCTTGGCCACAACGGGTGCCTGCCCAATTACCCGAATCAACGCCGGCCGCGCCGCCAAAATAAATCCGTTCACCTCATGATACTGCTCGATCACCCCGCTATATTGCGATCCAGCAGTAGGAGTCAAAGTAACGGTAGCATTCAACGACTGAATCGCCGCAACTTGCTTATTGTATTTCTCGATCAGCTCAGCCTTGGAAGCATCCAGCGAATGAGGCACCTGCGCCACAGGCACATGCGTTGTAGTGCTCACGTGCGCGCATCCGCCGGCCAATCCCGCCAACGCCGTCGCCCAAGCCAAGCAAATTGCCCCCCGAAATCTCAGCGAAATCCCCCAAAAAGCACGAATACCGAAGTGTAGAGACCGCAGCCAACAGTGTCAACGCGAGTAAAGTAGCGCCGGCGTCCCTGCCGGCATCCTACGATCACAAAATTCCGCAAGGGGAACAATCGAGGACGGAGCGCAAGAAAACTTAATGGCAATAGCCGTGTCTGGCCGCGCGATTTATCCAAGATCTGACGTCCACCTACAATCCCAAAGCATCCATCTTCGGCTTTTCGTAAACATCGTCTTCCCCAGGCCAGCGCAAGCGCTCCTTAAATTTCCCCGTCTCCGCAGCCAAAGCCCAGATCAAACTCTCACCAGCCGGCAAAGTTTGCGGCTCCCGCCGAAACACCGGATCCTCAAAGGCCCGGTCCGCATCAATCCATTCCCATCCAGCCTTCTCAAAAGCCGCCATCACCTCGCGAAGAAACAGCGCATTGATCATGCGATAGTGCACCAGCAACGTATGCCGCACCTCGCGCCCCAAAACATCCAGCGCCAACTGCCGGTAAAACCCAGCCCGATCCAGCAAATGCGCAATCAAGTAATCGCGGTAAGGCTCGAGCTTCGCTCCGGCAACATTCCGCAGCCTCGCCATCATCCGCTCATCAACATACCAATCCGAAGCATCCACAGTCACATGCCCGACGCGATAGCCATGCTCCTTCAAAAGCCCACGAAAATGATCGCGTTTCTCAACCGTATCTCCCTCTTTCAAATATGGATATCGAAACAGCGCCGTACGATGCCGATAAGGCGCGATGATCGCTTCATCCCGCAAAAAATCCGCCGCAAATTCCTCATACCCAGTTTTCCGCAGATACATCAGATGCGAGTAAGAATGATTGCAAATCAAATGCCCCGCATCATCCCAACCGGAAAGCAGCGCCTTACCCTCAACCCGATCCACGCGCATCCCGCAAACAAAAAGCGCCGCCTTAAGCTTCCGCTCGCCCAGCGCCCCCAAAATCCGCCGGTTCGCCTCCTTCCACCCCATGAACGGGCCCAACTCCACCTGCGGATCGTCCATAGTAATCGCAATCTGCGGACGCCCACGCCGCCCATCCAGCACCGTTTGCGACTCCCCCTGTGCCGCGACAAGCGAAAGCGATGAGCCCTTCACGCAATGCCCCAGCGCAGCAATCACAGCCGAACGCTCGAGCACTCGCAAAAAATCACGCCGATTCATGCGTCAAATATAAATCAGGAAGAAGGAAGAGGCACCAAGGATGAAAAGATTTAAAGCCTGCTAGTGTTGCAAATTGGACTTCACAACGGAGCGCGCGGGTGAATCTTCCATGATCGCGCGGCCTTAGATGTGCGTTGATTGAGAGCGCGACGCCGCGACCAGTGGATCGCCGACGATGTCTGCCTGCGCATCAGCGCCAACAAGCGCCTCCAACCAGATTTGCAATCGCATGAATTGATCAGGAAAGTGCCTGCAAATTTTTCCGCAGGCGCTCAGGACCGCCATCAGGCAGGAGCGTTTCAATTTCGTGGTGTGTGCGCTGCCATACCGGCACGGCGCGCACCAGCAACCTTCGCCCTTTCGCCGTGAGCGTCAACAGGCGGCTGCGGCGGTCCCGCACGTCTGCCGCAACCTTCACCAGACCGCGGCGCTGCAACGGCTTAAGCGCAGCGGTCAACGTGGTCCGGTCCATCGCCAGAAGGGAAGCAACCGCCGCCATGCCAGCCGGGTCCGGGCGGTTCAGCGACATCATCAGTGAGAATTGCCCATTGGTCAGGCCGAGTGGCCGCAGAACATCATCAAAGCGCCGCGCCAGCGCCCGGGCAGCTCGCTGAACATAGAGACAAAGGCAAGTGTCGCGCACCAGAAGGGTGGTCTCATACGGCGGGTTTCTAGGCGTTGACATTGTCAGATTATATTGATATCAACGTATCTTGCCAAGAGGCCATCAACCAAGTAGCTCGCCGCGCCGCTGCGCATCATAAGGAGAATCCCATGTCCCGGGAGAAATCAAGGAAGCGAAATCTAGTGAGGACTATCGCATTACCGCTGATCGTCTTGGCCCTCGTGTTGACCGCCGCACACCCGGCGCAGGCCCAAGACGCTAAAACTCCCTATCCCACCATGGCCCCGCTCGAGCAATACTTAATGGATCGCGATGCCGAGATCGCCCTGGCGCGCAGCGCCGCCCCGCCGTCCATCGCAGGCGATGCCGAAGTCATGGTTCTCGCAAAGCACGGCTACGAAACCGCCGTCAAAGGCAAAAACAGTTTCGTCTGCCTCGTGGAACGAGGCTGGGCCTCCGGAATTGACAGCCCGGACTTTTGGAATCCCAAGCTGCGCGGACCGCTCTGCTTGAATGGGCCCGCGGCACGAACCTACCTCCCACTCACGATCAAGAAAACCGAGTTCGTGCTGGCGGGGCAATCGAAAGTTCAAATGTTTGAGAGCCTCAAAGCCGCCTTCGACAAGAAGGAATTGCCCGCTCTCGAATCCGGCGCAATGTGTTACATGCTCTCAAAGGACGGCAACTTGGGCGATGGCAACGGCGCGTGGCGTCCCCACATCATGTTTTTCGTACCGGAAACCGAAGCTCAAACCTGGGGCGCAAATCTCGCAGCCTCTCCGATTCTCGCCGCCGTGGTTCCTCAGGACCATCTGACCATCTTCATGATTCCGGTAGGCAAGTGGTCGGATGGGACGGCGGATCACCCTGACGGCAACTAGAGTTCGATCTCGCCGGATCGTGGTCCTGTAGAACGGCGGATCACTCGTCGCGCAGCGCCCGCATCGGATCCGTCCGGGTGGCCCGCCACGCCGGCAAAAAGCACGCGGCCAGCGTGGCGGCCAGCATCACCACAAACGCGAAGCCGAACGCCTGCGGATCACGCGGGCTGACGCCGTATAAATAATTGACGAGCAGACGCGTCAATCCAAGAGCCGCCGCCGCGCCCAGCGCAACACCACCGAGTGTCAACGCCAGCCCCCGCGAAATCACCAGCCGCAGAAGATCGGAAGCCCGCGCGCCAAGCGCCATGCGCAAGCCCAACTCACGCGCGCTCTGCGACACGGCATAAGACATCACCCCATAAAGTCCGATCGCCGCGAGCAGCAACGCCAGCCCGCCCAGCACGCCGAGCAGCGTCACCGCCGCTTTCTGCGACGCGGTGGAACGATCCAGTTGCTCTTGCAACGTGATGACTTCGTAGAGCGCCAGATTGCCGTCGAGTGAGTGAATCTCGCGGCCCAGCGCGCTGGCCAACTCTTGCGGCGCCAGCGGCGTCCGGATATTCAAGCCCCCGCCGATGGTGAAATTCTGCCGCCGCGGGACGTAGAAAAACGGCATGGGCAGCTCGCGCATGCTTTGATACTTGCAGTCTTTGGCCACTCCGACGACAGTCAGCCAGCGTCCTTTCACTTGCACGCGCTCACCGATTGGGTTTTTGCCTTTCCAGAACTGCGCGGCCATGGTTTCGTTGACGATGGCCACCAGCGCGGCGGATTCGTTGTCAGCCCGCGTAAACTCGCGCCCCGAAACGAGCGGAATGCCCAGGGTCGCAAGATAGCCAGGACCCACTTCGTTGTACTCCACCGTGGGCTGCTCTTCCGGGAGGACGTTGTAGGTGTCAACAGCGATCGGGCTGGAGGAATAGCTGCCAAAATCAAGCGGCGCCATCCGCGCGAAGGCGGCGGACTCAACGCCGGGAAGCGCCGTGACGCGCTCGAGCAATTCATCTTGAAATGTCTTGGCTTGCTGCGCGCTATAGCCCGCCGAGACCAGATCCACGGCGGTGAGCAGCACCCGATGCGTGGCGAAGCCAGGATTCGTGTTGCGAATCTTTTCCAAACTTTTGATCAGCAGCCCGGTCCCCACCAGCAAAACGAAACTCAGGGAAACTTGCACAACAACCAGGCTGGAGCGCATCCACGATTTTCCGTGGCCTCCAACCACTCCGCCCATTTCTGTTCTTAGCGCCGTCGCCAAATTCAATTTGCTGGTTTGAATTGCCGGAACCACCCCGAGCAACAGTGTCGCGAGCAGGCTGACCACCGACGTGACGCCCAGCACGCGCCAATCAATATCTCCCGGCAAATACATCGAAACCCCGCCGCGCGCCGGAAAAAGCAGCACGAGCGCGTGCCGGCACCAATGCGCCACCAGCAGCCCGCCGCACGCTCCGAGCAGCGACAAGAGCAAACCCTCGGTGAGCAACTGTTTCAGCAACCGCGCCCGCCCTGCCCCCAGAGCCGCGCGCACGCTCATCTCGTGGCGCCTCGCCAAAGAACGCACCAGCAGAAGATTGCCCACGTTCGCGCACGCGATCAGCAGCACGCACAGCACTACAGCCAGCATGATTCCCAAAGTCGGCAGCAACGTCCCGGCATTATTGAACGGCGTTTCCCAAAGCGGCCAGAGCCGCACGCTGCGGCCGCGATTTGTCACCGGATAGTCGTGCTCCAGCCGGCCGGCCAGCGCGGAAATTTCCTGTTGCGCCTGCACCGCCGTAACCCCAGGCTTCAGCCGCGCATACGATTCGATCCAGCGCGCGTTGCGATCCTCAAGTTTGTATCCGCCGCTTTCGAAAATTTCTTCCATCGAAGCCGGCACCCAAAACTGCATGGCCCAGCCGACAAACGTTCCATAGAATCCCTGCGGCGCGACTCCGACGATGGTGTGCGTAACGCCGTTCAGCCGCTGCGTCTTGCCAATAATTTGCGGATCGCCTTTGAAGCGCCCCTGCCAAAGCTGGTAACTGATCACCGTCACAGGATGCGCGCTGCTGCCGGCATCTTCGCCCGCCAAAAATCCCCGGCCAAGAATGGGATGCACGCCGACAGCATCAAAGTAATTCGCGGAAACGATGCTTCCAATCGTTCGCTCAGCGCGCTCGCCAATGCTAAGAGTGGTGCCCGTGATTTTGCTGACGAAAAACGCGTCGAATAGCGTGCTGTTCCTTTGCAGATCAAGATAATCGGGCCAGGAGAGCAACGTGATCCCGGTTTCTCCGCGCGAAATTCCCGAAAGCGCCATCAAGCGCTCTTGATGAACGACGGCCGGATATGGACGAAAGAGGATGCCCTCCACCCAACTAAAGACCGCGGCGTTAGCCCCAATCCCAAGCGTGAGGCAAAGAATTGCGAGGGCAGAAAACCCAGGGCTGCGCCAAAGCATGCGCAAGCCGACGCGCAGGTCCATAAGCAAATGCTCGAGCCACTGAAATTGCCAGACCTCGCGAGAATCCTCGCGCGCCAGTTGTACAGATCCGAATTCGGCGCGCGCCCGGCGCAGCGCTTCGTCTTTGGAAACGCCGCGATCTTCCAGTTCGGCAGCCCGCTCTTCGATGTGGAACTGGACTTCGTCGTGCATCTCGCGATCGAAATGCGCGCCGCGGCGGAAAAAAAGCAGCCGGTTCAGGAATTCGCGGAGTGTAGGCATGGCGCGATCCTCAAACTGTGCGCATCACGAGCTGAATACTTTTCACCAGCTTTTCGAAATCCCGAGCCTCGGCGTGCAATTGTTTGCGTCCTTCCGCGGTGAGCCGGTAAAAGCGCGCTCGGCGATTATTTTCGGACGTACCCCATTCCGCATGCACCCAGCCCTTCACCAGCAAACGGTTCAGCGCCGGATAGAGCGACCCGTCTTCGATTTCAAGTCCGTCGCCCGAAGCATTCTTGATGCGCTTGGCGATGGCATAACCATGAAGAGGTCCCCGCGCCAGCGACTTGAGGATCAGCAGGAAGAGTGTCCCCGGCAAAAGCTGCGTCTCGTTCTTGAGCATGCGTTTTTCCACCGCGTGTCGCGCTCCACAGAGCGCCGCCACCCCTGTCCAGACTAGGTATAGCAACGAAAGGGGAGCGTGGCAAGCCAATCTTCGCGACGATCCCGAGAGCACACCTGCGCGAGCGGCCGGGCGAAGCTCGCCATTAGCAGAACCGATTCCCGCCCCGCAGCATCTCATTCTTTGCTTATATTGTGCCGATAATCTAGCGTGGTCATCAGCGAGGGATTGCGAATGAGGTTGTCGAGCGGAAAAGCATGGCTGTCTCTAGCACTCGGCGGGTTCGTCTCGATCCTGGGTGCCTGCGGCGGCGGCTCGTCGCCGGCCGTTAATCACGGCGACACCACTCCGCCGACGGTCTCCATCACTTCCCCGGCATCCGGCGCAACAGTAAGCGGCACGATCTCGGTCACCGCAACGGCGTCCGACAACGTAGCTGTAGCCACCGTGCAATTCCAAGTCGATGGAACGAACTCCGGCTCAGCCGACACCAGTTCGCCCTACAATTTCTCGCTCGATACCACCACTCTGACAAACGCGAACCACACCCTGACGGCTGTAGCCACAGACACCTCCGGAAACCAAGCCACCTCCGCCGGCGTTTCCGTCACGGTAGCCAATCAAGGCCCTCCGCCGCCCCCATCCACGCCCGGCTACGCCGGCAACGGCGCAGGCTGCCCGCTCTCAAACGACCAGAACCAAACCAGCGATCAAGTCACGCAGTACCACTGTCCGCTGCCGAATCCCACCATCGCCGGCAATCTGCTCGCGATACTGCTGCGCTACAACGCGCCGGCGCAGTCGCCGACGTTCAGCGACAATGTAGGCGGCAACACCTACCAGCTCGGCATCTCCTGCACCGACAACTCGAATTCCGTAGTCTCCGCCATCTATTACGTGCAAGGAGTAAGCGCCAACGTCACCGACATCGCCGTTCATCTCTCCGCCACGCAATTCGTGCAAATGCAACCCTACGAATTCTTCAACGCCGGCACTCTCGATCAATCCACCTGCCAATCCGGCAGCAGCGCGACAGTCGCGGCCCCCGCGCTCAACGCCCTCACCACGTCGGGCGATCTAATATTCCAGCAGGCCGTAGTAGACAACGTCCAACAAATTTCAGGCTGCACCGCCGGATCACAAAGCAACATCTCTTGGACGCTGCGCAGCGCCATGATCGCCGACCGCTATCCTTCCTGCGTGCAATTCGGCGTCTACAATTCCACCACGCCCTTCGCCCCCACCTTCACTCTAGGCACGTCCGCCAGTTTCATCACCGCCGCCGCTGCATTCCAACCCGCGCAAACCGGCGCGGCTCCGCCCTCCGGCATCCGCGTCGTCTACGTCCAACACGATGACACCGACAACGAGCAAGCCACTTCCATCCCGCTCGAAGCGCCCATCAGCGGAAATACGTTTGCCGTCCTATTTGGTTCGGGCTGCCAGTCCCCCAGCACCACGGACTGTTCCTTCCCAACCTCAGTTTCCGACGGAACGAACAGTTACCTGCAGGTAGGTGCGAATGTAATCAGTCCGGCAGGCGATGGCGGCGCCTCCGTCGGCTCAGTCTGGTACGCCAAAAATGTCTCCCCCGGAACGTACTCCCCAACCTGGAAGATGCACCCGCGCTCCGCCGGCGGCAACGGGAATACGATGTTTTTGTATGACATCTCTGGGGCTTCGAGCGCTCCACTCGATACCTCGTTCGGATCGAGCGGCCTGGCCAGCAATGCTGCAGACCAAAGCACAACCGGATCCGGCGGGAGCCTTACAACTCTGACGGCTTCACCATCGCAAGCTAACGAAGTGATCCTTGCGGCCGTGGGCGCGGCTTCTAACACGTTCACCGGAATCACGAGCCCATCCGGCGGTCAATTTCTGTCGAGTCACTATGCGACGGAGACGAACTCGAGCCATGACGATCTCAATGGCGGATGGATGTTGTATTACAACGGATCGTCGACGTCCGCGGTCAGCATCATCTGGACGCAGGATGAGTCGGATCATCCCGGAGTTGGCGACTGGATGTCGGTCGGCGTAGCATTTCATTGAAGCCTGTCACGGCTTTGTTGGCGTCACGCGCATTTATGGGACTGGCGTTACAAGGGCCGGGCAACTCCGCCTGGGCGGACGCCCCTACGGGAGAAAAATTCAAAATATGATGACTTTTCTGCGCTGCGTCGTAATTCGAACTTCCATCGCTTTGCTGGTGCTGTTGTCGTTGGTGCAGCCATCGCCCAGCTTCGCGGCGAATGCTGATTTAGAGACGGCGCTGAACGGTGCGCGCCAGCGGATCGAGAAATCGGATTACCGGCTGAGCGGAAGGCTCGTACGCGTGGAAGGCGATGGCAAGCGCACTACCTACAAATTTTCCGCCAAGGCTCACTGGTTTCCCGATGGCCTGCACATGCTGTGCGAGATCTCGGGGCCTGGCTCGGAGAAGACCATCCTTCTTTTGCAGATGAGCGCGAGTGGGCACGTGACCATTGACGCGGTGCTTCCTGGACAGAAGGCTGCCAGCACGTTGCCGTTTGAACATTGGAACGATCCACTCGTGGGAACGGACTTCTCGTATGAAGACATGCTCGAGGACCAATTTTTCTGGAAGAATCAGGAACTCGCGGCGCCGGAGAAATACGGCACGCGCGATTGCTTTGTGCTGAAGAGCAAGTCCGGCGCTCAGGACCGGACTTACTATGATTCGGTGACATCTTGGCTTGATCGCACCATTTTGTTTCCCGTACATGTGGTGAAGACGGTTCGCGGGACGGGACAACAGAAGGAATTCATTTCATACGGACTGCGGCAGGTTAGCGGCGTTTGGTCTGCGACGAAAGTGGAGGCGAAGGTGAAGGGCAAGGCTGGTTCTTCGATTCTTGAAATCGATGGGGGATCGGGGAAGGCAAATCTTGGAAGCAAGGATTTTGATATAGCGGGATTAGCGGTCAAGCAGGTGAAGTGAAGCGAGGCGCGAGTCGGGTGACGCGAAGGCAAAACCCCGGCCCCTACGACGGCAAATGCAGATCCCTCAGCGCTAAAGCGAGTTCGGGATGGCAGCGGTCGTCACGGCGTAAGCTGCTTTTCAGAAGTCGCTCTGGCGCGATAAAGGCCTAGGGGCCACCAGTTCCAGTCGCCGGCTAGTTGCAATAGTGCTGGCCCGACTATCATCCGCACTACCGTAGCATCGATGAACACCGCTACCGCTAGCGTAAATCCCAGCATTTGGACTACGAGAAAACTTCCTACCGTGAAGGCGGTGAAGACGGCGATCATGATTGCGGCAGCGCTGGTGATTAAGCCGGCCGTTCTCGCCAGGCCTTCGATCACCGCTGATCTTTCGGATAGACCGCGGCGGCGTTCCTCGAGGACGCGGGCGACCAGGAAGACTTCGTAGTCCATGCTCAATCCGAAGACGATGGCAAAGGAAAGAATCGGCACGATTGGGTAGACGGTGCCCGTCGGTCCGTCGAGGCCGAATAATTTGCTGCCGTGGCCTTCCTGAAAAACCAGAACTAACGCGCCGAAGGAAGCGCCGACGGAGAGCAGATTGAGCAGAATCGCTTTGACAGCCGCAAATAAGGAACGCAGTCCGATCAGCAGCGCCAGCAAACTCCCCAATATGACGCCAAGGATCACTTTGGGCAAACGCTCTTTCACTACCGCGTCATAATCTGCGTCGAGTGCGGGAACTCCGCCGACGCGCAGCACGGCGCCGGAGATGCCGGTTATCGCCGCGACATCGGAGGAACGCACCTCGCGCACCCATTGAATCTGTGCGTTGGGAGAAAGCTTGGCAGTGGGCAGCAGTTCGATCAACGTTGCTTGGCCATCGCTGCGAAGCAGACTTTTGCGGATTTGCTCGGGCACATCGTTGACGGCATCTGCAGTGTCAGACATTCCCGAGAGCGTCGGAAGAGATATGACCTCATCCGCTCTAGGATCGCTCTGGAAGCGTTCGGTCAAGCGAGTGACCGCGAGCCAGCCGGCCGGCGAGAGTGCAGAAGTCTGCGGCGGCAACTCGAGGATCACTCGGAGAGATTGCACGATGCCCGAGCGCCCCATGCCTTGAAGCGTGTGCAGCGCTCGCACCGACTCGGCTGCAGCCGGGAGCGAATCATGATCGGGAATTCCGGGAGAAATTCTCCGTGCCTGGAATGCAAGGATCAGTAGCGGAACGCCGGCGACAAGCATGGCTGCCCAAGGCCGGCGAGTGATGACGCTGCCCCATTTTACCCACCGTTCACTAGCCTCGGTTACGTGCCGTGTCTTCGATCGTTTGCTCGGAAATCGCAATCTGGCGGAATTGATGCGATGCCCCAGCAGCCCAAGCACCCAAGGCAAAATGAACGTGCAGAGTACGACACTCAAAACGGTTACCAGCAGGCCGGCGATCCCAATCGAACGCAGTTCGCTGATCGGTACTGTCAGCAGCGCTGAAAATCCGATGGCAACTGTCGTGGCCGAGATCAGCAGCGTCTTCCCGGCTTGCCCGGCAGCAATATCGGCGGCAGGTCCGGGATGATATCCCTCGGCCAATGCTTCGCGAAAACGGCTGACCATCAGCAATGCATAATCAATGCCCAAGCCGAGCCCGAGCATCGTCGCCAGATTCTGCACCAGAATCGAGAGATGCAGATAATGCGCCAGCAGCGCCGCCGCGCCCATCGCCATCGAGATTGACAGCACTCCAATTCCCAGCGGCAAAAGCGCGGCCACCAGGCTCCCGAAAGCAATAAACAGCAGCAACAAAGTCACCGGCATCGCCCGTTCTTCGGCATGCCGCACGTCATCGGCGCTGACCTTGCGAAGATCGAACGTCAACGGCGATTCGCCGGTGATGGCCAGTTTGATATCGGGATACTGCGACTTGAGCTGACCTTCCATCCAATCCGCTTTTTCTCTGAGTTTCGGGACTAGCGCCTCCACGGATTCATCGTGCGGATCCATCCCCACGATGACCAACGCGCCGCCATTGTTCCCGGTGAACAGAGGATCTGACCAATCCAGACTCGAGACAGCGCCCGCGACGCCCGGCACACTGCGCAATGAACTGGTTAAGAAGTTCAATGCATCCGCGCTTTCTGCTGAATCCGGATTGGGAATGCCGGTGATCACCAGAACCAGGCGGTGCGCGTACGGAGACTGAAAACGCTGCGCCAGTTCCACGTCAACTCTTTCGGATTCTCCGTTCTTGATGTGAACGGCCGTCTCCAGCCGGCGTTCCACGTGATAGGAAAAGGGCAGCAGCACTAGCGCCAGGAAAACCCCCGACATCGCCAACCAGAATCGGCGGCGAGCCGCATGATGATCAGTCTTCAAGCCCGGCGTTACCATGAAAGTTCCATGTCGTTTTTCTGATTTTTCCGAGAGTTAATGATACGAATTCGCTCCGTCGACATCCTCGGCGGCATTTGAATTGTCCCCGTAGGGGCTCGGCTTGCCGCGCCCGCCCGTGTAAAAAGCGCGAATAAGTCGGCTAGATGCGTCGGCGTAAGAAGATCCGGCATTCCCCGTGTTCCATCGACCTCGCAAATGCGCAAGATGTCAAAAAAGCCACACAAATGCTGATCGAGCACACCCATAATATAAGAACAAACCAGATATTCACTAGAGTTCGGCCCAGAGCGTAGTTATTGATCCGATGCGAGGAACCGCCGGTTAATTTCTTTCCGATCGAAGCCGCTCACCAACCCATCTGGTCCATGCGCTTCAGGATGATCGCGCTGTAGCTATTCATGCGCTCGGGACGTCGCTTCAA
Source organism: Acidobacteriota bacterium (assembly GCA_013286465.1). Lineage (GTDB taxonomy): Bacteria > Acidobacteriota > Terriglobia > Acidiferrales > UBA7541 > Palsa-147. The sequence goes on along the minus strand of JABDFR010000047.1, from coordinate 4,303 downwards.
GGGAGCCGGTAGAATTGCAGCAAGACGCGCCGCCTGCTGCCGGTCGATATTCCGGGGCGCGCTGTTGTCGTAGTACCGGCACGCGGCATCTGCGCCGTAAATGGCCGGGCCCCATTCCACTTCGTTGAGGTAGATCTCCAGGATGCGCTGTTTGCCGAGGACCAATTCGGCCACCGGCACCAGCGAGGCCTCCGCACCCTTGCGCAAAATCGAGCGGCCCGTTCCAAAGAATAAGTTTTTTACCAGTTGCTGCGTGATGGTGGAAGCTCCGCGCGTCCGCTCTCCTTCCAAATCATCTTCCGCAGCGATTTGCACCTCGTGCCAATCGAATCCATGGTGCTGGTAGAAGCGCGCGTCCTCCGCCGCGATCACCGCGTGCTGCAGATCCGCCGAAATTTCGCCCAGCGGAATAAATTTGTAGCGTTCGCGATACGGCGTCTGGTGAATCCAAGCCTGCAAGTGCCTCTGCATATGCACGGCAGTCGTCGGCGGGTCGATCCACCGCGCCGCCAGAAGCATCAGCGCCCCCAGCGACCACAGCACCACCACTCCGATAACAAGCCATCGAATAAACGATCGGAGGAAGCCCGTCCGGCGCGGCACCCTCTCGAGTGTGTCTGGCATTGAGGTCACGTCTTAGAATAACAGCGTGGGCCCCAGGCAAAATCCACCGCACTAATAAATATTTGATGGGAGCGCACTCCGTCACGATCGACTCGCGGGACGAAAAAAATGCCGGCAGGCGCCTGCGCTACGGCGGCGCGTTGGCCGAATTACTACGCTGCCGCCGCGCTCCGGGATGCAGCGAGATCAAAGCGATCGAGGTTCATCACCTTGTTCCAAGCTGCAACGAAGTCTTGTACGAACTTCGTGTGCGCGTCCGAGCTTCCGTACACTTCCGACAGCGCCCGAAGCTGTGCGTTCGATCCAAATATCAGATCGGCCCGCGTCGCCGTCCACCGAACTTCCCCGGTCTTGCGATCGCGTCCTTCAAAAGTGTTATTCGCCTCCGACACCGCTTTCCACGCCGTATTCATATCCAGCAGATTGATGAAGAAGTCGTTCGTCAAAGCCTCCGGCTTCTTGGTGAACACCCCAAACTTGGTCTGCCCAAAGTTGGTATTGAGCACGCGCATTCCGCCAATCAGCACCGTGAGCTCCGGCGCAGTAAGCGTAAGCAGTTGCGCTTTATCCAGAAGTTCCACTTCAGCCGGCGCCCCGGAATTCCGCTGGAAGTAAGAGCGAAATCCGTCCGCCACCGGCTCCAGAACCGCGAAGGATTGCACGTCGGTTTGCTCCTGCGAAGCATCCGTGCGCCCGGGCGCAAAGGGAACATTCACGCTCACGCCGGCATTTTTCGCCGCCTGCTCCACCCCCGCGCAACCAGTCAGCACGATCAAGTCAGCCAGCGAGATTTTCTTGCCGCCCGACTGCGCCCCGTTGAAGTCCGCCTGAATTTTTTCAAGCACTTTCAGCACCTTCTGCAACTGTTCAGGCTGATTCACCTTCCAATCTTTCTGCGGCGCCAGGCGAATGCGCGCCCCGTTTGCACCACCACGCTTGTCCGACCCACGGTAAGTCGACGCCGACGCCCAAGCCGTCGAAACCAGTTGCGAAACCGTAAGCCCCGAAGCCAGAATTTTCGCCTTCAGCGAAGCCACATCTTTGTCATCCACCAACGCATGATTCACTGCCGGCACGGGATCCTGCCACAGCAGTTCTTCCTTCGGCACTTCCGGACCAAGGTAGCGTGCCCGCGGCCCCATATCGCGATGCGTCAGCTTGAACCATGCCCGCGCAAACGCATCGGCAAGCAAAGCGGGATTCTCATAGAAGCGCCGCGAAATTTTTTCGTAGACCGGATCGAATTTCAAAGAAAGATCGGTAGTCAACATCGCCGGTTCGTGGCGCTTCGAGGGATCGTGCGCGTCCGGAACCGTGCCCGCCGCGCTTCCATTGCCTTTCGGCTTCCATTGGAACGCGCCGCCGGGACTCTTGGTAAGTTCCCACTCGTACTTGAACAAGTGTTCAAAGAAACTGTTACTCCATTTCGTCGGCGTGCTGCTCCAAGTGACTTCCAAGCCGCTAGTAATCGCGTCGCCAGCGATGCCAGTGGCGTAGGCGCTCGACCAGCCCAAACCCTGCTCCTCAATCGGCGAGCCTTCCGGTTCTTTGCCCAAGTGCGCGCCCGGCCCAGCCCCGTGCGTTTTCCCAAAAGTGTGACCGCCCGCAATCAATGCGACAGTTTCTTCATCGTTCATCGCCATCCGCCCAAATGTCTCGCGAATATCCCGCGCCGCCGCAATCGGATCGGGCTTACCGTTCGGGCCCTCAGGGTTCACATAGATCAGCCCCATCGTAGTAGCCCCCAAAGGATTGGCAAGATCGCGATCCCCCGAATAACGTTTCTCCGTCCCCATCCAGGTAGTTTCCAGTCCCCAGTTCACATCCAGGTCCGGTTCCCAAACATCCGGACGCCCCCCGGCAAATCCAAAAGTCTTGAATCCCATAGTTTCCAGCGCCACGTTTCCCGCCAAAATCATCAAATCAGCCCAAGAAATTTTCTTCCCATATTTCTGCTTGATCGGCCAAAGCAACCGCCGCGCTCGATCCAAGTTAACGTTGTCAGGCCAACTATTGAGCGGCGCGAATCGCTGCTGCCCTCGTCCGCCGCCGCCCCGGCCATCCCCGATGCGGTAAGTTCCCGCGCTATGCCACGCCATGCGAATAAACAGCGGTCCGTAGTGGCCAAAGTCCGCAGGCCACCACTCCTGCGAATCCGTCATCAACGCCGCAAGATCCTTCTTCAGCCCGCCGTAATCCAAACTCTTGAACTCTTCCGCGTAATTAAAATTCCGACCCATCGGATCGGACAGCGAAGAGTGCTGCGCCAGCAAGTTCAGATTCAACTGATTCGGCCACCAGTCGCGGTTGGTCGGGTTGGCAGCGCTGCTGTGGTGGAACGGGCACTTCGCTTCGGTAGCCATGCTTACTCTCCTTCACACAATTAAATTCAGCCGAGTCACTTCATCAAAATCCCTGCAGCAATTCCGGCCAAACTAAATTAACATCCAAATGGGAGATAGTTCAAATACGTAACCCCCATTTAAGGTATAGGTATATCCTATGGAAGTTCACCAGCTCCGGTATGTCTGTGCCATCGCGGACACGGGAAGTTTCAGCCGCGCCGCAGAGCGTTGCCAGATCACGCAGCCCTCGCTCTCCCAACAGGTCCTAAAACTTGAGGAAGAGCTGGGCGCCAAGCTCTTCGATCGCCTCGGCCGCAGCATTCGCCTAACCGCGGCAGGCCGCGCGTTCATTCCTCGCGCCCGCGCGATTTTGGAGCAAATGGAGGCAGCACGATCCAGCGCCGCCGATCAGAACACAGACCTCACCGGCACAGTAGCCGTAGGCGTCATTCCAACGGTCGCGCCCTATCTCATCCCGGGTCATGCCGCCCGTTTCGCCAAGCGCTACCCCGACGCGAAACTGCGCATCGTTGAAGACACGACTGCAGTGCTGGTAGAAGGTTTGCGCGACCTCTCCATCGATGTCGCCATTCTTGCGCTCCCGCTGCGCCACAAAGATCTCGACTTGTTCCCCATCCGCACCGAGCCGCTGTTCGCAGCCGTGAGCAAACACCATCCTCGCGCCTCCGCAAAATCCCTCGCCCTAAAAGACCTCCGCGGCGAATCCTTCGTTCTGCTGCGCGACGGCCACTGTTTCCGCGATCTCAGCATCGACACCTGCACCCGCGCCCGCTTCACCCCCAACATCGCCTTCGAAAGCGGACAATTCAGCAGTCTCCTCGGAATGGTCGCCGCCGGCGTAGGCGTCTCGCTCGTCCCCGAAATGGCCATCGACCGCAACGTATCCTGCCGCTACGTTCGCCTAAGCGACGTTCAGGCCACCCGCACGATCGTAACCGCCACGCTCCATGGACGCAGTTTCAACCGCATCCAGCAAGCCTTCGTAACGGGCATTCAAGGCAAATCCTCGCCCAACGCCGCCGCCGCGAATCCCTCTTCCGCCACCAGCCCCGCTCGACGCTAACGATTCTTTCCGCCTGTATCGTTCGACTCCGCGTCCGCGTCGCGATGCTTGCGCATCAGCACCTGACGGCCTTCCTGGGTGAACTCCACAGTGTCCATAAGCTGGTTGATGAGAAACACCCCGCGCCCGCTCTGCTTCAGCAAATTATTTTCATCGAGCGGATTGGGCACGGCGCTCACGTCAAAGCCCGCCCCGGGATCGCGCACCACCACGACCACTTCGCCTTTAGCGTCGAACGACACGCAGCATT
>JABDFR010000046.1 GCA_013286465.1 Acidobacteriota bacterium | reverse complement strand
AAGAGGTTATGCGCGTTTCCATTAATGGCGGGGCATCGCAGCGATTATTCACGGCGCGGCCGTTCAGCATGTTGGCCTGCGCGCGAATTGCCACGGGGCAATGCGCGATTGCCGAGCCTTCCGAGGATCGCGCGCAAGTGATCGTTAGCGCGATTGATTTGGAGCACGGGCGCGCGGCGGAGCTTTTCCGTTTTAGTGTGGTTCCGCATGAAGATACCTGGTGGGTTGCGATTTCGCCGGATGGCGGCCGGTTTGCGGCGACGCGTTCGCAGGCGGGACCAATCCTAGTGCTTTCTGCGATGGGCCAGGTGCTGCAGGAGATTCGGGTGAGAGGTTGGAGTAGCTTGCAGGCATTTGATTGGGCGGCGGATGAGAAGGGATTTCTGGTCGTCGCCGGCATTCGCAATGGCTGCAAACTTTTGCACGTCGATCTTCAGGGCAACGCCCAGGTCCTCTGGGAAAATCTCGGCGCCTCCGGCGAAACCATCGCGCATCCATCGCCCGATGGGCGCCACGTAGCTTTTAGCAGTTGGACCACCAACGGCAATATGTGGACGATGGAAAATTTCTAAGATCGCGGCGGAATTCAGGCTGGCAGCCGCACTTCCACGCTCGCCGAGTCCAGGACGGCGCGGACCAGGCGGATAATTTCGCTGGCCCAGAGTTTGTTACTTAGGACTACCAGGGAACCATTTTCGAAATCGCAGATGGCGCAGAAACGGTAGTGTGTGTAGGCGTGATGGTAGGCGTCGGCGCCTTGGCGGGAGAGATCTTTTTCGAGAACGGGATCGCCTTCTGCGGCTTGCGGGCCGGCGCGGGCCCCGAATGTTTCGGCTTCGAAGCGGGCGAATAATTCTTCGAGTTGAGTCGGATCCGGGGTGGGAATTACGATGCAACGCGTTTCGGCTTCGCGGAATTTTATGCTGTGGGTGGTGCAGAAATCGCGCACGCGATCGAGATGACTGTAGAAATCTAGCGCCCAGGGTTCGTTTCCGGCCAGCGTGGGCAATATGCGGCTCCAGGTTTTTACCGCTTCTTCGCCTCGGATGGGCTCGCGATCCACGGTCGCATCGACGAGTTCAAGGCTGATGGCTTTTACGTCGGGGCCAAGATCAAGCGGTTCGACATCAAGTAGGTTCATAAGTCAGATTTCGTAGCGGTGGGCTTCAGCCCAGCATCTTCGCGATGTTACGTTTGAGATCCTTGCGCCATCCTTCGTGAAATGTCATCGCCGGATGCCGCCCTAAAGGACGCCGCTGCGAAGGCTCACGCGCCGGCGGCTTGGCCGGTGGCGCCGCCGAATCTTTTTTCATAATCAGGCGATTGCTTGCGAATTTCCAGCCAGCTGAAAAACGCATCGGGCGTTTCCAGCCAGACGGCGAACCACTGCGCGATTTCTTCTTTTTCGGCGCGCTTGGCGCCATCCACTTTGTGATTGCGGGAAATCATTTCAGCGCGGCGCCGGCCGAGGCGGCCTACTTCGCGCGCCCGCTCGACGGCGGCGTGCTCGCCTTCGGTTTGGAATTTTCTGAGCAACTCGTCGAGGCGGATAATGCACATTTCCGCTTCTTCGAGCGTCGAGAAATGCAGCAGATCGTGGAATTCCTCTTCGTGGCGGCCTTCTTCGTCTTCGTGCGTGGCCCACAGGACGCGCAGCCCGGCATCTTCGAGCACGGAGACGATATAGTCGGGCGAAGTGTTGGCTTCCGGGCCGGCATGAACGATCAATTGCCGGCGAATCTGCTCGATTTCCGCGGGTGTATAGCGATCCTTGGCCAGCGCGTGCGCCGCTTCCAGGATCAATTCCTTTTTCGTCGATTCCTTCAGCGGATGCGATTCTTTGGGATCTTTGCGGGTCACGATGGACTCCGATGCCGGTTCGGGCCGCTGGGATTTCCGGGCGATGCGTCGGCGCCGGAACTGTCGTTCTCAAGGCGCTTACGGTAGCGCGTCACGTTGCGATTGTGCTCGGCCAGCGTCTTGCTGAAGAAATGGCCGCCTTGATCGTTTGCCACGAAGTACATGTAATCGGTCTTTGCCGGTGAAATTGCCGCGCGCAAGGACGCTTCACCCGGGTTGGCAATCGGCCCAGGCGGAAGTCCTGCGTGCTGGTAGGTATTGTACGGCGAATTCACTGCGAGGTCAGCGTGATGCACGATGGCGGTGGGGCGTCCGGCCAGCGCGAGCGCGTATTGCACCGTGGGATCGCATTGCAGCGGATAATTTTTGCTCAGGCGATTATAGAAAACGCCGGCCACCAGCGGGCGCTCTGGGGCGAGCGGTGTTTCACGCTCGACGAGCGAAGCCATGGTGACGATCTGCTGCGTGGTGGCCGCGGGATTGGCTGGATCGGGATTTAGGCTGGCCCAGACGGTGCGGAAATGGCGCACCATTTTGTCGGCGATGTCTTGCGCGGTGGCGCGACGCGTGAATTCATAGGTGGACGGGAACAAAAATCCCTCCAGACTCTTCGCGCCCGGAGCCAAATCCTGAATTTGCGATGGATCGCGCGCCGCCTTCAGAAAATCTTCGCGCGTGCCCATGCCTTCGCGCTCGAGCTGGTCGGCGATTTCGAACATCGTCCATCCTTCCGGGATTTGAATGGTATGGACATAAATATGGCCGCCGGCAATTTTCCAGAAAACCGCGCGCTCATTCATCGGCCCTTCGAAAAGATATTCGCCGGCCTGCAGCGGATGCCTGTGATGCCAGCGGCCGAGAAGCTCGAAGGACAGCGGATTTCCGATCACGCCATCCTTGTGCAGAAGTTCGGCAACGCCCCAGCTCGAAGTGCCCCGCGGGATGTCCACGAAAATCGATGGGCCCTGATAGTGCTTGTATAGGTGGCTGATTTGATGGTCGAGCCACGCGCAGAAGCCACCGATCGCGGCGATAAAAAGAAGCAGGAGGAGGCCCAGGCGGCGCATGCGCGGTTATTTCTCCCCGCCGGGCGACGTGGGGCGTTTCTTTGGACGTTCGCGGCCGAGAAAATCGCGGAGAAGAATGGCGGCGGCTAGATCGTCGGTTTCAGGAGCGGTGCGGCGATCGTCGCGTTTGGTGGCGCGGGCGGTTTCGGCCATTTCCTGATGCGCGGCCCAGCTGGTGAGGCGTTCATCCACGAGTTCGACTTCGATGCCGAGCTCTTTTTTCAAGCGCGCGGCGAAACGGGCAGCTTCTTCGGCCATTTCACCGGCCGTGCCGTCGAGATTGAGCGGATAGCCGACGACGATATGCCGCGCACCATGCTCGCGCGCAATTTCGCGCAGGCTGCGAAACACGCCGCGGCGATTGGTACGTTCGAGTATCCCCGCGGGCCGCGCCGTGATGCGCAGCTCATCCGAAATCGCGAGACCGATGCGCCGCCGGCCGTAATCAACCCCCAGCACTCGTCCCGGCAGAGCCGCGATCCGCGCGCCTCCGGGCTTCGGAACTTTTGCCTTCTTGGCGGCGGTAGCGTGTGGCGCAGTCCCCATTCAACCGATTATACGCGAGTAGGCAAAAGGGCAAACTTCTGCGCACGATTTTATTGCGGGTAAGGCAATCCGGCGTTAAGTAGCGCCGGGGGCTCGGGCGGCATCTCATGAGCGCGATCGCGCCACAGGAATTCGTCGCGGACGGATCGCCGCGCTCTATCCAAGTCACTGATTTATATATCGACTTGTCGCGCCACCCGCGATTACCGATGTCGCCGCGATTAGTGGTCGTAACAGCCGGCGGGACGCCAGCGCTACGAGGGCTCGCTACTTTCCGTATCGCGCCGCCCACCACGTACGCCCTTGCCGAATTTTGCGGTCGTAAGATGCCGGCGGGGACGCCAGCGCTACTTTTAATGCGTGGCTCCTCGCCACAGGGTAAAATCTGACGTTCCCCTAGAGCTGGCTGAGAACCGTGAAATCGAAGCTGCATCAAATCACTCTCCGTGCCATTCGCGATCACCGCATGATTTTTGCCGGAGACCGCGTCGGCGTGGCTGTGTCTGGCGGCGCGGATTCTTTGGCGCTGCTGCGGCTTTTCGAGGATTTGCGCGGGGAGCTGGGAATTTCGCTTTGCGTCGCGCACCTGAATCATGGATTGAGGGGCGACGCGGCGGACTCCGATGAAACATTCGTAGGCGGGCTTGCGCGCGAATTAGACGTGCCATTTCTTGCGGCGCGCGAGGATGTGGCTGCGCTGGCGCGGCGCAATCATTGGAATCTTGAGGATGCCGGGCGGCGGGCGCGTTATGCGTTTTTCGAGAAGCTGGTGCGCGACGGGCGTTGCACGAAAATCGCGGTGGCGCATACGGCCGACGATCAAGCGGAGACATTGCTGGCGCGGCTGATTCGCGGAACCGGGTCTCGCGGGCTGGTCGGGATTCATCGCGTGCGCGGCGCGGTGATTCGGCCGCTGCTCGATGCGCGGCGGGAGGAATTGCGCGAGTATTTGCGCGCGCGGGGACAGACCTGGCGCGAGGATGCGAGCAACGAAGACACGACTCGGCTGCGTGCGCGCGTCCGGCAGCAACTGTTGCCGTTGATCGAGCGTGATTTTGCGCCGGCGATTGTCGAGCGGCTCACTAATCTTGCGGAAATCCAGAGCGGCGAGGAGGCATTCTGGAACGCGCTGGTGGAAGAGCGGCTGGCGGCGATTCAGGGAAAAGCGGGCGGCGCGGTTTCGGTCGAGATCGAGGAGCTTTTGGCGCCGCTGCCGCAACTCGCCGGGAAGCAGGACGCGTCTCTGGCCCTTTCGCGGCGAGTGATTCTGGCGTTGCTGCGCCAGGCGGCGCGGGGCGAATCGGATTTCGACGCTAAACATGTGCAGCAGGTGCTGCATCTGGCGAGCAAGTCGCAGAGCGGGCGGCGCATTGAGTTGCCGCACGGCGTGCGAGTGGTGCGCGTCTTCGAGCGGCTCGAGTTTGTGCCGCGCGAAGCGTCTGAGCCCGCCAGTAGCGGCCTCGCGGCACGAAGCAGAGTTCGCCCTTTTGAGTACGTCGTCGCTCTTCCCGACTCCGGGGCGGCGGAAATCGAGGTTCCAGAACTGCGGGCACGTTTCTATTTGAAAGCCATTGACTGGCCTAGTACACCGCGCGACACTAAACAGGAGACGGAAGCTCTGGATGCCGACCGTCTCACCCCTCCGCTTGTGCTCAGGAACTGGCGCCCGGGGGACGCTTGCCATTTCGCGGGAAAGCGTCAGGCGCAGAAGCTGAAACAGCTATTCGCCGAGGGGCGGATTAGCCTGAGCGACCGGAAGAATTGGCCGGTGCTCACCAGTACCGGGCGAGTGGCTTGGGTGCGCGGTTGGCCGCCAGCAGCTGATTTTTCGGCGCGGAAAGAGACGCGTCGCGGCATTTTGGTGCGGTTCGAAGAGCTGTAGCGGAACCGCCTGATTCGCGGCGGCTTGGCGTCGGCTCTTTTGCGCCACTTCGGCATCTAAGTATATGGGGATGTTGTCGGTCTCTTGGGTTTTGCAGTTGGGGGAAAGGACGAGGTAGGCCTGTGAATTCTACGGTTCGGACAATTTTATTCTGGCTGGTCATGATCGTGTTGGCTGTGGTGCTCTGGCACATGGCATCTTCCGGAGGACAGACGGCGCACGAAGACGAGCCTAGCTACACGACCTTCCTCGCGCAGATTCAGTCGGGCAACATCAAGGAAGTGACCGTCGCGCTCTCGCAGAACAGCGCGGAAATTTCCGGCGTCTATCGCGAAAATGCCACCAAGTTTCGCAATGTGACCGTTGCCAATTCTTCGATTCCTGACATTACCAAGGCGCTGCAGGATAAGGGCGTTCTCATCAACATCAAGGAAGTGAAGAATAACGACTGGATCGCTTTTGTGGTGAATTTTGCTCCGCTCATACTGATTGTCGGCTTCTGGATTTTCATGATGAAGCAGATGCAGGCGGGCGGAAACAAGGCGCTCAGCTTTGGGAAATCGCGGGCGCGCTTGCTTACCGCGCAGCAGAAGAAAGCTACATTTAAGGATGTTGCTGGCATTGATGAGGCCAAGGAAGAGCTTTACGAGATCATCGATTTCCTGAAGGACCCGCAGAAATTCCAGAAATTGGGCGGACGCATTCCCAAGGGCGTGCTCCTCGTCGGGCCTCCAGGAACTGGCAAGACTTTGCTGGCGCGCGCGATTGCCGGTGAAGCGAATGTGCCGTTCTTCTCGATTTCGGGCTCGGACTTCGTCGAGATGTTTGTCGGCGTGGGCGCGAGCCGCGTGCGCGATCTTTTCGAGCAGGGCAAGAAGAATGCGCCTTGCATCATCTTCATCGATGAAATTGACGCGGTCGGACGCCATCGCGGCGCCGGACTGGGCGGCGGGCACGATGAGCGCGAGCAGACTTTGAATGCGCTGCTCGTTGAGATGGATGGATTTGAATCGAATGAAGGCGTGATTTTGATCGCGGCTACCAACCGCCCCGATGTTCTCGATCCGGCGTTGTTGCGGCCGGGCCGTTTCGATCGGCGCGTGGTTGTGCCTCGGCCGGACGTCAAGGGCCGCGAGGAAATCCTGCGCGTACACACTCGAAAAGTTCCTATCTCTGACGATGTGGATTTGTCGGTGATTGCGCGCGGCACTCCGGGATTCTCGGGCGCCGATCTAGCGAATCTTGTGAACGAATCGGCTTTGTGGGCGGCGCGGCAGAATCGCAAGACCGTGACCATGGCGGACTTTGAGATGTCGAAGGATAAAGTCCTGATGGGCGTAGAGCGCCGGTCGATGATTCTCTCCGATGAGGAGAAGAAGAATACGGCGTTCCACGAGGCGGGCCATGCGCTCGTCGCGGCGATGACTCCGGGGGCTGATCCGCTGCACAAAGTGACAATTATTCCGCGCGGCATGGCGCTGGGCGTCACCATGCAGTTGCCGATCGACGACAAGCATACTTACACGAAGGAATTCTTAGAGTCGCAGCTTGCCGTGCTGATGGGCGGGCGCGCGGCCGAGGAAATGTTCTTGCAACATCTCACGACCGGCGCCGGAAACGATATCGAGCGGGCCACAGATATCGCGCGGCAGATGGTTTGCGAGTGGGGCATGAGCACGCTTGGGCCGCTCACTTTCGGCAAGAAGGAAGAAGCGATTTTCCTCGGGCGCGAGATTGCGCAGCACCGCGACTATTCCGAAGACACCGCCATCCGCATCGATAAGGAAGTGCACTCGATCGTGACCAGCGGCTACGAACGCGCGCGCCACATTCTCGACAGCAATCGCGGCGCGCTCGAACGTGTGGCGCAGGCGCTGCTCGATCGCGAAGTGCTCGATGCAATCGAATTGAAGCTCTTGATCGAGGACAAGCCGCTGCCGGATAAGCCAAAGGCTTCGCCGCCAGCTCCGCCAGTCCCAAGCCGGGAGCCATCGCTAACGCTGCGTCCCGAGCCGCGTCCGATGCCGGGGTTAGCTAAAGGCGAGAAGCCCGCAACGGCATAATTCTGTAGCTTCATCTCCGCAGGGTTAAAAAGGCAGGCGCGCAAGCGCCTGCCTTTTCTTTTTTGTGCGTCTCGTTTCGTCCGCGCATATCTCTCCAGTCGCGTTTTCTTTCGTAGGGCCCGTGCTTTACGCCGGGCCTCTTCAGGCACGATCGCGCAATCTCCCTGCATCGAGCCACTCAAGTCGTCGGCTTAGAGCATCGAAGCGAGGTTCTGAGCCGGCGGACGACTTATGGACTTTGTTGCAGTGTGTGAGTCAAAGATGCTGGCCTGAAGGCCACCGCTACGCGAGCGCGGCTGCGAACAACTCGTATTACTCCCAACGAAATATTTTCGCCGAAAGCGCGACACAAATCGCGAACACCAAAACCAGCGCGGCAAGATCGCCCAGATGCGCGAACCAAGTCTCTCCATTCCAAATTCCCTCAAGCAGAGATACCGCGTAGGTGAGCGGTAGCACCCGCGCGATCGCATGCAGCGCTGGCGGGAACATCGCTATCGGCACGAATATTCCAGAGAATCCGAGCATCGGATAGAGAATTACGGCGCCGATAGGCTGCGCGAAGCGGGCGGTGGGAACGATGCTGGCGATCACAAAGCCAATCGAGAGGATGCTCCAAGTGCTGATCAGCAGAGCGATGGTGAAGCTGAACAGCGGCGCCTGCACGCCCACCGGGTAGTAGCGCTTGCCCGCAAGCACCAGCAAAAATAGCGTGGCGGCGGTCAGCAGCAGCTTGACGAGCACGTGGGCCGTCAGAATCGTCGGGGGGCGCAGCGGAGTGGCGCGCAGCCGCTTGAGGATGCCGCCTTCGCGGTAGATCGAAATAATCGTCACCAGCGACAGCACCGCGCTGATGGTTATGAATAGCGACGCGAGAACCGGTATCCCCGCCTGGATAAATTGGCTGTTCTCGGGCGAGGACGCAGACTTCCCATGGCCGAACATTCGACCCAATACGATGAAGATCAAGACGGGGAACAAGATCGTGCCGATAGCGCCGAGCGGCTCGCGCATGAAAATCTTCAACTCGATCCAGGTTAGTTTAAAAAGTCCTCGTAGCATTTGAATTTTCCCCGTAGGGGCGCCGGGTCAATCGTCTCTGCGATTGCAAAGCAACCGATGCGCCCGCCCGTGTCAGCCTAGCGAAAAGTGGCCAATGAAACTCCGCGTGCGATAGCCAGCAAATCTCAATCGCGAATCGAATGTCCGGTCAATTTCAGAAACACGTCCTCAAGATTGGGAAGGATTGTGCGAAAGTCGGTCACTCGTATGCGATTCTCCGATAAGCACTGAATCACTTCGGTGACCAAATCCTCGCCCTGGCCGCTAATCGTAAATCGCGAATCCTTGCGGCTCACTGAACTCACTCGCGGAATTGTTCGGAATCGTTCTTCAGCCGACGCGTCTTCGGTAACGAGCACGACTGTGCGTTCGGGGCAATGACGGCTGACGAGATGTTCGGGCGTGTCGATGTCGATGATGCGGCCGTGCTCGATGACGGCCACACGATCGCAGAGGCGCTCGGCTTCTTCCATCAGGTGAGTGGTGAGGAAGACCGTCTTGCCGCGTTCGCGAATTCCGCGCACCAAATCCCAAATCGCACGGCGCGCTTGCGGATCGAGGCCGGTGGTCAGCTCATCAAGAAAGACTACTTCGGGATCATTGATCAGCGCGAGGGCGATGAAGAGGCGCTGCTTTTGGCCGCCGGAGAGCGTCATGAACCAGGCGTTGCGCTTATCGGCTAGGCCGAGCTGCTCGAGCAGCCGTTCGCCATCCACCGTTTTTTTGCGGTAAAGCGACGCCCAGAGATCGACCGCTTCCCACACCTTAATGCGCTTTTGCAATTGGGCTTGCTGGAGCTGCACGCCGATCCGTTCCTGCAATTTGTAAACATCGCGGAAGGGATCAAGCCCAAGAACGGAAATCGTGCCGCGGTCGCGCGTGCGCAGACCCTCGATACATTCCATCGTGGTGGTTTTTCCCGCGCCGTTTGGCCCGATCAGGCCGAAGATCTCGCCGTCGTTGACGGTGAAGGAGACATCATCGACGGCCACGAGTTGGCCATAGGTTTTGCGAATGCCGGAGACTTCGATGACTGGGCGCGTGGCCGTGAGGGTGGTCATGATGGGCGGCTATTAGGAATCTACGGAACCGGGACAGAGTTTATATCACGGAGTTCGATTGAGCTCGGCTTCTCGGTGATTCTTGACTTGATGGATGACCCGGCCGGTGGCGCCATCGCCAGGTTTCTCGTTGAAACTTACATTTTGGGGCCGAATGGCGGGAGGGCCAAAGCACCCTCCCCTACGGAGCTCAATTTGGGCGTAAAATGACGCCATGGCGAATAAAGCTGATCCTACCATTCACGTTGAATGTCCTTGCTGTCACGCGAAGCTGAACGTTGATCGCGAGATTGGCGTGGTGCTTTCGCATGAGGCGCCGGTGCGGCCGCCTTCCATCGATTTCGACGATACGGCGCGGTTGTTGCGCGAGCAGGCGGATCGCGTCGAAGAGAAATTCCGGCTTTCGGTGGAGGCGGAGAAATCGAAGGAAGATGTACTGGCGCGGAAATTTGCCGAAGGGTTGAAGAAGGCCAAAGACCAGCCTATCGAAAAGCCGTTGCGCGACTTTGATCTCGATTGAACTTCGCCCGAGCAGCTCGCGCTGCGATTCGATGATCCCGCGCGGGCGTCACCATTTCCGCTGGCAGCGATTTTTCCCGCTCTCCGTGGGCATCGTCGCGTCAATTTTTACAATTCCGCTGCTCGCGCAAACTAGCCACAAAACCAGGTCGTCGAAGCCCGAGCAACTCGACGCCAACATTTCTTTCGTGCGCGATAAAGATTCGGGCGAGTTGCGCCTCTGGGAACCCAACGCTCCAAGCAGCGCGTCTCCGTCCGCTGCGTCGCCAAACGCTCCTCATGCGCTGCGCGTAAACGTTAATCTCGTTCCCGTGAATTGCAATGTGTTTGCGCCCGACGGCAGCTCGGTCACCGGATTGGCGCGCGAGGATTTTCGTCTCTTCGAAGATCGCATCGAGCAACGCATCTCCTTTTTCGATACCGGCAATGATCCCGCGAGCGTCGCGCTGGTGATCGATGCAAGCCCCAGCGTGCTGCCCGACGCCAGCGCCGTGCAGGAAGCCGCCCGCGGCATCGCCGATGCGCTCGCCCCGCGCGACGAAGTGGCCGTGGTGGAATTCTCAGCCCACTCTTACGTGCTGTCGCCGTTTTCGCACGATCGTGCGGAACTCGAGAGCGCCATCGCGCGAGTCAATGTCCGCGAACTTTTCGGCGATAGAGGCGGCTCGAACATCTACGAGACCGTTTATCTCGTGGCGCAGAAACTCTTTCGCGGACGCACCGGCCGCAAAGCGATCCTCCTGCTTACGGACGGCGAAGATAACGGGCTCGGGTTGACGCTGGCCTCCGCGAGCGACGGAAAAGATAAGGGCGCATTCGGCTGGAATCTCACTTTCGATGACGTGGTGCGCGGCCTGGCCAGCGAAGGAGTCGAAGTCTACGCCGTCTCCACGCAGCATCGCCCCAAAGTGCTAACCGATGATTGGCTCGCCGCAAATTCCGGCCGCACGCTGCTAACCGAACAAGCCCGAAATCTGGGCATTCCGGCTTACACTCTGTTCCTGGCGGAACTGGTGCGCCGCGCTGGTGGCGGACTTTATTTTTTGCGCCAAGCCGCGAGCGGACGCGAAGCATTCGAAAAGATCGCCGGAAATATTCGCACGCAATACACGCTAGGCTTCTATCCGGCAGGCGAAAAGGCCGCAACTCCAGGCTGGCACACGTTGCGAGTAGAATCGACGCGCGACGAGAAGCTGAGAATCGTAAATCGCGCCGCTTATTACATACCGGGCAAAGCGCCGCAGTAAAGTAGCGCCGGCGTCCCCGCCGGCTCTTACGAGCGCAAAAACCGGCAAATACCCAAATCAAGGGCGGCCCGCCGAGGTCGGCGACATGCGATGTTTTATTTGGAGTCCGTTAGTCCGGCCGTGATCTCCGGCGTGACTGAAAATCCAGCTCGTAAGAGCCGGCGGGACGCCAGCGCTACGAAGAGGGGGCAACTCGGCGCGCGAAGAAGTTTCGAGAGGCGTGCGAAAGTTTTGTGAGATAAGTTCAGAAAAGAGCCAGTGGCAACCAGAAAAAAATTCCGCCTGCGTCTTCCCTCAAGAACGCTCCATCTAGGCGTGCGCACGCTAGTAATGGGCGTGCTGAACGTAACGCCGGATAGCTTCTCCGATGGCGGCAAATTCTTCGACGCGCAGACGGCGATCGACGCGGCGCTGGCGATGGAAGCCGCCGGCGCGGATCTTCTCGACATCGGCGGCGAATCCACGCGCCCGGGATCCGACGGAACATCGGCCGACGAAGAACTAGCGCGAGTATTGCCGGTACTCCGGGCGCTAGCGGGACGGCTGAAAATTCCCATCTCCATTGATACGCGTAAAGCCGCCGTCGCAGAAGCCGCTATCGCAGACGGGGCGGAGATCGTGAACGACGTAACCGGCCTGCGCGCCGACCCGGACATCGCGGGGGTCGCTAAACGCCATCGTGTTCCGTTAATCCTGATGCACTTGCGCGGCGAACCGCGCACGATGCAAAAGCAGCCGTTCGCGCGCAACGCCGTGCGCGACGTGCTCGGCGGGCTCAAGCGATCCATTGCCATCGCGCGGCGTGCGGGCGTGCCGAAATCGCAAATCATCGTCGATCCCGGGATCGGCTTCGGCAAAAGCTTCAAGCAAAATTACGAATTGATCGCGCGCCTTCCCGAAATCGCGCGGCTGGGCTTTCCGATTCTGATCGGCACCTCGCGAAAAGCGTTCCTCGGCAAGACGCTGGACGGCAAGCCTCCTGAAGAACGCATCTGGGGAACAGCAGCGACAGTAGCAGCGAGCATTGTCGCGGGTGCGCACATCGTGCGCGTCCACGACGTCGCCGAGATGGTGCAGGTAGCCCGCGTCACCGATAAAGTTCTAGAAGCAAAGTAGGGGCGGCGTTTACCTCCCGCGCGAGTGAGCCTTGGGTGTTTCCGATCGGTTCGTTCCCGCGATCCCCTAAAAACGAACACCCAATGCCACCCCGGGGGCGTCGTGAACCCGCCCCCCTACTTTTGTCGGCCACTGCTCGCTTATAATTCGCCGCGAGGAATATCACTCATGCGAAGCCACCTGATCCGCTGCCTGCCACTTTTTCTATGCGCACTCGCTCTGTGCGCGATCCCCACTGGCGCTCAACTTCCGCCGGTAAAGCCGGCACCGCTGCAGTCGCCGGCTGGCGAGGGTGCTTGCTCGGTGCAATCCGCTTGCGCGGATTTGGCTCCCGCGATGATTCGCAGCGCCCAAGGGCCCTCGCCTCTCGAAGAAAATCTGCGCCATCTCACCGACGAAATCGGCGGGCGCGTCAGCGGCTCGCCCGCGGCAGAAAAAGCCGCAGGCTGGGGCGTCGAAGCATTTCGCCACGCAGGCGTGGACGAAGTGCACACCGAAAAATTCACCATGCCAGTGGGTTGGGCGGAGGGAAAAACGCACATTGAGATTCTTTCGCCCGGCTCATTCCCAGTCCGCGCCGTTTCGATCGGCTGGTCGCCTGCAACTCCGGAAGGCGGAATCACCGCCGATGTCGTCGATGTCGGCACCGGCGATGAAGCGGGATTCGCAAAAGCCGGGGCCGCGGCCAAGGGCGCGTTCGTTCTCGTTAATCAAAATTTGCTGGTCACCTGGGACGATCTTTTCGAGGAGTACGAGCGTGCGGGCGGTGTCATCGATCGCGCCGTAAGCGCAGGCGCCGCCGCGATTTTCTGGATGTCCACCCGGCCCAATCTGCTCCTCTATCGCCACAATAATTCAGTCAATGGCGAACTCGAAAAGCTGACGCAAGCCGTCCTGGCCCGCGAAGACGCCGAACGCATCGGCCGCTTCCTGGCCTCCAACGTAAAAGTGCAAGCCCATCTCGACATGCCCAATAAAATCACCGGCCCGGTAGAATCCGAAAACGTAGTGGCAGAAATTCGCGGCCGCGAAAAGCCCAATGAGTTCGTGCTGCTAGGCGCGCATCTCGATTCCTGGGATCTGGGCACCGGCGCTCTCGACAACGGCTGCAACGCCGCAATGGTGATCGACGCCGCGCGCGTAATCCATGCCTCTGGCACAATCCCGCGCCGCTCGATCCGCTTCGTTCTCTTCACTGGCGAAGAGCAAGGCATGCTCGGCTCGGCCGCCTATGCCCGCGCCCATCGCGCCGAGTTAGACGATATGGACGCCGCAATCATTTTCGATTCCGGCATTGGCCGCGTCACCGGCTATTCCCTCAGCGGCCGCAAGGACGTAGCCGACGCAGTAAAGCAAGCTCTTGAGCCCACGAAATCGATGAATGCCAACGAAATCACTTTCGACGCCGAAATCGGCACCGACAATTTCGATTTTCTCCTCGAAGGTGTCCCGACGCTAGTCGCCAATCAGGAACCGGCCAATTACATGCTCAACTATCACGCCGCCTCAGACACTTTCGACAAAGTGGACTTCCCCGAACTGAAAAAGCACGTAGCCCTGGCCGCCATCGCATCATTCGGGATCGCCGATCTCCCCCAACGTCTAGGCAAGCGCCAATCCCGCGCCGAAATCGAGACCCTAATGAAAGAAACCGGGATGGACCAACAAATGAAGCAAATGGAATTTCAGGATCTCTGGGAAAACGGCGCCAGAGGCCGCGAAAAGTAGCGCCGGCTTGTCCTGAGCTTCGAAGGGCGTCCCTGCCGCCATCCGACGAGCAAGAAACTCGGTGAGGGCGCGCAACATGGACGGAACGTGACGCCACGAAACGGCGACGGTTTCGCCTTTGTAGCGCTGGCGTCCCCGCCGGCTCTTACGAGCAATATAGCTGGCAAAGGATCTGCGCGCGGACGGAGCGATGCGAACGCAAAAGCCTGGGAATTGGAATTTTCTATTGCTGCGTAACGATTGCCAGTAGCGGGATTAAAGTCAAAAAAGCCAGCGAGGACGCCAGCGGTACACGAATTTGGCGCGATCGAGATCCGCCGCTTAGTCTAAGATCTGGCGGCTATTCCGCTCGTAAGATGCCGGCAGAGACGCCAACGCTACCTAGACATGGCCGGACATATGCTGCGCCAGCAGCTCGCGGCTGTAAGTAATGCGGCGATCGAGGACCACGGCCGCGAAATAAGAGCAACTCTCACGCTCAGCCTGCGCCCACCGCGCAATTCGCGGCAACATCGGCCGGAAGAACCCGCGGATCGCGTAGAGCAAAGAGTAGTAGACGCCGACCGCGCGAATCTCGCCGCCGTCCTCGCCGCTACCAGGGCAAAGTCTCAGCAGTTGCACCAGCCGCACAAATTCCTTTTCGTCGAGCTTATCGTCGCGAATCCCGGCAATCTCGCGCACTTGCGGTGAAAGTTCGCTCTTGCGGCCGGCAGCTATCACCGAGCGGCAATACGAAACAAAAAATTGCAGCAGCAATGCAAACGAGATGACGCAGATAAGGACCGGAATAATCATCGGGCCCTCGCCAACAGGTGCGAGGTTACCAAGCGCGCGTCCTCGGATACCTTCATCATGGTGAAAGCCCAGGCAGCCGGCAACCAAATCCCGACGATCGGGGGCACCCAGCGAAGCACAGCCGGCTGCAGCGAAGGAAAAAGGTTACGCAAAGCATAGGCGGCCGCGGTAGCGCTGAAATAAACACCCAAAGCCAGCACCAACTGGATCAACCGCGTGCGCGTCTCGCGCAGTTTCAAGATCGCGCCCCAAAGAAGGTAAGTAAGCACGACTCCCACAAAGTAGAGATTCTGTCCCAGCTCGACCACGAACCGGCTCATCAAGTGGTCCTGATTCGCGCGAATCACCAGATACGAAAACAGCGCCGTAGCCCCGACCAGCGCAATCGCACCCCGGCGCACGTAGCGGCTGGCGTTCAGCTCCTGAAACACGAGATCATAGAACTGAATAATGACGAAGAAGAGAAGAATGGTCAGCAAGCTCTCGGAATAATAGTAGTAATACCAATATTCCACCGACGACCAGCCGAACTTCTTTATACAAAGATATTGCCCGACGGTGACTAGGCTGGCAGCTAAGAGATACAGGCTAAGGAAGATATAGCGAAGAAAGTTTCTGCAGACTAGAAAAGACACCACCGCGCTGACTTCCACAAGGAAGCCTACTATCCATATCGCGTAATCGATCCGGCTTAGCATCAGGGTGCAGGCTGATTTTCATCAGCCTGCTTAGATGACCCCTGAATGCGAAGCCTGGCTCCGTACCGCGTTTAGCCGCTAAAGCCCACCCTTACCAGGGTGATGGCGGCATGGGGCCCGGCGTATTTACCACCCAAGGTGAAGGTGGCATCGGTCCGGGTGTGTTCACGGCAAACCATGGTGATGGGGGCATGGGGCCAGGCGTGTTATGGGCAGAATTCGCCGTAACCGCCTTGAATCCCATAGCTCCGGTAAGGATCACCAGGGCTAGCACCGCGACCACTATCCACTTACTCATCTGACTCCTCCGAGTTACAGGGAAACTACGCGGAGGAGCTTATGAGCAGTGGGTTGCCGTCAAGGGGGAAAATTGACACACGTGTGCCGTAACAGTACACACGTACCCTATCTGGCTGAGCCAGTGCTTGTATTCAGTTGTCAGTGTGCAGGTTAGAAGTGCAAATCGACGAGGTCAACAGTACGTTAGTACTAATAGGACCCCTGCCCTCATCACGTAAGTCTGCTTGGGATTCCTTGCAAAACACTCCGAAATCAAGCGGAAATGGGAGGATCTTACGCAGTAAGTATTGTCAGGGCACGACTTCAGTCGTGCCGCAAGGCTCGCAAAATTACTTCGGCTTTAGCCGCTGAGGCCTTTCTTCCAGCGCAAACGGTGTTTCACTCTGGAGCGAGCCGAAGTGGCACTCAGGGGGCGGATTTGTCGAGAGAATCGCTAGCCTCTTTCAAGCGGCGCGATGAGCCTCTCGAAGAAATTGAAGGGCCGCGCAAAAAAGAGCATTAATCCAGGTTCCGCTTTCGCATCCTTAATTGCTGGGGTTAGTTTGGGCCCTGCCGACCGCACGATTCCGTTCCCAAGGACGTCTTTCGTAGCAAACTGCCCGTTACACGCACAGTGCCAATAATCAGAAGCCAGCGTAACCTCAGCCACAAAATACGACGGCGCAGGTTGCGGAAGCTGAAACTGCACCTCGCCGCCGCTTCCGGTTTCCAGATTTAGATGGTTTTCGTAGTTTGCCGGCCGCGGCTCGTCCTTCTTATAAAACCAGACGATATGCACCGGCCGGTTTTGCATGGGATGTCCAGTGTTCATGTTAATGACGCGGACGGTGATGGATTGGCCAAAGCATGCGGGCCCAAGCCAAAGTGACAGCCACGCGGTGAGACAGATCCAGTTCCGTTTCTTCATCGCAATCTCGGTCAGTCGATTCGCGTGGTTGCCGTCCGCACTTCCGGGCCATTGAGCGCTTTTTTGATGTCCGGTCCAATGCGCTCGAGCACCGGAGCACCGGGATCGTCGCCCACCCACTGCTGCACCACGGTGCCATCCTTGCCGATCAGGATATACGTTGGCAGCGCGCTGGCTCCGTATTGACGCGCCATTTGATGCTTTCCGTCGTACTGCTGCGTCCAGTTCGTGCCGTTCTGCGCAACGAAATCATGCCACGCGCCTTCATCCTCATCTTCGCTCACGCTGATCACCTCGAATCCGTTCCCGCCATACACCGAGGCGAGCTGCTTCAATCCGGGCAACGCGTGCCGGCAAGGCCCGCACCAGGTAGCCCAGAAATCGAGCAAGGTAACTTTCCCGCCGCCCGAGGAACCGTCGCTCGCAAAGCCCGGCGCCTTTTCGCCGGCGCTCAACGGAGCTCGCACCATGTTGTCATCATCGAAAATTTTCACCGATTTCGGCTGACTGCTCTTTTTCGCCCGCGCCAGCCGGGCAATTTCGCCGAGCGACAGCGGCGCGCCAGGTTGTGTCGTATCGGTCGAAGCAGTCTTCGCGTCGGGCGAGGCCGCAGGATTGTTCGCTGTTACTGTTTGCGTCGCGGTTTGGGTGGTGGATTGGGTTGTATGGTTAGGGGCGTCTTGTGCCGATACGACGGGGGGGTTACCCGCGAATATCAAGATAGCGATTATTACGCTGTGAATCGGGCGCATGGGGCTGGAGCTCCTTCAATCTTGCGCGGCTAGTTTGAATCGTTGCGCATTCCGCTCATTCATGGGCCGAACCGCGGGAGGGCTGAAGCACCCTCCCCTACTGTTGCGCGGCGGCACGCGTGTAGGGCTTTACGAAAAGGGAATCGTCCACCGCCGGATTATTTTTGATCTGCGTCACGCGGATCGTATAAATGCTGCCTTTTTCCACGTGTCGAAATTTGAAGGGAACATTCAATCCGTCGATCGGGCGGTAATCATCGAAAAACGTCTGCACCGTATAGGGCCCGTTGTCGCGCTGGAACACATCATCGGCGCGGGCGATCAGCCCGCTCGTCGTATCGAAGTACACAATCAACGAGTATTTCTTCTCCGGCGAGAAATGCACCTCATAAGTCGCGTGCGCGCCGACCTGCGTCACTCCCGTCACGCGCCCAGCCATATTCAAATTCAAAAGCCCCTCGCCATTGCCAAACGATGCAGCCCGCAACCGGCTTTCAAGCGCCGCGCCGGTATAGCCGTGCACCCCGCCGATCGGATCCTCGATCCAAGCCGATTTGCCATCGCAAACTTCGCGCACTGTAATTCCGTTAGTGAATGAAATCTTGGAATAGCGTTTATTCGGGCTCTTGCTGAACTGCTCGATGCCCGCAAAACCCGAAGAATCCTCCGACTGATAAAGCCCTTTGACAAACCGCGTAGTGAAAGCCTCTTTCACCTCGCGCGCCCCAGTCGCGGCCTCGTATCTCGCCACGATTTCCTCCGCCGAAGGCAGTGGCGAGTCAACCGGCGCAGCGGCAGTTCCGGTGCCACTCGAGGGCCGACCATCCAAAGCCGAAGCACTTTGCGCACCGGCAGGCCGCGCACTAAAGAATGCAAACGACATCAAGGCGATAACGGCAAGGAAAGGACGGCAGCGCATGAGCCCTCCGGCGAGTCGTACCTACAGCCTCTACTCCCAGTATGAATCGCGTTCAAAGGAGAACAACGTTCACAAAGGACAAGCGTAGTGGAGTAGAAACTGGCCCGACGGACAGGAAACGATTTCAAAGCGGCGATGCTTTGTCAGGGCACGACTTTAGTCATGCCGCAATTCAGGCAATATCAATCCGGCTTGAGCCGCTGAGGACCTGTAGCCCGAGTTTGCGTGAGGGCACTCACCCAGTCCGCTACACACCGCCGTCAGAGCATGGTATTTTTGAAGTACGCCGGTGTAGCTCAGGGGTAGAGCGAGGGTCTCATAATCCCTAGGTCGTGGGTTCAAGTCCCACCGCCGGCACCACTTTCCTCGTTTCCTCTTCTTTTCGCGCCCGCAAATCGCTGGCAGCCTCAGCCGCCCCGCAAAATCCGCCGGTCATTGACACGCCCGCCCCGCTACTTCACGATGCACGCCGCGCGCGCCCTCCGGCCACTCGAGGCATGCGCGGAGCTCCGGTGAATTCCTCGCGCGCTCTAATCATCGTGAATCCGATCGCCGGCGGCGGACGCGCACGCCGCATTCAACCGGCGATCGCCGATTATTTCCGCGAACAGCACTGGCCCGCCGAATTCACGGTTTCCGCGAGCACCGAAGATTTGCGCCGCATCGCCGCTGAAGCGATTGCAGCCGGCTATCGATGCGTGGCCGCACTGGGCGGCGACGGCGCGTTTCATCATTTGGCCGAGGCCGCCGTAGGTTCGCCAACGATTCTCGGTTTTCTTCCGGCTGGAAATGGCAACGACATAGCAGCAGGCCTCGGACTTCCGCGCGATCCCATCGAAGCAGCGCGTGTTCTCGTTTATGGCAAGCCGCGGGCAATTGATGTCGTGCGTTTTCGATCGCTCGAAATTGAAAGCATGCAAGGTGGCGATGCGCGCGTGCAGCGTTCGCGTGAAGCAATATTTGTCGGCGCAGGCGGCGCCGGGCTCGATGCCGAAGCAGCCCAACTCGCAAATACGCGCTTCAAGCGCTGGCCCGGCGTCACGCGCTACATTGCCGGAGCGCTGTGGGCTTGGCGCGATTTCCGTGCATTTGACCTCGCGGCGTCCATCGACGGTGTCCCCTGGCGAGGCCGCGCTCTATTTGCGGCGATTGCGAATGGTCCCTGCTATGGATCAGGAGTGCGCATAGCTCCGGCGGCACAAATGGACGACGGTTGGCTCAACGTCACCATGGTCCGTGAGATGCCCTTGGCGCGCCTGCTCGAAGCCATCCCGATCGTCTTGCGCACCGGCGATATTCGCTGGCCGGAAATCGAACGCTTCCGCTGCCGCCGCTTCTCGTTACGCGCCAGCACTCGCGCGCAAGTTCATGGCGACGGTGAACTCCTAGGCGCTCTGCCAGCCGAATTCGAAATCATTCCAGGCGCGATACGGGTAATGGCTTAAGTAGCGCCGGCGTCCCTGCCGGCATCTTCCGAGCACGGGGTAGCCAATGGCGATGGTCATGGGCGGATTCAATCGACCGATTCAGAAAATGTGGCTCGATTTCGCGCCGACCTAAAGTGTCAGATATGGTTTCGATCGCGTTCGTAAGATGCCGGCAGGGACGCCGGCGCTACTTGCTAAGTTCCAGGCTTCTTCTTGTCGACCTTGAGGGTCATCTCCAGATCTTTCCGCGAATCGAAACTGGAAATGTTGCGATTGCCGGAAATCATATCGCCTTTTTCCGCGTGAAGCTCATAATCCACATTCGGATCCAACCCACTAAAGCGATATTTCCCAGCATCATCAGCAATATAAGTCTTAATCGCCTGCGATTTGAGATTCTTCAGGTAAACAACCGCGGATGCCTGAAAATTTTCCTTCCCATCCATAACAATCCCGTGAACAGTCTTCAACTGCGCGTTCTTCTTCTCCTGCGCCTTATCCTGCGGAAAAGCCGGAATCGCCAAGGTGAGCAAAAGCACCAGGCAGACAACCGCGCGTGAGCTAAGAGAATGTGGCTTCACTTGCCCTCCGATGGACTTCGCCTATTGAGATGAGCGGAGAAGGGGCAAAGATGCCGGAAGCCCGCGGGCGCGGAGTTACTCGGCCTCGTCTTCGATCAAATCACCCGGCTCTTCCGCAGCCACTTCCGCTTCGCCCTCGGCTTCTTCTTCCTCGTCATCATCTTCATCTTCGGTGAGAGGAATCACGTGCACAGGGTGCACCTGCGTCACCTCGAGCTCCACGTCGCATTCCGGGCAACTCAGAATTTCGCCTTCTTCCACTTCGTCTTCGTCCAGATCCATCTCAGCGTCGCATTCGGGACATCTGACCACGGCCACTACCTCCTTACGGCGTCGCTTCGAGAACTACGAGGCGTATTATATACCGCGCCTGTCAAGCTTTGCCGAGTGGAGCGTGTCAAGGTGTCACCCAAGCGTGAATATCCCCAATCCCCGGTAGTAGGAGTAGGCGGCGTGGTCATCCACGAAGGCCGCGCCCTGTTGATCAAGCGAGGCAGCGAGCCGCTAAAGGATCAGTGGTCGATTCCCGGCGGAACTCTCGAGCTAGGCGAGTCAATCCAAGAAGGCGTCCGCCGCGAATTACTCGAAGAAACAGGAATCGAAGTTCAGGTAGGCGAACTAATCGAAGTCTTCGACAGAATTTTTCGCGACCAAGCCGGCAAAATCCAATATCACTTCGTAATCGTAGATTATCTCTGCAAAAAAATCAGCGGCGAAGCCCACCCAGCCAGCGACGTAACAGACACCGCGTGGGTACAAGAAGAAGATCTCTGGAACTACAAACTAACCGAAGCCGCCACAAGAGTAATCAGAAAAGCCTTCGCGCTCTTCGTAGGGGATGGTCTTTAGCCCCTCCCGCTTTTCGGCCCGCTTCTTTCAATCTCGATTGCGCGCACGATCAATCTCCCGCCACCACCGCCGGCACGCGACCAAATCTCCGCTCGCGCAAACCAAACTCCCCAATAGCCGCCTCAAGATCCCCAGCCTCAAACTCCGGCCACATCTTCGAAACAAAAACCAACTCCGCATAAGCACATTCCCAAAGCAAAAAATCACTCAATCGATGCTCGCCACCAGTGCGAATCAAAAGATCCACATCCGCACTGGATCGCCCGGCATGAGTAACTTCCCCCAATCGCCGCGCAAATTCCGCCTGCGAAACTTCCAAACTCGAAAGCATCCAGCAAGCCGCCCGCAAAATCGCATCGCGGCTCGAGTAATCAACCGCAATCCGCAACTCCAACCCCCGCCCCTGCGAAGTCACCGCCTCAGCAGCCTCAATCGCAGCCTTCAACGAAGGAGGAATCCGATCACGCCTCCCGATCACGCGAATGCGCACTCCGCCAGCCGCGCAATTCGCCGCCTCCCCAAGCAAATAACTTTCCACCAAATCCAGCAACGCAATCACTTCATTCGCGGGACGCTGCCAGTTGTCCCCCGAAAATGCAAACAGCGTGAGCGTGCCGACGGCCAGCTCCGGCGCAGCCTTCACCACCCGCCGCACTGCTTCAACGCCAGCCCGATGGCCCTCCGATCGCGGCAATCCGCGCGAGGCAGCCCAACGCCCATTTCCGTCCATCAGAATCGCAACATGCAGTCTGGGAAAATTCTCAATCAACAAAGTTCTTTCATCTATAAAGTGCATGGGTAAAATTTTTTCCTTCCTAAGCTTCCCGCGTAGCCCGAATTAACGCTTCCATATGATCCAGATATTTTTCCAGCGCCCGCCGCCCGCTGGCCGTCAAACGGTATTCCGTGCGCGGCGTGCGTCCCGCAAACGATTTCGTGCAAGCCACATACCCGGCGTCCTCCAGCTTTCGCGCATGCACGCTCAAATTACCGTCGCTCGCATGCAATAAATCCTTCAGTTCGGAGAACGTAAGCGATGGATTCGCCGCGAGAGCGCTGACGATCGCCAACCGCGTCCGCTCGTGAATCAACCGGTCAAGCTGCGTAGCAGAAACTTCGCTCGATCCCGCCGTAGCCCGTAGCTTCCCAGCAGCCGCAGGTTTCCGCGCGGAGAATTTATCTAGCCGTTCCGCCCGCGCCGCGTTCGATTTATCCGCCATAATTTCTCGCAATCACCGCGCCAAATATAATGTGCAATCCGCCAAATCCCGCCGCCAGCAAAATACTCCCCCAACTCGCCGGCGAAAACAGCGCCACCGTTCCCAGCACCATAAAGCAAAGCCCCATCAAAGGCACCACTCGAATCGAAAATGCTCCGCCGGTAATCACCGCGGTCCCGTAAAGCAGCAACCACACGCCGGGAATCGCCCAAATCAACCCAGCCCGAAATAAAATCACAGTAAGCAGCGCAGCCACAAACACCGGCGGCGCAAAACTCAAAGCAAACTTTCGGCCAGGCCCAGCCAAAATCGGCACGTTCGCCCGACGCGCCTTCGACAAAGTCGTGAACGAAGCGATTCCAAACGCAACGGCCGCCTCAGCCAACCAGGTAATGAACCAACTCACGGAATCCGCCTGCCGCGACGCCACCGCCGCCGCACCCAGCGCGGTAATTCCCATCGCCACCCCGCCCCATCCAGGCACCGCGGTAAACGACGAGGCCCTTTCCATCGTTTCGCGGATGAAACGCAGGTTGTCCCGCGCGTGCTCATCCAGCGCCACCGGCGCGGGACGCAAAGGCCGATTCGAAGGCAGCGGATCCATGCTAAAAGCCTAGCAGCAAGCTCCCGTACTGTCAAGTACTTTGTTTAGCAAAGCAACTCCTCCCTTCCTTCCCTCTGCTATGCTCCGTTCGGGCAATTCTTTCGAAAGGATTCAAAAATGACTTCCAAAATTCTCGGCGGCACGTTCGCAATTCTTTTCTTCTGCGCGCCGGCTTTCGCGCAACAATCCGCCGCACCCGCCGCCGCTCCACAAGCCAATCCCATCGCCAGCCATCTGCGCGACGACGTCGCCGACAACGCCAAAAACATGGTCGCCGCAGCCGACGAAATGCCCGCCGACAAATACAATTTCAGCCCCACCCCGCAGCAAATGACCTTCGCGCACCTAATCGTCCACGCCGTCCGCCTAAACTACGGTATGTGCTCGACAATTTCCGGCCAAGCAAAACCCGACGTAAAAGTCGCCGAAGCCGACGGAAAAGACAAACTGGTAGCCGCGCTCAAAACTTCGTTCGATTACTGCACCACCGCGCTGGCCAACGTAGATGATTCCAAGCTCGGCGACACGCTACCATTCTTCGGCGGTCGCACCATCTCCCGAGGCGGCATGATGATGACGCTCTCCGCCGAATTCGCCGATCACTATTCGATGGCCGCAATGTATCTGCGATTGAACGGCCTGCTACCGCCGACCGCAAAGAAGTAGGTTTCGTAGCGCTGGCGTCCCCGCCGGCTCTTACGATCGCAAGTTTAGCCATGGGCTGAAATCGTGCGCGGCGCAATACCCTAATTTCATGACACTGGTTGGACGGTCCGCTCTAGATTGCTGCCAGTAGTGGGGTAGTGCGCGAAAAGCGCCGGCAGAGGCTCCGAAGGTATGCTCTCACGTCGGATACCGCCCCAAAATCGCATTCCACCGGATCACCAAAAGATCCAAAAACATCTTCACGCTATCACTATAAACATTCACCTTAGTAGCCGGATCATGCGCCCAGCGCACCGGCACTTCCACGCAACGTAACCCATGCCGCTTAGCCAAAAATAAAATTTCCGGGTCGAACCCGAATCGTTCAATGCGCTGCTGCTCAAAAATCACGCGAGCCCGCCCCATCACAAACGCCTTAAACCCACACTGCGTATCCTCAAACGGCAATCCAGTAAAAATCCGCACAAATCGATTAAAAATAATCCCAGCAATCTCCCGCAATCGCGATTGATGCACGCTAATCAACCGCCGATCCACAGCCCTCGACCCAATAGCCACATCAGCATCAGCCAAAGCCGCAAGCAACTTATCGAATTCCTCGATCGGCGCAGAAAGATCGGCATCGGTAAAAAGCGCGACGCCGCCTTTGGCTTCGAGCATGCCGTGGCGCACGCTGTAACCCTTCCCGCGATTCTCGCCATTCGAAACCAGGCGCACGCCGCGCAACGCATCGGGCCAATGCAGATCGGCCTCGCGCGCAATTTCAGCCGTAGCGTCCGTCGAGCCGTCGTCCACCACGAGAACTTCCGCGTCGAAATCCCGCGCCAGCAAATACGCGCGAATCTTTTCCAGCGCGCGCGGCAATCGCGTCGCCTCGTTGTAAGCGGGAATTACGATCGAATATTTCGGAGGGGGACGCTGCATGCGAAGGCCGCGCCCGCTCAGACGGGCTGCAGATGCCGCTCCCAAGCCCGCGTGGCAAGAATTTCTTCCATCTGCGCCAGCGCAAAATCCAATTCCTCATCGCGATTATAAAAATGCGGCGACAGCCGCACGCCCGCGGCGGGGCGATAGTCGACCAGGACATCCCGCGCGATCAATTCGCTTTTGACTTCCTTGGCGTGCGGACATTCCACCGAAATCGTCCCGCCGCGCTCCTCAGGATCACGCGGCGAATTCACTTTCCACCCGCGCGCCAAAGCCCCGTCCATCAATCGTTGCGTCTGCCGCTTGGATTTCTCCCGGATTTTCTCGATTCCCACCCGCGCCAGAATCTCCAGCCCCGGCTGGCAAGCATAAAGCGCCGGAACATGCGGCGTGCCA
>JABDFR010000045.1 GCA_013286465.1 Acidobacteriota bacterium | reverse complement strand
CAGCAGGGTCTCGAAGACGTAACCATCCACGAATACGACGTGCTGCACTCGAAGCCGCGCGAAATTTCACTCGAAATGGTCGCGCCCGTCGAATATCACGCGACGTTGCGCGAAGCTCCCTATGCCGTCGATCCGGACACAAAAAATCCCGCGGCTTCCGGCGCGTTTCTCGGTTATTCGGCTTCCGGCGAAGTCACCGCCCCAGTAATTTACGCGCACAGCGGCAATCCTGAGGATTACGACTATCTGCGCACGCAAGGAATCAGCGTGCACGGAAAAATCGTGCTGGTGCGCTACTCGAATCCCTACAGCTATCGTGGATTCAAAGCGCTCACCGCCGAACGCGAAGGGGCCGCCGCAATCTTGATTTATTCTGATCCGCAAGAGGACGGCTACGGACAAGGGAAAGTCTTTCCCGAAGGGCCTTGGGGCCCGGAAACGCACATCCAGCGCGGCGCCATCACCTACGATTTCATTCAGCCGGGCGATCCGCTCACGCCGGGATGGGCGTCGGTCCCCGGCGCAAAAAGAATTCCGATCGCCGATGCAGTCTCGCTGCCGAAAATTATGGGCGTGCCGCTCTCCTGGCACGACGCGCAGCCGCTGCTCAAAAATATGGATGGCCCGCAAGCGCCGCAATCCTGGCAAGGCGGATTGCCGTTTCAATATCATCTCGGCGGCGATCGCGTCCGCGCGCATCTGAAAGTAGATATGGATACGAGCACGCAACCCTATTACGTCACGGAGGCCCGCATTCGCGGCGCGGAATTGCCGGATGAGTGGATCGTGCTCGGCAATCATCGCGATGCCTGGGTCTACGGCGGCGTCGATCCATCAAGCGGTACGGCCACGATGCTGGAAATGACGCGCGATCTCGGCGAGATGCTAAAGAAAGGGGTCCGACCGCGCAGGACGCTGGTGATTTGCAGTTGGGACGGCGAAGAATACGCGCTGACCGGCTCGACCGAATGGGGCGAAGAATTCGCGGATGAGCTGAAAAAGAAAGCCATCGCCTATCTCAATGTGGATTCGTCGGCGTCGGGCCCGAATTTTCATGGCACGCCGGTAGCCTCACTCGCGACGGTTCTAGTGGACGTAACGCGCACGCTGCCCGCACCGTCCGGAAAAACGCTCTATCAAGAATGGTGCGACACGCGGCAGCAGCAACTGCATGAGACCCGTCCAGCGCAAGATTCGGAATTGGCCGATACTCGCATCGGCAGCGGCTCGGACCACACCGTCTTCCTTAATTTTCTCGGCATCCCCACCCTCGGCCTCGAATTCGACGGGCCCTACGGCGTCTATCATTCTCTCTACGATGATTTTTACTGGATGAATCATTTCGGCGATCCGGGTTACAAGTATCACGCGCTGATGACGCAACTTTGGGGCGTGCTCGCGCTGCGCCTCGCGAATGCCAATGTGCTGCCCTACGATTTCGAGACTTATGCGAAAAATATCCGTTCGTTCGTCGACGAACTGGATGTGAAAAGCCGCGTTCACGAGCACCTCGACTTGCAGCCCCTATACGCGCAGGTAGATCAATTCGAAACCGCGGGCCGCGATTTGAATGCCGCAGTAGTCGCAACGTTGAGCGCAAGCACGAACGCGCCCGCCGGTGGCGAGAACGCCGCCACGAATCGCGTCAACGCCGAGCTCATGCAGATCGAGCGCAACTGGTGCAATCCCGACGGAATTCCCGGACGCCCGTGGTTCAAGCACACGCTTTACGCGGCCCGCTTCACTTACGCACACCTGGAATTGCCGGGATTGACCGAAGCGGCCGAAGCAGGCGACTGGAAGCTCGCGGCCTCTCAGGAAAAGATTCTCGAAGCCGAGTTGGCGAAAAACATCGCGGCACTGCAACAAGCCAGCCGCGAATTACAGAATTCGAGCGAGCGAGGTGCTCATTGAAACGATTCGTGCTGATGGCGTTGGCGTCCTGCGCGCTGGCGATTGTCGCTCAGCCGGCCGCAGCTCAGTCGAAAGCCAAGCCGCGCGCGCGCGATCTCGGCGTGCCATTCGATGGAACGCCCGGCCCGCTGAACGCCATCACCGACGTAAATGGTGTCGAGGTTGGCCATCGCACGCTCATCTCCGGCGAAGGAAAACTAAAAGTCGGGGTCGGCCCGGTCCGCACCGGAGTGACCGCAATTTTCCCGCGCGGCAAAGCTTCCGCCGATCCCGTTTTCGCCGGATGGTTCACGGAAAATGGCAACGGAGAAATGACGGGCACGACTTGGGTCGACGAATCCGGATTTCTCTACGGCCCGGTGATGATCACCAACACGCACAGCGTCGGCGTAGTGCGCGATGCCGTGATCAAATGGCAATTCGAGCACGGCCCGCCGGCGCCGCTGGATGATTGGTGGTCGCTGCCAGTCGTCGCCGAAACCTGGGACGGCTATCTGAATGACATCAATGGCTTCCACGTGAAGCCAGAAGACGCCAGCGCCGCAATCGAAAATGCACACGGCGGCGCAGTCGAAGAAGGCAGCGTCGGTGGCGGCACGGGCATGGTCTGCAATGAATTCAAAGGCGGCATCGGCACCTCGTCGCGCAAACTAAGCGAGAAAGCCGGCGGCTACACGGTTGGAGTTCTGGTGCAATGCAATTACGGAATTCGCAGCAACTTGCGTGTCGCGGGAGTTCCAGTCGGAAAAGAAATTCCGGGCCCGCCAATCTGGGACAGCGACACGGGCTCAATCATCGTCGTCGTCGCCACCGATGCGCCTCTGCTCCCACATCAACTCAAGCGTCTCGCCCGCCGCGTCACCCTCGGCCTCGGCCGCAACGGCAGCATTTCCGGAAACGATTCAGGAGATATCTTCATCTCATTTTCGACGGCGAATGCAGGCGCCGGAATGTCGAAAACTCCGGCGGCCATCACCATTTTGCCGGTCGAAAAAATCGATCCGCTCTTCGCAGCCACCGTCGAAGCCACCGAAGAAGCGGTGATCAACGCCATGGTGGCCGCGGACACGATGACCGGCATTGACGATCATCGCGTGGAAGCCCTGCCCCACGACAAGCTGCGCGAGGTGCTGAAGAAATACAATCGGCTCGCGGAAACGAAGTAGTCCGAAACAGAACAGAAAATCTCGGCGCTATCAATTAAACTGGCACTTGAATTCACTAAATCGCGG
This sequence comes from Acidobacteriota bacterium, assembly GCA_013286465.1. GTDB lineage: Bacteria > Acidobacteriota > Terriglobia > Acidiferrales > UBA7541 > Palsa-147. The sequence continues at coordinate 22,399 of JABDFR010000045.1, read as the reverse complement.
AGGCCATGATGCGCAGTTTCTTCTGGGGAGTTTTTCTGACGATCGTGCTGATCCTCGTGGGTGCCTACTTGATAGTGAAATTCGGCTATGTAAGCTTCGCGGCCGATCAAGAAACCTCGGCAATCGAGCGTCATGTGGCGATGAGCGCGTCCGATGCTTCGGTGGAGCGCCGTGCGCCGGTCCTTCAAAATCCGATCACTCCCTCGGAGGACAATCTCGTCGCGGGCGCCAAGCTCTATCGTGATAATTGCGCCGGCTGCCATGGAAGCTCCGCCAATCCGGACTCCGCGATGGGTCACGCCTTCAATCCGCCGGCTCCGCAATTCATGTCCGACGCCGCCGACATGCCCGACAACGAAAACTTTTACATCATCCGCCACGGCATCCGTTGGAGCGGCATGCCCGCGTGGAAAGCCAAATTCAACGACACGCAAGTCTGGCAACTGGCCACTTTTCTGAAACATATCGACAAACTTCCACCCAACGCCGAAAAAGAAATTCGCCAGCCGCCGTCGCCGTCGTACTAGTCCAACTGCGCCACTTCGAACCATCCGACAGGGAGCGGGCGCGTCAGCTGCTTTGCAATCGCAGAGACGATTGACCCAGCGCTCCTACGAAGAAAAATTCAAATGCCGCCGCAACGGCTGCGCAAACTTTGGTTATTCGCCACTGCGAAAGCCCTGCGTCTCCAGCACTTAGCCCCTAGATCGCCGCATTCGCTCGCGAAAACCTGCCCGTCCGCCCGGGAAATAAAACCTGTCCGCGCGTACCATTGCTCACTCTCCGTCGCCCAACTAACCTCTGTAGACAGAGCCAAAATGAAATCAGCGAACGCAGTGGATAAGCCGAGGATAGGCGCCCGGCGAAGTCACCGCCTAAAGCTGCAGGTGCCTGTAGTGGTCACTCGGCACGCGGCAAACGGCGCGCCGCAGGAAGAGATCGCCACGATGCTGAACGTGAATGCGTTCGGCGGCATGGTCTTTTTGAAAGGCCACGTGGAGCGCGGCGACAATGTGCGCATCACGAACAAGGCCACCTTGGAACAGCAAGACTGTCGCGTCGTAAATATCGGCCCGATAACGCCGATAGGACACAAGATAGGCATCGAGTTCACGAGTCCAGCACCCGATTTTTGGCGCATTTATTTTCCGACCGTCGATCCGCGATCGAAGCACCACCGGCGGCCCGCGGATCACGGGGAAACGTCCTAGAACTAGCGCAGTGCACGCGTCCGGCGGCGCTCAACAAGAATCGGCATTCTCCAAGCAACGGGGGGCGGGCGAAGTATGTCTTCATTTCAGTGGCGTGTGGGTGAAATCATCAAGGAAGACGCAGCGCTGGCGGCTGCCCCTTCGCAGGATCTTCCGCCAAGGCAAGTGGGTCAGCCGGAGCTGGTCGAATTACTCCAACTGCATCGCGAATGGGTCGAGTCGCGCGGTATTTTCGGCAAGCGCCTGGAATTGGCGCGCGCAAATTTCGAAGGCATGGATCTGACTGGCGCGAATCTCCAGGGCGCCATCCTTAATAAAGCGAATTTCCAGCGCTCGGAATTATTGCTCGCGGATTTGCGCGGGGCGAGTTTGGTGCAGGCCGATCTGCGCGAATCGAATTTGCTCGGCGCGGATTTCAAGGGCGCAAATCTAGAAGGCGCATCGCTTGATGGCGCCGCCGGACTGCACACCAAGCAACTCGCCGGCGCGAGCCTGCTGTGGGCTGCGCTTCCGACTTCGGTTTCCGAGTTTGAGGGGCAGCACCTCGCCGAACAACGCGCGCGCCAATGCTATCGCCTGTTCATCGCCACTATGGTCGCCTGCGCTCTCAGCGTTCTGCGCATCGCCACCACTCGCGACGTCCTCTTTCTGCGCGGCGCGCCACTCGTCCCCATTCCGAATCTCGGAGCGGCGCTGCCAATTTCCGGATTTTTCGTCGTGGCGCCGATGATCATCTTCGGCATGTTTCTTTATCTCCACGTTTCGATGGAGCGCCTGTGGGAGCGCCTCATCGAGCTTCCCGCAATTTTTCCGGATGGGCGCCCAGTCGATCGCAGCGGCCCATGGCTGCTGATGACCCTTTTCCGCCGCCGCTTCCACGGCTGGACGGGAAACCGAGCATCGCCCTCGGTGCTCGAATCTACGATTCCGCTGCTGCTTGCGTACGCCGTCGTCCCCGCGACGTTGCTCATGTTCTGGGCGCGCTATCTGGTCATGCAGGATCTCCGCGCGGCGATGCTGCAGATTGCGGTCTTCGTCCTCGCTCTCGTGGTCACCACCGCGCTCCCCAAAAAAGATTTGATCGAGACGTTGCCGTCCATGTACAGCGCACCGATCCAAGACGATTCCGCGTTACTGCCCCCTGCGGATCGCATTCACTCGAACGACGAATCGCGCGCGACGACCGATGAATACGAAAGCGCCGATGACGAGCTTCAGTCCCCGCTATTCGCGGAGCTGCAGCAGGAACTCCCCGAGGATCACGCTGCGGTGGAAACCCTGCGCGAGCGCCAGTCCGAGGAATCTTCGCGGGAACGCCAGCCGTCAATTGAAATTTCTCTTGATTCAGCAAAACGCTATGCCACACCAGTCCGCCGCGCAAGCTCTGCACTCGCTCTCGGGGCAATCCTGGCGATCCTTACGTTGGGCATCGTCTACGGCGCGCCGCACGACTCCAACGTCATGCCCGATTACAGCGCCGCCAGCATGCGCCGCTGGTCCGCCGATGTGTTCTGGATGATCGGATATCGTCCGTACGCGGATTTTATCGAGTCCGGAGTTTCCACGGCCCCCGCGGGCTGGAGCGGCCGCGATGAAGATATTTCCCACGTAAAAGGCGCGCAGCTCAACGATCTCCACTTGCGTTACGCGCAGGGATATCGCACTTTCTGGACGAATTCGCATCTCTGGAAAGCCGATCTGCAGGGCGCTTATTTTTCGGAATCCGATTTCCGCGGCGCAAATCTACGCGAAGCCAATCTGCGTTCAGCCTCATTCGATCGCGTGCAATTTTTCCGCGCCAATTTGCAGGGCGCCAAGCTCGAGAAGGCCAATCTGACGCGCGCCGACCTGCGCGAAACCGACCTTTCTTATGCCGCAATGCATGCAGCCGTAGCAGTAGATGCCCGCCTAGGCGGCGCCAATCTCTTCAATGCCGATTTGCGCGAAGCCCGTCTGGCCCACGCCAATTTCGAAAAAGCCGACCTGCGCGAAGCCAATCTATCCAGCGCCGATCTTTCGCTGGCGGATTTGCAAGATGCGTATCTATGGTCCACAAAGCTGCCGGCAGCCTCATTGCGCGACGCGCAACTCAATCGCGCCCTCCTGATCGAAGCCGACTTGCGAAATACCGATCTCCGCGGCGCCAATTTCGAAGGTGCCGTCCTGCGCGGTGTAGATTTCACCGGAGCAAATTTAGCAGGCGCCGATTTTCACAGCGCCTCCGGCCTAACCGCCGCGCAAATCTGCTCGGCCAGCAATCGCCGCGAAGCACAATTCGACGACGCACTCAGCGCCCAAGTAGAAGCCCAGTGCGGCACGCCACAACCACAACCCGCGCCTGAAGCAGCGCCGGCAGTAAAGTAGCGCCGACGTCCCTGCCGGCATCTTACGAGCGCAACTCTACGCAAAAGCCGTAATCATCGCCGAACGAATGCGTCGAAGAGAAGCCAGATTCAGCTGGTGGGGCCGCCCACGTCCGCGGCTGTGGCGAAATCTCGTTCGTAAGATGCCGGCAGGGACGCCGGCGCTACTTTGCTATTCCGGCGACGCGGTCGGCTGCTTCACTTCCGGTTTCGCCGTCAATCCAATCGCGGGAATATTGTCCTTGGCAATCAATTCATTCAGCGCAGCGAGACCTTTGTCCTTCAAATCATTCCATTGCGCAACGACATCACCGACGCTCTTCTCCAACTCCGCCTCCAGCGCAATTTCCGCCTGCGTCGGCGCAAAATCCGCGCTATCCACCGCATTCTGCAAATAACCCAGCCGGCTATCCAATTCCACCGGATAATTCAACATATCCTCGGAAGCGGTAGCCTTGCCTTGCACCAACTGCTCTTCCACTTCCGTCATCTTCTTGTCGAGATCCGCAGCGGCATCGCGCACTGGCTGCGCCGCCTCGTCAGCCTCCAGCCTCTTCCCCAAAGCTTTGAGTTGCGCGCGCACGCCGCGAATTTCGAGCACCGCGCCATTCACTTGATCCAGCAAATCTCGGATTTTCGCAACCAGATCGAACTGCTTCGCGAGATCGTCGTCGCTGGTCTTCACCCGAGGATCGATGCGCAATTCCAGATCCTGCGTATGATCTCTCCCGTCGGCGGTAAATCGAACCTGGTAATTTCCCGGAAGCGCCAAAGATCCCAATGGGTCGCCCTCGTCGTAAACCGCCCCATGCACCAAACGCGGCTTCTCATAGCGCAAGTCCCACACAAATCGATTCAAGCCCTGTTCGGCGGGCAGCGACGCGGGAGGTTTTTCTTCCGCGTCGTCTTCTTTCCCTTCCTGATCGTCGTCCGGCGGCTTCGGCTTGCTAGAAAAATGGCGCACCACTTTCCCCGACGAATCCAAAATATCGAGCTTAATCTCGTCGTCCTTCGAGTGCTTCTCTTTCAGCCAGTAATAAATCGTAGCGCCAGGCGGCGCGGGCTGGCCGGCCGTTTTCCAAGCAGTGGCCGTGCCGGTTCGCTCGCGCCGAAAGCGAATCGCCGGCCGCGGCTTAAATAGAAATGCGCTGGTGCCCGCGCGCATATCCGCCAATTGCCGCAAGGGGGAAATATCATCCAGAATCCAGAATGAGCGGCCGTGCGTGGCCACAATCAAATCGCTGTTCTTGATCGCCAGATCGTGGACCGGCGAAGGCGGCAAATTTAATTGCAAACGCTGCCAATGTTCGCCATCGTCGAGCGAATAAAAAACACCAGTCTCCGTGCCGGCAAAAAGCAATCCGCCATGCTGCGGGTCCTCGCGCACTGCATGCACATACGAGCCGTCCGGAATTCCATTAGTGATTTGCGTCCATTCCTTGCCAAATTTGTGCGTGCGGAAAATGTACGGCTTGAAATCATCCAGCTTGTGCGCGTCCACCGCCACGTAAGCCGTCCCGCCATCGTGCCATGAAGGATCGATCAGGCTCACCGTGCTCCACGCCGGAATTCCCGGCGGCGTCACGCTCGTCCAATGCACTCCGCCGTCGCGAGACAAATGAATCAACCCGTCGTCGGTGCCCGCCCAGAGCAGATTTTTCTGCGCCGGCGATTCCGCCACGGTAAAAATCAAATCGTAGAATTCGATGCTGGCATTATCTTTCGTAATTGGGCCGCCGGAAGATTGCTGCTTGGTCTTGTCGTTGCGGCTTAAATCCGGGCTAATTTCCGTCCAAGTTATGCCGCTATCGCTGGATTTGAAAAGCACCTGGCCGGAATAATAAAGAGTGCTCGGATCATTCGGCGAAAAAACAATCGGCTGCGTCCAAGTGAAGCGATATTTGAGCCCCGCCGCGCCGCTTCCGTCCGGATCATCAGGCCACGGCGAAACGGTCTGCGTCTGCCCGGTGCGCTTATCGAATCGCGAGACATAACCGAAATACGATCCGGCATAGACCACATCCGGGTTCGTGGGATCGGGCGCGATGTAGCCGCTCTCGCCGCCGCCCACCGAATACCAATCCTGCCGGTCAATCGCGCCGCGATTCGAATCGCTGGCGATCGCGACGCTGCCGCTGTCCTGTTGCGAGCCGTAAACGTGGTACGGAAACCGCGAATCCGTCGCGACGTGATAGAACTGCGCCGTTGGCTGATTCATCTCGCTCGACCACGTTTTCCCGCCGTCCGTCGTGATCGTTGCTCCGCCGTCATTCGCATTGATCATGCGATCCGGGTCCGTCGGATCTATCCACAGATCATGATGATCGCCGTGCATACCGGAAATCCGCTCGAATTTTCGACCGCCGTCTGTCGAGCGAAACAGTCCCGTATTCAGCACATAAACGGAATCCACACTCTTCGGATCGGCGAACACGTGCGTGAAATACCAGGCGCGCTGCCGGAAGCGATGGTCATCGTTCACTAGCTGCCAGGAATCGCCGCCATCATCGGAGCGGTAGAGCCCGCCCTTCTCCGCCTCCACCAACGCGAAGACTCGAAACGAATCGCCGCCTGAAACTGAAACTCCAATTTTTCCCAGTACGCCTTCGGGAAATCCGTTACCCTCGATGCGCTTCCACGTCGTCCCGCCGTCAATCGAGCGATATAGCCCGCTGCCCGGGCCGCCGCTAGTCAAACTCCAAGGCGTGCGCCCTGCCTCCCAGAGAGCGGCAAAAAGCACGTGCGAATTCTCGGGGTCGAATACGATATCGATGCCGCCGGTCCTGTCATCCTTATAAAGGACTTTCTCCCAATTCCGCCCGCCATCGCGGCTGCGGAAAATTCCGCGTTCCGCGTTGGGTCCGTAGGTGTGCCCAAGCGCCGCCACAAAAACGGTATTCGCATCGTGCGGATCGACGATCACCGCGCCAATATGCCGGGTGTCGCGCAATCCGATATTCGTCCAGGTCTTCCCAGCATCCACCGATTTATAAACGCCATCGCCATAAGAAATATTTCCGCGAATGCAGGCTTCGCCCGTCCCCACATAAATGATGTTCGGATCAGATTCGGCCACAGCGATCGCGCCAACCGAGGAAATAGCCTGCTTGTCGAAGATAGGTTCCCAGGTGAGCCCGGCATTCGTAGTTTTCCAAACGCCGCCGGATACCGCACCGAAATAAAATGTGCTGGAATTACCAGGTATGCCGGTGGCAGTAATCGAGCGCCCGCCGCGAAACGGCCCGATTAAGCGCCACTTCAGGCCCTGCAGTTTCGATTCATCGAATTGTTGAGCGCGCAACGGAACGCTCGCGGAACAAACAGCGAGAATCCCAATCAGCAATGAGGCAAAACAGAGGCCGGCAAACCGCGTCCGCAAAAAACCTCCCAAGGAGGGGCAATGGAGCATCGTACATCAACTTAGCGCCCGCGTCCCTGACGGCATCTTACGAGCAAACAACTCACCACGGGCAACAGTCGTAGCCGGACTACGTAACTCAAGTACACGGCTCTATTTCACAACAAGCGCCGCCCAACTCTTCGGTTCTCGCGGAAATCTGCGCTCGTAAGATGCCGGCAGGGACGCCGGCGCTACTTAAAACAGCCCAGGCAGAAATCGCGGCTTCGAACCCATCGCGGCGCGATACTGCGGACTGGCCATCAACATCTCTTCTTCCACATGAATCCGCCAGCGCAAAATCAAAATGTGCGCCAAAGTCCCCCAAATCGCCGTAATCCAAGCCGAATAAATCAGCGGAATCGCCAGCAATTCCAAAAACACCGCCAAATAATTCGGATGCCGCACCCAACGATAAGGCCCGCTAGTAACCACTCCCAACGAAGTCGAAGCCATCACCTGCACATTCCAATGGCTCGCCAGCGTGCGAATCACCCACCAGCGCAAAATAATCGAAAACGCCAACACCGCCAAACAAACCGCAGCCAGCGGCCGAATCAAAGGCCGGTGCAAAAACACAACTTCCAGCCCAGCCGAAATCAAAACCGCGATATGCAGCGCCACCATCCAACGATATCGTGGCTCACTAACCCTAGAAACGCCCTTCTCCGCCATCCCCCGCTGATTGCGCGCCGAAATCCGCAACTCAATCAGGCGCACCACGCCCACAAAAACCAGCAAAATCAAATACGCGATAACACTCTGACTCATGGAAGGGTCAAACCGCGGCAAATAGCAGAATCGCGTCCCAGATTTTCATCCATTCGCCGCCGGGCATCAAGCCCAGCGCATCAACAGCATCTCGGTAGTAAATCCCGGCCCAAACGCCGCCATCATCCCGTACTTCCCCGCCTCCATCGTCCGCTTCGTCACCCATTCGTGAAGCACAAACAGCACCGAGGCGCTCGACAAATTCCCATACTCCGAAAGTATGTCCCAGGAAGGCTGCGTCTCGCACTTGCAAATCCCCAGCTCCGTCTCCATATAGTCGAGCAATTTGCGCCCGCCCGGATGAAGCAGATACGCCGACAAATCCTCAGTACCCAGATGAAAGCGATTCAGGAATTTCTCAACGACGCCGCGAATCCCGCCGCGCAGCAATTCCGGCACGTCCTTCGACAGCACGATATGGAATCCCTCATCCTTCAAATCAAATCCCATGGCGTCCAACGAATTCGGCATCAGGAACGGCTCAGCGCCCACGACGCGCATACAACCAGTCCGCTCATCGCTGGTAAGAATCACGGCCCCCGCCCCATCGCCAAAAAGAATGCTGGAAATCAAATTCGCCGGGGTAAAGTTGCGCCGCTGAAAAGTGAGGCTAGGCAACTCCACCGCGATCACCAAAATGTTCTTCTTCGCCCCGCACTGCAGAAAATCATGCGCCCGCGCCAACGCCGAAGCCCCCGCCGCGCAACCCATCTCGGTAATCGGCAAGCGCCGCACATCGCGCCGGAATCCCATGCTCTCGATCAAGTAAGCATCCAGCGAAGGAATCATGTACCCGGTACAAGAAACCGTAATAATCCAATCAATCTCTTCCGGCTTCATCCCCGCCCGCGCCAGGCAATCTTCCGCCACCTGCTTGCCCAACCGGATCGCGTGTTCCTGATATTCCAAGCTGGTCTGCGTCAAGGGCCGCGGCTGCACCGTGTAATCCAGCGGAAAAATCGTATGCCGTTGCTTGATATGCGAGTTATCCACAATCGAGAACATGCCATCCAACCGGCTGCCCTCGAGATGAAAGATCGATTGAATGTGCTTCTTGACGTCCTCAGCGGTAATCAGGTGGGGCGGAACGGCCGTGGCAGTCGCGACGATGGACGCCGGCATTTCGTGACAGTTGCCGTTGCCATTTCCGTTCGATCGCGATCCGGGTGTCATCCGCAGCTCCGCGCTTTCGCGCATACACTTTTCCGCCCGCCCAGCCGCGCGCGGTATTTCTCAAATTTAGGCCGCAAACATTACCCCTGCGCGGGACAGTTCGCAACCGCAGGGTAGGACCCAGAGGGGACGTAGCCTTCAGCAGCCCCAGGCAGGTGAAGCATATCAAATTCAGCCCATATTTCGGCCTTTAGATTTATACCCGCCATAAAAGATGACAATACCCGCCGCCGCACCCCGCACTCGGGAACCGCCACCTGAATCGTATCGATTGCATTCCGTCACGCTTTCGGCTAATTTTTCTCAATTAGGCAGCCTCAGGGTCCAGCGCAACGAACTAATTCCCGAATCCGGCGAGGCAGCCTATAATTGTTCTCTGCCAATATGGAAACTGCGAAAAGGACGCCTGATGCCTGATTCCGCCGTCGAGGAGAAAGTGATCGCCACGCTCGCGTCGGTGAAGCGCATTCCCGTCGAGCAGATCAAGCTGGATTCCTCGCTCCAGGAACTCGGCGTCGATTCCCTCGATACGTTTACCCTGCTTTTCGAGCTCGAAGGCAAATTCAATATCTCCATCCCCGATGACGAGGCCCGCAACATCCGCACTGTCAGCGATATCGTCGCAGGCGTCCAGCGCATCCTGGACTCCGGCAAGGACGGCTCGACGCTCGGTTCCACCACCGCGCCGGCGAGCTAACGGATGGCCGACCGCAGAGTCGCCATCACCGGCGTCGGCATCATCTGCGCGGCTGGTCCGAATGTCGCGGAAGCCTGGGGCTCGATCCAGCGCGGCGTCAGCGCCATCGGCCCGATCACCGCCGTAGATTCCTCGGTGATGCGCTTCCAAAATGGCGCCGAAGTCCGCAATTACGATCCGTTCCAATATTTCGAAGGCAGCCGCGCCGATCATCTAGATCGCTTCGCGCAATTCGCAGTAATCGCCGCTCGTGAAGCCGTAGCCGACTCGGGCATCACTTTCACTCCCGCGCTTCAGGAGAACACCGCGGTGGTCTGCGGCAACGGCGCCGGTGGTCAAATCAGCCAGGATTCCGGTTACATCGATCTCTATCGACGCGACAGAAACCGCGTCCATCCGCTAATCGTCCCGCGCACGATGGCTAGCGGCGGCGTTAGCCATGTGACCATGGAATTCGGGATTCACGGCCCATCGTACGCGGTCTCGACAGCGTGCTCGTCCTCGAATCATGCCATAGGTCAAGCTTTTCAAATGGTGCGCCGCGGAGAAGTAGATTTGGCGATCACGGGAGGCAGTGAGGCGCCCTTCGCCCTGGGCTGCCTGAAAGCCTGGGAAGCCATGCGGGTAATCGCGCCAGACACGTGCCGCCCCTTCTGCGTAGACCGCCGCGGCATGATCCTGGGCGAAGGCGCCGGCATAATCGTTCTCGAGCCGCTAGAGGCCGCCCGCGCCCGCGGCGCACAAATTTACGCCGAGCTAGCCGGCTTCGGCATGTCTGCCGACGCTCATCACATCACCCAGCCAACAGTAGAAGGCCCAGCTCGCGCCATCCGCCGCGCGTTAGCCGACGCGAACCTGGCCATCGAACAAATCGGCTACATCAACGCTCACGGAACAGCCACGCCAGGTAATGATCCAGCCGAGACGGCCGCCATCCGCGAAGTCTTCGGCCCGCAAGCCGACCGCCTGGCCATAAGCTCCACCAAATCCATGCACGGTCACGCCCTGGGAGCCGCGGGCTCCATCGAAGCCGTAATAACCATCATGGCGTTACACGAAGGCACGCTCCCGCCCACAGCCAATTTCACAAAAGCCGATCCAGCCTGCGACCTAGACTACATCCCCAACAAATCCCGAAATCTCCGCGCCGAAGCCGCTCTATCCAACTCCTTCGCCTTCGGCGGCCTAAACGCAGTCCTAGCCTTCCGCGCCGCAAAGTAGCGCCGGCGTTCCCGCCGGCATCCGACAAGGAAAATCATCGCCAAAGGCAACGCTCACGCGCGGACCAAAACTCGTTGGTAAGCTCAAGTAGCGCTGGCGTCCCGCCGGCTCTTACGAAGAAAATCGCGCCACATCTATGAACTTACGACGGCCCGAGAAACACAATGACCTGGCGCCTTCGAATTCTCTCTGAAATCTGAAATTGCCTAACGGTTTTTCCGAATCCCTAAGCAGCCAACCAAATCAGCGGCAACAATCCAACCGCAGCAAACACCAAAAGCAAAATCAAACTCTCCATCCCAGTCTTCCGATCCCCAAACGAAAAAGCATACCCACCCTTAACAATATTATTGCTAGCCGCCGCCACCATCACCGCCGAAGCCGCCAGCGCAAACGGTGTAGAAGTCCCCACCGTATTAGCCAATCCCAAAATAAAAGGCGCAATATCCGTAAACCCAGTCAACGCCGCCAACGCATAAACCCCGCCGCGCCCCAAATAAACCACCGCATAATGCGTCGCCGCCAGCATCACCACAAAAATCACCGCAAAGAAAAATGCCGAACTCAATTCCAAAGGATTCGGCGCGGCCTTCGCGCTCTTCACTTCCCCCGATTCCGCGTCCCGCCGCCCGGCCCAAAAAAGCCCCACCGCCATCCCCAAAACAAACAACCCGACCACCGGCAATAAAAGCCGCCGCGCCAATTCCATGCTGAACAGTGCCACCAAAATCAAAATCCGCAAATACATCACGCTCGAAGCAATCAAAATCGCCCCGGAAAAAAGATGCGGCCGGTTTTCATCCTTGGCGCGCTTGGCCAGCACGACGGTAGCCGCGGTAGAAGAATAAAGCCCGCCCAAAACCGCCGCTAATAAGATCCCGCTCTTCCCGCTCGTCCAAAGCTGCAGCAAATAACTGGCATAAGAAACCGCGCTAACCGCCACCACCACCAACCAAGTCTTGAAAGGATTGAATCCAAAAGTCCCGTAAGTCTGATTCGGCACAATCGGCAAAATCACCGCAGTCAACAGCAAAAATTTCGTAAACGTAAAAATCTGCTCGCCAGGCACACGTTTCGAAAGCGATTCCAGCACCGCCTTCAATTCCAAAAGCAAAAGCGACAAAACAGCCAGCGCGGTGGCCACCCAAAATTGATTCCGCGCCACCAACGCACCAACCACATAGGTGGCCAGCCCGGAAAATTCGGTAGTAACGCCGGCGGCCTCAGTTTTCTGCAACTTATGCTGGTAGCTAAGCCAGAGGAATGCGGCAATCACGGCAAACCCGACAGTCGCAGGCCAAACCGAAGCATCGAGCTGCGCCAGCGCCAGCCCAATCAGCCCAATCAAAGGAAAAGTCCGCACCCCGCCGAACAAGTATCCCTGTTCTCCAGGCCGCCGTTCCTCGCGCTCCAGCCCAATCAAAAACGAAAGCAGCAGCGCCAGAAGTATCTTCACCGCCTCAGGCGGCATCACCTGCATCAAATGATCAACCACGCGAGCCTCTCGACATGCCCATTCAAGCAAGCTAGCAATTTCAATTTTTCAGAGGAAATCCCCGACGGGAGGTTACCGGAGAAACGTCCAGAACTCAATGCGAAGCAAGTCCCGCTTTGTCAGGGCATGACTTCAGTCATGCCGATAACAACGTCAATTTACCTCGGCTTTAGCCGCTGAGGTTATGTTTTCCGAGTTTGGGCGAGAGAGGCAATCAAGGATCCCTTTAGGGATTCGGCGGCGCGGAAATCGAAGGACCCCATCCATTTGGCGGATTATCCAACCCGCGGGTAAAATAATCCGACATCGTAAACGTAAGCATAATCGCCAGCCAGAAAAATCCCGCCAACACCACAATCTTCGTCAACCCGCTGCTATACCGCACGTGCATGAAGAAAAGCACCACCAGCAGCATCTTCAACACCGCAATCGCCAGCGCCACAACCGTGTTGTAAGCCCCCAGATCGATAAACGCGACGCCGGTCGTCAGCCCGGTCAAAACCAGCAGCGTCAAAAAAATCGTAACGTACAGACGCACCGATACCACGTGCCCGGACATCAGTAGCGCCCTCCAATCAAATAGAGCAGCGGGAACAAAAATATCCACACGATATCTACAAAGTGCCAGTAAAGCCCGCTAACTTCCACCGGCGCATAATATTCCGCAGAAAATTTCCCGCCCCAAGCCTCCAAAGTCATCACCGTCATAATCCCAAATCCAATAATCATGTGCAGCGCGTGCAACCCCGTCATGAAAAAATAAAAACAGAAAAACAACTCGACCGAGCCCAGCGGCGCATTCTTATACATTTCTTCATCAGGCGCCCACTTCAACCCCGGCACCAAGCCGTGGTGCCACTTCGTCGCATACTCATCGAACTTAATTCCAAGAAAAACCGCCCCGAGCACCATGGTCAACAGCAAAAAGAAAATCAGCGCCTTGCGTTTCCCGGTCTGCGCTGCGTGCACCGCCAAGGCCATCGTCAAGCTGCTGCCGATCAACACCGCAGTATTCGTTGCGCCGAGTTTTACATCCAGCAAACGGCTGCCCGCCTCAAATCCCGGCAAATACAGCGACCGGTAAATCGCATAGGCCGCAAAAAGTCCGCCAAAAAATAAAATCTCGGTGACCAGGAACACCCACATGCCGAGGTTGCCAGCCTCGTGCTGCTGTTCCATATCCTCAAAATGATGGCGCAGCCCGGGCGGATGAACAGCCGCATGCGCCGAGCCGGCCGAAAGCTCAGCCATGCACGTCCTCCGGCTCCGCGTAAGCGTAAGCCTCCTCAGTCACAATCGGAATTTCCTCGAAATTCTCAGTAGGCGGCGGCGACGGCGTTTCCCACTCCAAGCCTTTCGCGCCCCAAGGATTCGGCCCGGCCACCGGTCCATAGCGAATCGACCAAATCAAGTAAATCAAAGGAATCAAATACCCGATCCCCAAAATCGAAGCCCCCGCCGACGACATCACGTTCAAAACCTGAAACTCCGCGGGATAAACCGCATATCTCCGAGGCATGCCGAGATAGCCGAGCACAAATTGTGGAAAGAAGGTCAGATTGAATCCCACAAAAATAATCAGTGCCGCAAACCGCGCCCATCCGTCGGGATAGAGTCGCCCAGTAATCTTCGGCCACCAAAAATGAATCCCGCCGAGGTAAGCCATCACCGCCCCGCCCACCATGATGTAGTGAAAATGCGCCACGATGAAATAAGTCCCCGTCAAATGCACATCGGTGGCCAGCGAAGCGAGAAACAACCCCGTCAATCCGCCCATGGTAAAAAGCCCGATGAATCCCAAGGCATAAAGCATCGGCGCTTCATACGAAATCGAGCCCTTATAAAGCGTAGCCGTCCAGTTAAACACCTTGATCGCCGAAGGAATCGCCACCATGAAACTCAATACCGAAAAAATCAATCCAGCGTAGACGGATTGGCCGGTAACAAACATGTGATGGCCCCAAACCAAAAACCCAAGCACCGCAATCGCCAAGCTCGAAAACGCGATCATCGAATACCCGAAAATCCGTTTCCGCGCAAAGCAAGCAATCAACTCGCTCACCACTCCCATCCCCGGCAAAATCATGATGTAAACCGCCGGATGCGAATAAAACCAAAACAAATGCTGGAATAAAATCGGATCGCCGCCAATCTTGGGATCAAAAATCCCCACGTGCAGCAGCCGCTCCGCCGCCAGCAGCACGATGGTGATCGCCAGCACCGGCGTCCCCAAAATCTGAATGATGCTGGTGGCATACATGGCCCAAATAAAAAGCGGCAACCGGAACCAGGTCAGCCCCGGCGCCCGCATTTTGTGAATCGTAACGATAAAATTCAACCCGGTAAGAATCGAAGAAAATCCGGCGATAAACGCAGCCAAGGCCGTAGCAATCACCTGGGTATGCGCGTACGTGCTGCTGTACGGCGTGTAAAAAGTCCAACCGGTATCCACGCCGCCCGACACCACCGCGTACAGCGCGAGCAGCGCCGCAATGGTGTAAAGATACCAACTCAAAAGATTGATCCGCGGAAACGCCAAATCCCGCGCCCCCACCATCAACGGCACCAAAAAATTCCCCAACACCGCCGGAATCGACGGAATCAGGAAAAAGAAAATCATCACCACGCCATGCACGGTAAAAAGCTTGTTATAAGTTTCCGGCTGAACCAGCGCCCCGGTCGGCTCGATCAAATGCAGCCGGATCAAAGTCGCCGCCGCCCCGCCGATAAAAAACATAAAAGTAATCGAGCCCAGATAGAGCAACGCAATGCGCTTGTGGTCGGTCGTAAACAACCACGATTTAATCCCATAGCTCGCGTTCAAATAATGAACGCGAGACCCGGCCGGGCTCTCCACCACCGCCGCCGTGCTCATTTCGCAGTCCCCTTTTCCACCGTTCCCAGCGACTTCACATACGAAATCAACTGCAATACCTGCTCCTCATTCACCTGGCCCTGAAACGTCGGCATGATCGGCGGATAATTCGGCAACGGCATCGAATTCGGATTCACGATCGCCTGCCGCACGTAAGCCTCATCCACCACGCGCGTCTCTCCGCTCCGCAATTTCACCGGATGCCCATAGAGTCCCTGCAACACCGGCCCTCGCCCGGTCCCATCGGCCACATGGCAGGTAATGCACCCAAGCTGCGTAAAAAGCCTCTCGCCGGACTGCGCCATCGATTCGCCCTTGGTTCCCCCACTCAACCAATTCGCATAATCCGTAGGCGACATCACGTAAACCCACCCGATCATGCCCGAATGTTCCGCCCCGCAATACTGCGCGCAAAAAAAATGGTATGTGCCCGTCTTGGTAGCCTGAAACCAAATCGAAGAATACCGCCCGGGAACCACGTCATGCTTGATCCGAAACACCGGAATTGAAAAATCGTGAATCACATCCTCGGAAGTCATGGTGAGCTTAACGGGCACGCCCACCGGCACGTGCAATTCGTTAATCTCCCGCGCCCCCTCGGGATGCTGCAAGTGCCACATCCACTGCTTCCCCACCACAAAAACTTCCATCGCAGCATTCGGCGGCCGCGAATTCCGGAAATAAAGGCTCGACGACCAAATAAACGCAAACGCGCAAAGCAGCGCCGGAATCACCGTCCAGATCACTTCCAGCGCCGAGGAAGCCTCAATGGCTTTCGGCCGCTCGTCCGGCGAACGCCGCCGGTACTTCACCATGAAATAAAAAATCGTAGTAAAAATCGAAAACGTAAAAAATAAGGTAAGCGCCGTAAGAAAATAATAAAGATGGTCCACGCTCGAAGCGGTAGTCGAAGCGTCGATCGGCTTAAGCGGAAATCCCAACCAAGGATCCGCCACCATCGCCGAAATGAGATAAGCCCAATTCATCAACTCACGCTATCGTCCGTAGGGACGCCGGTCAGTCGCTGTGCGATTGCGAAGCAATTGACGCGCCCTCTTTCTTTTCTCGGTATCAAACGCTGCGTTCACGCCAACGCCGATTCCGAAAATCGCCGCCCGAGGATTTCTTCCGCTCATACCGAAACAAAATCGCCACAAAAATCCCCAAAGCCAAAACCGTACCCACCCCAGAAATCTGAATCACATGCGAAATCAACAATCCATATTTCCCGGTCATCGGATCGTAGTGGTAGCAATACAGCAAAATCTGATCCACCGGCGTCCCAATTTTCCCCGCAGAAGCCTCCACCAATCCCAGGCGCATGTCCCGCGCCGGATAATTAATCCCATAAAAATAACGAGCCAACCGCCCATCCGGCGTCAAAATCATAATCCCGCTAGGATGCGCAAACTGCTTCGAAGCCGCATCGTACGCATAATGAAATCCCACCGCCGCAGCCAGCTTCTTGATTTCCGGCTCGTCGCCCGTCAAAAAATGCCAGCCGTTCACCGCCCCCGCGCGCTCGTACATCCCGGCATAAAGCTGGTGTTTCGCATCGGCAATCACCGGCCGGTCCGAGGGATCAATACTCACCGACACAATTTCGTAATCCTCGCCCATATTCAGCGAAACCTGCTTGACGCTGCGAGCCACCGCGTTCAAGACCTGCGTGCAAAGCATCGGACACGTGTAATAAACCAGCGTCAAAATCACCGGCTTCGATCCAAAAAAACTCCCCAACACCACCGGCTGCCCATGCTCATCGCGGAAAGTAAGATCGAGCGGAATCGCATCCCCCAATTTCTGCTCGAGCGAAACATCCCGCAGCAATTCCGGCCGCACTCCCGAGCTCTGCATCGGCGCCCCATCGTCTGCCGGAGGCTGCACGTAATTGATCTGCGCAAACGCACCGTTGCAGCAAACTCCCGCGCCAAGCGCCAATGCCGCTGTCATCAAAAAACGGCGCAGAAAATTACCCCGCATCATTGCACCGCACCGCCTGCCGGGGGTTCGCCGCCCGCAGACGCAGCCTTCGCCCCGCCAGCAGTCCGCGCCGGAAATCCGCGCTGCAGCAAAATCCGCATGGCCCGGTCCACCGGAATCCGCACCACTCCGCGCTGCCGGTCCACCCAACCATAGCTATTCACCAACCCCTGCTCCGATTCCCAGTACTCGTGAATTTCCTTCTGCGGCGCCACCTGCAATCGCGGCAACGGCGGAATGATCCGCTCATTCTCGAAAGGCGTCGCAGTCGGCCCCAAATTCTGCGTCTTGGCGTAATAGTCGCGCGTCCATCTCATCCCCACCGCCACGACGGCGATAATCGCCGCCAGCGAAACCGCAAATTTCAGCAACGCGGGAATGCTCGCATCGCGAGTCTCGTAGCCAGGTCCAACGGGCGCGCCCCCGGCGTTCGGCGAATTGTGCGGGTCAGTCGCGGGATTAATCGCCATGCTGCGCCAATCCTTCCGCCGCCGCCGCGCGCACCGGCCACATCGGACGTTTCTTCAATTGCCAAATAAATGCCGCCACCCAAATTCCGCCCACTCCCACCAGTGCCGTCAAATCCAGCGGATGAATGTGCACGCGGTCCGGCGAAAACGCCGGCACGATCATCCACACCACCGCCAGAAAATCAGTCACGATCAGCAACGCCGCCACCCTCAGTAGCGCCCGACCACGCTTCAACCCGCGCTGCAACAACAGCAAAAACGGCACCGCAAAATGAAAAATAATCAAAAACAATCCCCAACCTTCCCAAGCCCCCCGCCCGCGCGACATGTACCACGGAATTTCATCCCGCAAGTTCCCCGACCAGATAATCAACCACTGCGAAAACGACAAATAAGCCCACAACATCACAAACGTAAGCAGCAAATTCCCCAAATCATTAAATTGCGAAGGCACCGCCAGGCTGGCATAAGGCTCCTGCTTGGCCATCAAGCTCGACACAAGAATCACCAGTGCCATTGCGCCCAACACCCCAGTCACCATGAAAATCATTCCGAAAATTGTCGAATACCAGTGCGGCTCGAGCGACATCACCCAATCAATCGACGCGTACGTCACCGTAATCCCGTAAAGAATCAATCCCGGCCCGCTGAACCCCTCAAGCTTCCGCGCAATCGCCGGATTGCCGGTAGTGTCCTCTTCCTCCGACCATTTATTCAGCAAAAAGCTCATCCCCAGCCAAACCACGATATAAACCGCCACCCGCACCAAGAAAAATTGCGGATTCAAATAAAAATGTTTCGCCTGCAAAATCGGATCCGCCGCCACCACTTCCGGCCGCATCCACGGATAAAGCCTCTTCAATCCAAACAGCAGCGGAATAAACAGAATCAAGACCACCGGAAACGTCCGCGTCCCCGCTTCCAAAGGACGCCGGATCGGCAATCCCCAATCGCCCCCGGTCAAATGATTCAGCATCAAAATCGCCATGCAACCAAGCGGCAATCCAATCCAAAAAACAAATGCCAGCAAATACGACCGGAAAAACTGATCGGGATCATGCGCGTACATAGTGACCGTACCCGCGAGCCCAATCGCGCCCACAATCAACATCGCGCGCTGCAAGCGTTCGAAAATCGGCCCAAGATTGTCGCTCGCCGCCGGCGTCATGGCTGCTGCCCCACTAATTTCGGCCGGTCCGCTTCCGGCACGTCTTCAATCTTCGCGTTCTCGCTTAATTGCAGCGCACGGATGTAAGCCGCGATCCGCCAGCGGTCTTCAGGGGTAATCCGCGAAGCGTAGCTGTACATCGAGCCATACCCGTTGGTCATCACGTCGAAGAAATGGCCCAAGGGCGCCTGGCGCAGACGATCGATGTGATACGAGGGCGGCGGCGGAAATCCGCGCATCACGATCATCCCCCGCCCGCTGCCGGTATAGTCGTGGCAAGGACTGCAATAAATGTTGTAGCGTTCCTGCCCGCGCAAAATATCGTTGGCCCCGATGGGAAATGGAAACTCGTTGACCAATTTCCCGTCGACTTTGCCGGTATAAAGCTCCTCGTCGATCCGCAATTGCCCCCGCGCCACGGTTCCCTCAACCGGCTGCCGCTCCGAACGCCCATCGGCAAAAAATTCGCTCGGCTCATACGGCAGATATTTCGGCTGCACGTGCATATCGAGTCGGCAGCCGGCAAGCGCGCAAGCCGCCAGCGCAAGCGAGACACACCCAACGCAACGCAAGCGTAACAACGCGCGTTCTGCCGCCAACCGTCCGAAATCAAGCCTCGATTTCATACACTCCATGCGGCTGCAAACTCTCCAGAAATTCTTTCGTCCGCGCCAAATCAAATTTCGCATCGCGCGCCTTAATACAAAGAAAAAAACGGTCGCGCGTAGCCAAAGCAAACCGCGGCACATTGAAAACCGGATGATAAGGAGTAGGCAGCCCATTCAAAGCCAGCATCCCAAGCACCGCCGCCAAAGCCGCCCCCAAAACGGTCATCTCAAAAGTAATCGGAATAAATGCCGGCCAAGAATTATGCGGCTTCCCCGCCACATTCAAGGGATACCCAATCACGTTCGGGTAATACTGCAAAAAAAATCCGCTAAGGCATCCGAGCAACCCGCCAACAAAAACCACAGAAGGCAAATTCGTATGATGAAATCCCACCGCGTCCGCCAACCCCTCCACAGGCATAGGCGTAAACGCGTCCACGCGCCGATACCCCTCACGCTGCGTCCGCTCCGCCGCCGCCAAAAGCGCCTCCGGCGTCTCAAACTCAGCCAACAACCCGTAAATAGCTTTCTGCCGCATCGTCACAGTAGGGGAGGGTGCTTCAGCCCTCCCGCCTTTCGGCCCTCTTGCCGTTGGGTGCCCCACGCGCCGTACTTGCGCATGGGTTTTTTGAACAATCTACCCTTCCGCAATCTCCGGATTCGGATTCCGCAAACGCGCCAAATAAGAAGTCCGCGGCCGAGTATTCAAATCCCCCACCAAAACATAATTCCGCGAATGCTCCTTCAATTTCGAAACCCGGCTCCCAGGATCATTAATGTTCCCGAAAACGATGGCCCGCGAAGGACAAACCGCCTCACAAGCCGTAACAATCTCCCCATCCCGCACGCTGCGGTCTTCTTTTTCAGATTCAATCTTCGCCGAGTTAATCCGCTGCACGCAGTAAGTGCACTTCTCCATCACCCCGCGGCTGCGCACCGTCACATTCGGATTCCGCAATCCAAACAAACTCTGCGTAGTCCAATCCGAAAAAAGCTCAAAATTAAATCGCCGCACTTTATAAGGGCAATTATTCGAGCAATAACGCGTCCCCACGCAGCGGTTGTAAACCATCTCATTCAAACCCTCCGGGCTATGCACGGTAGCCCCCACAGGGCAAACCCCCTCGCAAGGCGCGTTCTCGCACTGCTGGCAAGGCACAGGCTCGTAGTAAGTCTCAGGATTATCTAAATCCCCGCGGAAATAATTGTCCACTCGAATCCATTGCATATCGCGCCCGGCAATCACCTGCTCCTTACCCACCACCGGAATGTTATTTTCCGACTGGCAAGCCACCACGCAAGCCCCGCAACCCGTGCAACTATTCAAATCAATGGTCATGCCCCACTGATAGCCCTTGCTGTAATCGTAATTGGGATAAAGCGTCAGGTTCCGCGAGGTGGCCTCTTCCGGATCCTTGGCGAAATTCGCGTCCTTCTGGAATTCCGCCAGCGTAGCCACGCGCACCAATTCGCGCTCAAACGCCGCCACGCTCTCCTCTTCCACCTTCTCCCCGCCGCGATCGATGGCATGATGATGCTGCGTGGTCGCCAACATCTGTTTCCCGCCAGCCCGGCTGATCAGCAAGTCGGTGCCAGAAGTCATCGCATGCGAAGCCCGCAAGGGATAAACATCAAATCCCACATCATTCCCCACGCGCCCAGCCCGTTTCCTCCCATGACCGAGATAAACCGTTACCGAATCTTTCGCGTGCCCAGGCATCACCCACAAAGGCCCGGTAATCTTCCGCCCCTCAAGCCCCAATTCCACCAAATCGCCATTCGACAATCCCGACAATCCCATCTTCGACGCCAATCGCTCCGCCGTAGCAGGCGCCAGCATCACCGCGTTATCCCAGGTGATTTTCGTCAAAGGCTTAGGTAATTCCTGCAGCCATCCATTATTCGCCCAGCGCCCATCGCCAACAGTCGGATCCGGACGGAAAACAATTTCCAACCCGCCAGAATTCCCGCTAACCGGCAATTTCCCAAAATCCAAATTCACGGGCAAAGCCCGCGCCGGCAGCGCCGACCCAGCCATCACGCCGTCATGCAGCGTGGTCTCCCAGAAATTCTCAAATTCTTTGTCCGATTGTTTCGCCGGCCGCTGGCTCTTCCAGTAATCGCGCACCATGTCGTGCGCATTCCCCGCCTGCCCCATCAACATCGCCACCATCTCGTGAATCGATTTACCGTCATAAAGCGGCGCAATCAAAGGCTGCACGATCCCAACAGTCCCGTCGTACCCCCGCGCATCGCTCCAGGATTCCAAAAAGTGCGCCTCCGGCACATGCCAGTGGCAAAGCTCCGCCGTCTCGTCGCGATACAAACCAAAATGAATCCGCAGCGGCACTTTCCCAAATCTCTGCGCAAATCCCACATCGGTGGCCGCGGTATATATCGGATTGCTGCCCAAAATCACCAGCGCCTGCACCGCGCCCGCATCAATATCCTTCGCCAAATCCGCCATGCCATCCGTATCCGGCGTAACTTCGAGCGCATCGGTATAAACAATCGTCTTCCCCGCGTTCCCCAGCGCCGCATTCATCGCATGCGCCAAAGCATGCACCGCAGGCGGCTGCGAATCGCCCGCCACAATCAAGCTCGCCCCGCGATGCTTCTGCAAATCCCGCGCCAGCGCCTCCAGCCATTTCGCCGGCACTCCCTCAGGCGCAGCCGCCGTCGCACCGCCAGCCCCGCCGACTCCCAGCGCCGCAGCCAAGGCCCGCGCAAATCCATCAATCTCCCTACATCGTACGGGCAGCCTATGATCCGCCATCGCCCCCGTATTCGAAGGCGTGCTCTCGACCACATACAACCGGTTCATCGATGAATCAGGCCCGGAAATCCGTCGCCGGTCCGCAAATTCCCGCGCATAACGCACCGCTCGCGGCCCGTCATAAAGAAAATCCGCGTCGAGCGAAACAATCACGTCCGCCTGCGCCAACCGATAAACCGAATTCACAACCC
>JABDFR010000044.1 GCA_013286465.1 Acidobacteriota bacterium | reverse complement strand
TGAGCGGGCGCGGAAGATTGCTGGGGAGATTGCGGATTCGCTGCGGAAATAGGGATTTTCGTTCGTAGGTGCCTCCCATAACGGCGCTCGGCGTTTTTTTCCTCATCAGAAATCCTAAAAACAGAAACTCAAAACAGAACCTCAGCGGCTAAAGCCGGGGGTGATTCGGCGGCTTTTCGGCATGACTGAAGTCATGCCCTGACAAAACTTGTGTGCCTTCACACAAGGGGATCGGCGGGTTGTTGCGGAGGGGTAAAGGGCTCCGCCGCGATTGAAAAATCAAAGGCGAAAACCCAAGGCTACAACGGGCCGATCGTGAACCCCGGCCCCTACGACGGCAACGGCTTAAGAGATTTCAAATTTCAGATTTGAGATTTCAGATGGAAGCAAAAGCAAAAGCAGGTCGCTCACCCAGACGCCGGGTTCGGGATGTCGGGGTGGTGGTGTCGGGCGGAAAAACCGTACGCGCGACGATGGCGCGCGTGGCAGCCGTGGGAAAATTCGAAGGCGCCGGCGAACACCCAAGGCCACGGCGGGCGGGTGGTGAACCCGTGCCCCTACGTTACTTGTCGCGCATGATTGGCTAGGGCTTCGTTGATTCCTTTGCTGACGGTGACTAGCATCATTTGCAATGGCGAAACTTGATGTGATTGCGCCGCCTGTTCGTGCGGCTCGCACTGAGAATGCGGGCGGACCTGCGCCCCCTGCTCCCGGCGCGACGGCTTCGCCTTGGATTTACCGGCCTTGGCTTGACCTGCTTGTGGGGTGCGGGGGGATTTCGGCGCCGCTTCTTTTGGCGGCTTGGTTGGCGGCTTCGCATGCGCGGGGATGGGCGTTTGGGTTTTATTTTTTGGCGCTGATTTTTAATTATCCGCATTTCATGGCTACGATTTACCGGGCTTACCGCACGCGCGAGGAATTTCAGAAATATCGCATTTTTACTTTGCACATGACGGTTTTGATCGCGCTTACTGCGATTTTGGCGCATGCGGATTTCCGTCTCGTGCCGTGGGTTTTCACGATTTACATCAATTGGAGCCCTTGGCATTACTCTGGGCAGAATTATGGGTTGTTGATGATGTTTGCGCGGCGTGGGGGGACTTCGGTTACGGCGGGCGAGCGGCGGTTGCTACATTGGGCGTTTATTGCTTCGTTTGTGATGCTGCTGGTTAGTTTTCATACGGGGGTTTCTAACGATCCGTTTGTGATTTCTTTGAATTTGCCGGAGAGGATTTCGATTCCTGCGCGGGTGGCTGGCGGGGTGCTTTATGTTTTCTTTTCTGGTTGGGTGATTGCGGCTTGGGTGAAGCGCGGCGGGTGGAAGGGAATGGCGGCGCCGTTGACTTTGCTTTTGACGCAGGGACTTTGGTTTGTGCTGCCTACGGCGCTGGGGTTGGTGGCGGGATCGGCGGTGCCGCAGACGCGTTATAGCAGCGGGATTTTGGCGGTGCTGCATTCGGCGCAATATCTTTGGATTACCAGTTATTACGCGCGGCGCGAGGCTCGTGCGGCGGGGAATACTTCTTGGCGGATGGGAACTTATTTTGTGACTTTGATTGCTGGGGGGATCGCGCTATTTATTCCTGGGCCTTGGCTTGTGAGTTATGCGTTTCACTACGATTTTGCAGTTAGCTTTTTGATTTTTACGGCGCTGGTGAATATTCATCATTTTATTTTGGATGGGGCGATTTGGAAATTGCGGGATTCGCGGGTTTCTTCATTGTTGGTGAAAAGTGGCGAGCGGGGGGAAGTGGAGGCTGGGGCTCGGGCTACTAGCTGGCTTGGCGGGAGATCGGCGGGGGCGCACGCTTTTCGCGTGTGCGTGGTGGCGATTCTTTTTCTTTTGGGCGGGATGGATCAGTTTCGTTATTTCACGGGAACGGATGAGGGCAATTTGCCGCATTTGCTTGGTGCGGCTAGTTTGAATCCTTACGATAGTTCGCTGGAGATGCGCATTGCGCGGGCCGAGACGCAGGCGGGACAGACGGATGGGGCGTTGGCGGCTTTGGGGCGGGCGATTGAGGTGAATCCTGCGAATCCGGTGCCGCAGGAGGCGCGGGCTCGGGCGCTTTTGGTGGCGGGGCGTTATGAGGAGGCTTACGCGCATTATCAGAAGATGCTGGCGCGATTTCCTGGCGATGCGGATGCGCGGGTGAATTATGGATTGCTGGCCATGCGGCTTGGGCATGCGGATGAGGCGATTGAAAATTGGGAGAAAGTGATCGACCGCGATCCTTCGCAGGCGAATGCGCAGCTTTATTTGGCTGAGGCGCTCGATCGGCGCGAGGAGCATGCGGTGGCAGTGCGGCATTATCAGGCGTTTCTGGATTTGACTGGGCGCGATGCTGGTGACTCGGCGACGGCTGCGGCGATTCAGCGGGTGGCGGTTACGCTGGAGCTGGGTGATGCGCTGGCGCGCAGTCATCAGACGCAGGCGGCGATCGCGGCTTATCGTGATGCGGTGTCGCTTGCGCGGACGGCGGGGAATTTGCGCGAGGAGAGTTTGGCGGAATCGCATCTGGCGGATGCGTTGGATTCGGTGAAGAATTTGCCGGAGGCTGCGGAGGCTTATCAGCGGGCTCTGGCGCTCGATGAAAAGTCCGGCGATACGAATGCGGAGGCTGTGGATTGGTTTAATTATGGGCAGTTGCTTTCGCGGAGCAAAGTGGAGCCGCGATTTGCTTATGCTTGTTTTTTGCGTGCGGAGCAATTGCTTTCGGGGACGCCTGGGCCGCAGCTTGACATGGTGACGAAGACGCGCCGGGATGCTGAGGCGCATCTTGGCGGCGAGGCGGGTGGGGTGCGCAAGAATCTTGACGCTACGCTCGCGCAGGTGAAATCGTTGGCGGGTTCGGCTGTGGTGGCGCGTTGAGGTGGGTGTTTCGCCGGTGATGTTCCGCGCAAAGATGAAAATTCTCTAATCAGGTCGTCGACGCGGGTTACGCGGAGGCATATAGGCCGGGTTTTCGCTCGCCTTACACGGGTGGGCGCAGCAAGCGGCGCCCCTACGGGGAAAATTCAAATGCGTCGGAATATCTCATAATGGGCGCTTGATTTTTGTTTCCTTCCTAGTTGCTTCTGGGGTTTTACCGCGATCTGACACAGCCAGGAGTGGCTGTGCTACGTAAAGTCCCGCATTCCTTAGCCGATAAACGAAATATAGAACTCGTGTGCCGAATTGGGCGCGGGTGTCGAGCGAGGGCCTGAGCGTGGAAGACGCGGATATTGTTCGGGAGTTTTTGGTTGAGAGTTCGGAGAATCTCGACCGGTTGGATCGGGAATTGGTGATTCTGGAGCAGACTCCGGAAGATCGGGAAGTTCTTGCCAGTGTATTCCGCACGATTCATACGCTTAAGGGGACGGCGGGATTTTTGAGTTTTCCGGCGCTCGAATCGGTGGCGCATGTTGGGGAAAATTTGCTTAGCCGCATGCGCGATGGCGTGCTGATGCTCAATCCCGAGATCACCACCACTCTGCTGGCGATGGTGGATGCTATTCGTGAAATTCTAGGCAGCATCGAAACGCATGGGAACGAAGGGAAGCGCGATGATCGCGAATTGATCGCGCATTTGACGCGGCTTTACGCGCCGCCGGAACCTGCGGCGCCTCCGCCTGCGGCGCCGGCTGCGATGGAAGCGCCGCCGGAAAGTGGCGAGGATGTTGTGCCAGCGGTTCCGCCACCGCGGCTTGGTGATTTGCTGGTCAAAAAGGGATTTGCCCGGCCTAGCGACATTGCGGACGCGTTGGAGCAGCAGAAGCAGGGCGATCCGCGGCATTTGGGCGAAATTTTGGTACAGCAAAATGTCGTCAAGCCGCAGGACATTTTGGAGGTGTTGCAAGTTCAGCAGAACGCGAAAGTGGTTAGCGATACGACCATTCGTGTGGACGTCACTATTCTCGACAAGTTGATGAATATGGTCGGCGAGCTGGTGCTTACGCGCAATCAAATCCTGCAACGGGCGGACGCGCTGGAAGCCTGCGGGCTGCTGTCGGCGGCGCAGCGGCTGAATCTGCTTACTAGCGAATTGCAGGAAGGCGTGATGAAGACGCGCATGCAGCCGATCGGGAACATTTGGAGCAAATTTCCGCGGACGGCGCGGGACGTGGCGATGAATTGCGGGAAGCGCGTGCGCATTGAGATGGAAGGGAAAGAAACGGAGTTGGACAAAACGATTCTTGAGGCCATCAAGGATCCCTTGACGCATCTTTTGCGGAATTCGGTGGATCACGGCATTGAGACTCCTGAGGTGCGGCGGGCGGCTGGCAAGACTCCGGAAGGCTGCTTGGTCTTGCGCGCTTTTCACGAGGGAGGGCAGGTCAATATTGAAATTTCGGATGATGGCGGGGGATTGAACGTCGAGAGAATCCGGCAGAAGGCGATTCAGAACGGGGTGGTGACCGCGGAGCAGGCGGCGCGGCTTGCTGAGCGCGAAATTTTTAATTTGATATTTCTTCCGGGATTTTCTACCGCGGAAAAAGTCACCAATGTTTCTGGGCGCGGCGTCGGGATGGACGTGGTGAAGACCAACGTCGAAAAAATCGGCGGGACTGTGGACGTGCAGTCGCGGCCGGGGAGCGGGACGACGGTACGCATGAAAATTCCGCTGACCTTGGCGATTGTTCCGGCGTTAATTGTGACTTGTGCCGGCGATCGCTATGCGATTCCGCAAGTGAATTTGCTTGAGCTGGTGCGCATTGAAGGCGAGCTTTCGGAAACTGCGATTGAAAACGTGCATGGAGCGCCGGTTTACAGGCTTCGTGGGACGTTGCTGCCGCTCGTTTATCTCGCCAAGGAGCTCGAGGTGGAGACTTTGGAGACGAAAGTTTCCGCGAGCGCGGTGGGAGATTCGAGCATGGACGCGGCGCGCGGGGTGAGTATTGTGGTGCTGCAAGCGGAGGAGCAGCACTTTGGCTTGGTGGTGGATGAGGTGAACGATACGGAAGAAATCGTGGTCAAGCCGCTGGGGCGAAATCTTGCGGGGGCTTCCGCGTATTCGGGCGCGACGATTATGGGCGACGGGCGGGTGGCGCTGATTCTCGATGTGTTGGGATTGGCGCAGAAATCCGGGGTGCTGTCGAAGTCGCACGAGCACGTGCAAAAAGAAACGGGGGCGGACGCGGAGACACTATCGGCGCAGGCGGAGGCGTTGCTTCTGTTTCTCGATGAGACTGGCTCGCGGATGGCTGTGCCGCTGGCTCGGACTTCGCGGCTCGAGGTGTTATCGCAAGCGACGATCGAAATCGTGGGCGGGCGCGAAGTGGTGCAGTACCGCGGGCAGATCATGCCACTGATTCGCGTGGGCGAGGTGATTCGCGAACGGCGGAACAGGCCGCGCGGGGGTGACGCGTTGAAGGATGTCGATCCGGAATCTTTGCACGTGGTGGTCTTTGAATGCGAAGGGCGGGATGTCGGTCTGGTTGTGGGCAGGGTGCTGGACATTGTTGCGGAAAATGTTGGGAACATCAGCCCGGCGAGCCGCGACGGGGTGCGCGGTTGCGCGGTGATTCAGTCGAAGGCCGCGGAATTGCTGGATTTGGATTTCGTCGGGCAGCGCGGCTTGCGCGATTTGGCGGAGACGAACGAGCCGGTGCATGCCGGGCAAGAAAATTGAACGCAGACGGGAATCGACGCAGGGGGTGAGGTTATGTCGGCTAGCGTGGAGAAGAAGGCAAAGCGCAAATCTGCGAATTTGTGGGGAGTGCGGGCGAAGATCCGGTTTGGCTTCGGCTTCATCTTGCTTCTGCTGGTTGGATTCGGAGTTTTCACATATTTGCAGGTGCGCAAAATCAATCGGGCTTCGGACTTGACGGCCGCGGCCATCGAACCCTGGCGGCTGGCAAACGCGCTGCGATCCGACACCTATCACCGGCTGGCGGCACTGCGCGGTTATTTGCTTTCGGGCAGTGACGAATTGCTGACTGAATACCAAAACGCTTCGCAGGATTGCGCGGATGAGACCCAGCAGCTCGAGCCCACGATGGACAGCGATGAGGAAAAGGCGACTTTCGCAAAGATTAAGGAGCACATGGCGGTGTACACCAGGATTATGGACCGCGAGGCGGAACTGCGAAAGGCCGGCAAGGCGAAAGAAGCGCAAGCGCTGGCCTTCAGCCCAGAAGCGGCCGACGCGAGAGATGGCGTGTTGAGCTGGCTCGATGAATTGAGGACTTATGAGGGACGTCAGACGCAGGGTAGCCTTGCGGAAGAGAATAACGTGATCTTGCACGTGCAATTGCTGGTAAAAATTCTGGTGCTCGTGGGAGTAATTTCGGGGACTTTGATCGCATTTTTAATCAGCCGGGCTACTGTGAATCCGTTGCGCAGCATGTTGGGTTTGATCGAGCACGTGGCGAAAAATGATTTGACGGTGGCGGATTTGAAGATACAGAGCCGCGATGAGATTGGGTTGGCGGTGGAGGCCTTGAACGGGATGAAGAATGGTTTGGCGAATACGATTCAAATGGTGGCCCGGAATACGCAGGGGGTGACGAAGTCGAGCGACGCGCTTTCGGCGGTCAGCCAGCAGATGAGCGCGAACGCGGAGGAAACTTCGGCGCAGGCGAATATTGTTTCGGCGGCGGCGGTGCGCGTTACGGGGAGTTTAAAGACGGTGGCTTCGGGGACCGAGCAGATGAGCATTTCGATCCGCGATATCGCCAAGAGTGCTACGGAGGCTGCGAAGGTGGCAACGGACGCGGTGAGCGTGGCGGAGACTACCAATGTTACGATCACGCAGCTTGGTGCTTCGAGTGCGGAAATTGGCGAAGTGGTGAAAGTGATTACTACGATTGCGCAGCAGACGAATTTGCTTGCTTTGAATGCCACGATTGAGGCGGCGCGGGCTGGGGAGGCGGGGAAGGGATTTGCAGTGGTGGCCAATGAGGTGAAAGAACTGGCGAAGGCTACCGCGAAAGCTACTGAAGATATCAGCAAGAAGATTGAAGCGATTCAGGGAGATACGACGCGGGCGGTGGAGGCGATCGGGCGGGTTAGCGCGATCATTAATCAGATTCAGGATATTTCGAGCACGATTGCTACGGCTGTCGAGGAACAGCACGCTACTACCGATGAAATCACGCGGAATATAGGAGACGCCGCGCATCTTTCGGATGAAATTTCGACGAACATTGAAGGAGTGGCGCAGGCGGCGCAAAGCACTTCGACCGGGGCGTTTGAATCGAAGCGGGCTGCGGAACAATTGGCGAAGATGGCGCATGATTTGCGGCAGATTGTGGAACGATTTAAGGTGTTGGACGAAGCGCCGCAGCGCGAGGTTGGCGGGCCGCGTGGTTCGCGCCCTGTTGAAGTCGAGGCCGCTGAAGAGACTCTTGAGCCTGTGGCTGTGGAAGTGTGAGATCGAGCGATCGGAATTTTGCGACGGAAGATAATGCAACCGAAGAAACGGATACACCCACTGCCAATACGGGAGCGAGGTGAACCCGCTCCCCTACAAACGTCTGCGCGTCGAATCTTCTGCTTCGGTGAGAATCCTTAAAATTTGCGGGATCCAGTCGGCGTGTTCGGGCTTCATCAGCACCGAGCGAAGGCTTGTGATCGTGCCTGCTTCCGACTTCAACTCTGGGGCGGAATCGGCAAAGAAATTCGCGGGTAACTCTGCGAGTGCGACGTGCAGGCCGCGACTTGCGGCTTCTTTGAAAATTTCGCGCGAGCGGCGGGAAATAGTTTGGGCGTTGGCGTCGCGCGGGGCATAGATCACGATATCTAGTTCCGGTTCGAATCCCACAATCCAGCGCGGATCGTTGGCGAGAGCGCGATGAAGTGCTTGCGCGGCTTCGCGGCTTTTTGCGAGGCCTTGCGCGAATTCGCCGCCGGGGGCGAGTGGCAATAATTTTTGTGTCGCCCATAGTGCGACGGCGGTGGCGCCGGGGCGCGAACATTCCAGGCTAATTTCGCCGAGGTGAAGATCGCCGGAGCTGAAGTAGGTGTAGGGCGAATCGTGCTTGTAGAATTGGCCGGCGGCCGGATCGCGAAAGAGAATGCAGCCGCAACCGTAGGGTTGCAGGCCGTGCTTGTGTGGATCGATGACGAGCGAATCGACTTCGCTCAGACGGTCAAACGCCTGGCGCGCTGGGGCGCTTAGATTATTCGCTAACGTGAAGTAGCCGCCGTAGGCCGCATCCGCGTGAACGCGGAAGCCATATTTTTCGCGCAGGTTCAGAATTCCGGGAAGAGGATCGATGGCGCCTGTCGCTGTCGCGCCCATCGTTACCACCACCGTGCCAATGTCGCCGCGTTTTACGCGTTGCTCGAGCGCGCCGAGGTCCATGCGTCCGAAGCGATCGCCGGGAATCGATTCGAAGGGAAGTTGCAGAACGGCGCTGATTCGCGCGTGCGTGTAATGGCCTTGGCCCGAGGCTACGATTTTCTTTTCCGGATGGACGCGGCCGGCGACCCAGAGTGCTTCGAGATTTGCGAATGTGCCTCCGCTGCATAGATGTCCGAGATGATTTTTCCAGCCGAACATTGCGGCGAGTTCGGCGACCGCTTCTTTTTCCATTGCGGAGCTGGCGCGTCCTCCATCGAGTGCGTGGTTGTTCGGATTGATCCACATAGCTAGCGCGTAGGCCAGGCGGGCGACGGGATGCGGGGGCGTGAGCATCTGGCCTGCATATAAAGGATGAAAATACGGATAGTTGTCGCGCAGCCTGTCCGTGGCCTGATTGAGAACTTCGGCGATGCGCTCGCGTCCTGGAATCGCCGGCTCGAATGGCGGGAGGTTCGCGAAGCTCGCATCGAGGCGATCGACGGCGGCGAGAAATTCTTTCAGGGTGTCCCTCTCGAGCATGATGCGTAGCCTCCAGCGGCGGTGCAGAATCGAAACGTGCGCGAGCTGAACTGAGTCTATGATATAACGCGCGTCGCTGCAGGATGTGGCGCGATGCGATGCGTTGGTTGCCGGGCGAAAGCGGCACCGCGCGGGAGGCATGCTTCGTGAGAATGGAAAAACGCTGGGCGAGAATCCTGTGGGTCGCGGTGATCGTGGCGGGGCTGAGTGGGTTGGCCGCGCCGGCGCGGCTGCGCAGCGCGGCGCCAGCGAAACCGAATATTGAGAAGAGCGTTTTTGGGAAGCTGGCTGATGGCACGATCATTGATCTGTATACGCTGAAAAACAGTACTGGCGCGACTGTGAAAATCAGCACTTATGGCGCGACGATTACTGAATTGTGGTTGCCGGATCGCAATGGCAAAAGTGGCGATGTGGTGCTTGGCTTTGACGATTTGAAAGACTACGCCGGGCCGCATCCGCATTTTGGCGGAATTATTGGGCGCGTGGCGAATCGCATTGCGAAAGGGAAGTTCACTCTCGACGGGAAGCAGTACACGCTCGCGATTAACGATCCGCCGAATACTTTGCATGGCGGGAATGTGAGTTTCGATCACCGCGTTTGGAAAGGGGAGGTGGTGACCGATGCGCGCGTGGCTTCCGTGAAGTTCACTTATGTCAGTCCTGATGGCGAAGAGGGATTTCCGGGGAATTTGACTGTTACGGTGGTTTATTCGCTGGTGGACAACAATGCGCTGAAGATTGAATACCGCGCGACTACCGATAAGCCCACGATTTTGAATCTTACCAATCATTCTTATTTTAATTTTTCCGGCGGCGGCGATGTGTTGAAAGACATTTTGACGATTAATGCGGATGCTTACACGCCGGTGGATTCCACTTTGATTCCTACCGGGGCAATCAAGCCGGTGAAAGACTCGCCGCTCGATTTTACGAAGCCGATGGCGATTGGGGCGCGGATTGATGCGCTGAAGCCTGATCCTGGCGGCTACGATCACAATTATGTTTTGAACGGCGCGGCGGGGGAATTGCGTTTTGCGGCGCGGGTCGTCGATCCTTCGAACGGGCGGCAGATGGAAGTTTGGACTACCGAGCCTGGGGTGCAATTTTATTCGGCAATTCATCTGGACGGGAAAATCGTGGGCAAGCGCGGCGTGGCTTATCCCGCTTTTGGGGCGGTTTGCCTGGAGACGCAGCACTTTCCGGACTCGATCAATCATGCGAATTTTCCTTCCACCGTGTTGCGGCCTGGAGCGCTGTTTCACAGCGAGACGATTTATAAATTTTCGGTGAAGAAGGATTAGCTCGCGTAGAGTGCTGCCGTTTTCTGAATCATCGAGCAAGGGGAGTGTGAATGCGATATCGCAAGCTGGGCCGGACGGGATTTGACGTCAGCGAAATCGGCTGCGGACTCTGGGGCATGAGCGGATGGAGCGGCTCGGATGATGCGGAATCGCTGCAGGCTATGCAGATTGCCGTCGATTCGGGGTGCAATTTTTTCGATACGGCTTGGGCTTACGGCGATGGCAAGAGCGATGCGCTGCTGGGGCAAATCATTGCCAAGAATAAAGGCAAGCGGTTGTATGCGGCTTCGAAAATTCCGCCGAAGAATGATAAGTGGCCTGCTTCGCCGCGCGATTCTTATCAAGACGTGTTTCCCGCTGCGCATGTTTTCGAATATGCCAAGCGCATTCGGCAGAATCTGGGGACCGATTCGATTGACTTGCTGCAACTGCACGCTTGGGACGATGGTTGGACGAGCGATCCTGAATTCGAGGCGACCGTTGCGAAACTCAAATCGGACGGTTTGATCCGCTACTTCGGATTGAGCTTGAATCGTTGGGAGCCAAACAATGGAATTCGGGCGCTGCGGACCGGGCTCGTCGATGCTGTGCAAGTGATTTACAACATTTTCGATCAGGCGCCGGAGGATCGGCTTTTTTCTGTTTGCCGCGAGTTGAATGTCGGGGTGATCGCGCGAGTTCCTTTTGATGAGGGCAGCCTGGGGGGAAAGCTTACCGTTGATACGAAATTTCCGGCGGGGGATTGGCGCGGTGGCTATTTTGGGCCGGAGAATTTGGCGGCGACGGTGGAGCGCGTTGAGAAATTGAAGAAGATCGTGCCGGGAGGGATGACGCTGCCGGAGATGGCTTTGCGTTTTATTCTTTCGAATGCGGATGTGAGCACTACGATTCCTGGAATGCGGCGGCATGGGCATGTGCGCGAGAATATTGCGGCTAGCGATGCCGGGGGGCTTGATGCTGGGCTGCTTGGGCGATTGAAGCGGCATCGGTGGGATCGCACGCCGAAACTTTGGTCGGACTAAGGAATCTGAGTGGCCTCGTTCGAAACAGAACCTCAGCGGCTGAAGCCGTAGCCATTTAGCGGCATTTGCGGCATGACTGAAGTCATGCCCTGACAATGCATCGATGACGGCTGAATTCATTGGCGCGATCGATCAGGGAACTACTAGCACTCGATTTATCGTCTTTGATCGATCCGGCTGCATCGTTTCGCTGGCACAGAAAGAGCACCGGCAGATTTTTCCGCAGCCGGGCTGGGTGGAGCACGACCCCGAAGAAATCTGGCGTAATACGCAGGACGTGATTGCTGCGGCTATGGCGCAGAAGTCGTTGCATGCCGGCGATCTTGCTGCGATCGGAATCACCAATCAACGCGAAACTACTTTGCTTTGGAACCGGCGGACCGGGGCGGCGCTTCGGAATGCGATTGTCTGGCAAGATGCGCGCGTTGCGGATGGCGTGGTGGAATTTAGCCGCGAGGGCGGGCAGGATCGCTTTCGCGCGAAGACCGGGTTGCCGCTTTCTACTTATTTCAGCAGTTTGAAAATTCGTTGGTTGCTCGATCATGTGCCGGAGGCGCGGGCGCAGGCTGAGGCCGGCGATTTGCTTTTTGGCACGATCGATTCTTTTCTGGTGTGGAAATTATCCGGTGGGGCGGGCGGCGGAATTCACATTACCGACGTGTCGAATGCCAGCCGCACGCAGCTTATGAATCTCGAATCACTCGAGTGGGATCCGGAAATTCTCTCGGTGTTTGGAGTTCAGCCACAAATTCTTCCTGAGATCCGATCTAGTAGCGAGTTCTTCGCTGAAGCGCGCGAGCCTGTGGCGATTCGCGGCGTTGCGATTGCGGGAATTCTTGGCGATCAGCAGGCGGCGCTTGTCGGGCAGACCTGTTTTGCGCCCGGCGAAGCGAAAAATACTTATGGCACTGGGTGCTTTTTGCTTTTGAATACGGGCGAGCGGCCGGTGGCTTCGAGTCACGGATTGCTGACTACTGTCGCTTATAAATTTGGGGCTAAGGCTGCTTGCTATGCGCTTGAGGGTAGCGTGGCGATTGCTGGGGCGCTGGTGCAATGGCTGCGCGACAATTTGGGATTGATCGAAACTAGCGCGCAGATCGAGAAGCTTGCTGGCGGCGTCGAGGATAATGGCGGCGTTTATTTTGTGCCGGCTTTTTCGGGACTTTACGCGCCGCATTGGAAAGCTGGGGCGCGCGGGGTGATTGCCGGGCTTACTCGTTATGCGAACAAGGGGCATTTGGCGCGCGCGGTTCTCGAGGCTACTGCGTTTCAGACTCGCGATGTGGTTGAGGCGATGGAGCGGGATTCGGGGATTCGGCTGGATGTGCTGCGCGTGGATGGCGGGATGGTGGAAAATAATCTGCTGATGCAATTTCAGGCGGATATTTTGAATCGGCCTGTGGTGCGGCCGGCGAATAAGGAAACTACGGCCTTGGGCGCGGCTTATGCGGCGGGGTTGGCAGTGGGTTATTTTGGCGGGATTGAGGAGTTGCGGGTGAATTGGAGCGTGGATCGGGAGTGGTGGCCCAGCATGGAAGATTTGAAACGCGATGAGCTTTACAAGCTTTGGCACCGCGCTGTTTCGAAATCGTTCGATTGGACGGATTAATTCTGGGTTGCTGCGAACGAGTTGGTTTGCGTGGTTGATGGAACGCGGGGAAAGTTGGAGCGGGCCGCGTGCAGGTAATTGGCTCGCGTTTCGATGGGTATCACTCCGACGGGCGCAGCAAGCGAGCGCCCCTACGACGGCAAAAGCAAAGGCGGGCAGCGGCGCTTGTGTGGCGCCGCTGCCCGTTTTTATTTATTGCTGTGCGACTACTGTTCCGGTGCCGACTTGGCCGGTGTCTGTCTCCACCAACACTAGCTGCGAGTTTGTGGCTTGGTAGTACGTTACGTTGAATGTTCCGAACGTTCCGAGGGTTAGCGAGCCAGTGATGCGGCCTGGATTGCTGCCGTCGGGGCTTAGGGAGCCGGTGATGGCCTGAGCGGGCACCAGGTTGAAGGAGCCGTTATTCGCGACGTTATTTAGGTCGCCTGTGCCCGTCAAACCGGATGAACTCGCTGATAGTTGGGCCACCAGATCGCACTCGGCGCACTGTGCATTTGTAGAGTTCGACGTGGTGAAGGCCTGCATATTCAAGCCGTAATTTCCGTTGAATTGCGGGCCGGACGATTGCGGAATGATTGCGCCGATGCCGAGGGCGCTGATATCTACGTCGAGCAGCAAGGCGCCGCCTCCACCGGTGGAGCTATTCGGATCGAGAATGTTCGTTCCCGGATCGACGAGATAGACCTGGAAGTCGGCGACGGTGGATGCGACGCTGCCGCCGAGTGTGAGCGAGCCGCGAGCGGAACTGAAGCCGGTGAAGGTGCTTCCGGCGATCGAACCACTTGCGACAGATCCGCCTTCGTTCACATCCATGAATCCGGCGGAGCCGTTGCCGTTATTGTCTACCGTCAATTGTCCAGCGAGACCGAGCGAACCGCTGCCCTGGGTTGTCGAACCCTCTTCGGTGAGAACCGAGTTGCCGGCGAGATTCGCGACAGTGAGGGAGCTGGTGCCTTGGGTGTACGCGCTTCCACCGGTTAGGAAGAACGTGTCGGCTTCGAGGAGCCGTAGCGCTTTTGCGTTGACGATGTAATAGACGAATTGGAAGTTTGGATCGTTCATTACGACGCGGCCGAAGGAGTCCGGGCCAGAAGTTGCGCCGAACACCGTCAGATCACCAGGGGTTATGGTGCCTTCGTCATTTATATCGAGCGTAACGTTTGTGAAGCCGGCGGCGCCATCGGCGGTCATGATGCCCCCGAGGGCTGCGGGGCCAGCGCCTGCGGCTATGTCGGTGACGTCGAGGCCAGTCACCGCCATTGAGTAGCCGCCTGAAATTGCCGAGGCGGAGAATGCCGTCGTATCCTGCAGATCAAGCGTTCCACTGGAGGTGGCGGTCCCGTCGAACTCGATGATGAGTGCGTGAGAGGCCGAGGTGACTACCATCTGCAGAGTCTGCGGCCCGAGACTGGTGCTGTTGACAGTGATGGCGCCGCGGTTGTCGCTGCCCGACGAGAATGTGCCGCTGAGTATCGCGGTGAAGCAGGAAGGAGTACCGAGGTCGCAGTAATCCTCTTCGCCGCCGGTAATGTTGCCGTTGCCGTCGGCGATGATGCTGCCGACCGCGACGTAGAAGCCAGTGGTGTCCCCGCCTTCAACTAAGAAGGAGTACTGGCCGTTGAGGGCCGTGCCGGTCTGCCCCGACGTGATAGTGACGGTGCCGACCGTTGTTGCGGAGCTGCTTGCTGTGGCGGTCGCGGTGATGGTTACGGTGTTGCCGGTGGGAACGCTCGCGGGTGCTGTGTAGCTTGTGGCGGTGCCGCTGGCGGTGTGCGCGGGAGAGATTGTGCCGCAGTCGGAGCTGCCACAGGTTATCGTCCAGTCGACTCCTTTATTCGCCGTATCGTTAACCACCACCGCATTGACGGAGATAGTGGTGCTGGTTTGCAACGCCGCCGGTGGGGCTTGGCTGAAGCCGATGGAAATCCCATTCGTGTTGTTGCTGCCGCCACATGCGGCCATGAACGCCGCTGAGATTCCGGCTAGAATTACGGTAAGGAGTTTGCGATTGATCGGTAGTCTCGTGTTCATCGGAGACCCCCTCTCGCGGGCGTTGACGAAGCGCTGCGCGCGGGCATTGGGGTGACCAGGAAACCGTTCTCGTTGCGGATTGTGTAGGTGTGGCCGCCATCTTGTGCGGTGCGCACCAGGAAGACTTGATTGTGATTGATGGTGGCCATGACGCCGACTAGCTTGACGGAATCGCCGGACTTTACGGCGATGGCGTTTGTGCCGGCTAGCCTGCGGCCTACGTGGGCGTCGACCGGGCCTTTTGCGGTGGACACGATTAGATGGCCGCCCCCAATCATGTTGGTGCTGGGCTTGGTGACTACGTTGCTTACGGTGCCCGTGATGGTGACTTCCTTGCTGGCGTCATAGAGCGGCGTCAGATGAGCGGCGTTTGCCGTTGCTGCTGTCTGCGCGCCGGCTGGCGTGGCTAGCCAGCCTAAGAACAGGAAAAGTGCGAATGAAAAAAGTGCGAGACTTCGTTTCACCTTGACCTCCCAATTGAGAATGTAGAAAGAAGCTGAAAAATCCTCATGCGTAGTAAGCGAGCTGCCCGGCTACCCGCGAGTTTGTTACGAGCGCACACTCACACGTGGCCTGAAGCAGTCCTGCGGATATACGACCCCAAAGCATTAGAAGTCCCCTCGCTATAAAGAGTTTCATCGAAGTAGCAATTCGGTTCCATTTTATTCAAAGTTTCTGTAGGCCATAGGAATACGATTCTTCATAAAGGAATGGACCGCCGACGGCGCGGACGTACGGGGGTTCTTCGAAAGCACGTACATGATTGTGAACAGAAGTATGGGCGCGGCCTTGTCCCCACGCGGAGGAGATGTAGATTGGAATGGGGACCCATCCGGACGACAGAGAAAGAGGCTTGGGGAGAAGTTAATGGCGTGGGGTAAGGCTGTTTTTGCGAATCTTCGCGCGCGGCGTTCTGGCGCGAACTCATGCTTTGTTGGGATCGCCGCGGCTTGCCTCGCCGTTTTTCTGTCCTATGCTCCTGCCGCTTTTTCGCAAGAGACTCACATCGAAAAATGGACTGGGAGCGCAGCGAGAGGCAAGGACCTCTTTCGGCGGTTCTGCATTGGATGCCATGGGAAAGATGGCGACGGGAATGGCGAGAATGCGCCGTGGGTGGATCCCAAGCCGCGCGATTTTACGCTAGGAATTTTCAAGTGCCGCTCGACGCCCACGGGCAGTTTGCCGATGGATGCCGACCTGTTTCATACCATTGCGCGCGGAATTGATACCACGGCGATGCCTTCGTGGAATCCGCTGACGAATCAGCAGCGGGCGGACCTGGTGGCTTACATCAAGACTTTTTCGCCGCGTTTCCGCGATGAGAAGCCGGATGCTCCCATTAAAATTTCGGCGGAAACTGCGGACACCGCGGAAAGCCGCAAGCGTGGTGAAACGCTCTACCAGGCGACACTCAAGTGCGTGCAGTGTCACGGCGAGAGTGGCAAAGGCGACGGGCCCGCTGCATCTACACTGCGCGATGATAAAGACAATCCTATCGTGCCCTACAACTTCAAAGTGCTGAGCCGCTTTAAGTGCGGCGACACGGACGAAGACCTCTATCGCATTTTCATGACCGGGTTGGATGGCACGCCCATGCCGTCGTTCGCCGACTATGTGACTCCCGATCAAGCTTGGGACCTCGTGCACTATCTGCGGACACTGCAAGTAAGTTACGCGGCTCGCGGTTCGAGCCGGGTTGGCAAGCCAGACGTGAAGGCCGGGCTGGAAAAATAAATGGTAGGGTTCAAGTGCCGGCGCGGGACTCGAAAATTGAAACTAGCGGAACCGCCACGTTCACACGGCGCAAGAGCAAAGGTGAATGTATGAAGATTTATAAATATTTTGCGGCTGCGGCGATTGTTGGCGCGGCTTTATGCACGTCGCCGGCGGCGCGGTCGCAGTCGACGTATCAAGTGGTGAGCGTTTCGGATGGTGGAACGATCAGCGGAATCGTGAAGTGGAGCGGCGAGAAGCCGAAAGCTTTGACGCTGCCGGTTACCAAGGATTCCTCTACGTGCGATCCCGAGAAAGCCGGCACAAAGAATTTGCAGCGGCTGGAAATTGCGGCGGACGGCGGAGTGGCGAACACGGTGGTTTTCTTGCGCGGCATTGCGAAAGGCAAGGCTTGGGATCTGCCCGAAGCGCGGCGCAGTTTGGATCAGCAACATTGCACTTATGTGCCGCATATCTCGCTGGTGCAAGAGGGCAGCGATATGTCGATGAAGAGCAGCGATCCGATCTTGCATACGATTCATATGGCTGGCGCGGTGGATTACAATTTGCCGTTTCCGATGACCAACGTGACGCTGAAGCGGACGATGCGGCGCAGCGGGGTGGTGGATTTGAAATGTAACGCCGGGCATATTTGGATGAATGGAGTGGTGTTTGTTGTGAGCCATCCGTATTACACGGTGACGGATGAGCACGGCGCTTTCAAATTGACCGACGTACCGCCTGGGGAATATGAAGTGGTGGCGTGGCACGAGGGTTGGCGCGTGGCGCGGGAAGAGCCGGTCTTGGATGTGGGGACGCAGACGAAGACCAAGCGGCTTTATTTTAGCGATGCGGAGACTTGGGAGAAGAAGGTTACTGTCGCGCCCAATGGAAGATCGAGTTTGGAGTTCACGATTTCGGAGAAATAGTTTCGGGGATCGGTTTTTTTGCGGCCGATGGTTGATTCAGATTTGATCGCTGCGTAGGTGCAGGGAAAGGCCTGCTGCCAGAGCGGGCCTCCGCCTAGGCGCACGGGGCCCTACGATTCCATCTGTTTGCATCCGCCTAATTTTCAGACTGGATTCGGAAGCTCGCGCGGAGCCGCTTGACGGAGTGCGGTGAAAACAAAAGTGGCGCGGCCTGAACTGCGGCCGCGCCACTTTTGCGTTTAGGTTTCTGTTTACTGCATTTCGATGTAGCCGCCGGTGGAGAATCCGGGATCTACATCGATGTTGAAGTTCAGAGCAGGACTCGCCTGGTACAAAACTACGTTGTTGGGCGTCACTGCTCCATC
Organism: Acidobacteriota bacterium; assembly: GCA_013286465.1. Lineage (GTDB taxonomy): Bacteria > Acidobacteriota > Terriglobia > Acidiferrales > UBA7541 > Palsa-147. The sequence continues at coordinate 7,926 of JABDFR010000044.1, read as the reverse complement.
GATGGTTAAGGCCACCGTCGTCCGTCCGGGATTATTCGGGTCGGCGGTGAACGTTCCAACCAAGGGCGCCGCCGGGACCAACCCGACGAAGATATTGTTCAAGTCCCCCTGGCCGGTCAGATTGCTCACGCCATCCGAGAGAAGGACGCCGACGAGATCAACAGGGCCCGGGTCTTCGCCGCCGAAGCTGATCGCGTTGTTACTGTTGAAGACATCTGTCGCGTCAGTTTGCGGCGCAAGAACCCCGGTCATCACGGCATCGTCGTCCAAGTTGAGAAGCAGGGCGCCACCGCCACCCGCTGGATTGTTCGGATCGACCACTGTCACCGCCGGGTCAATCGCATACATGCCAAAGGTGGTGATGTCCGTTTCGGTTCCCAGCAGGTCACCGCCGGTGATGGCGAAATTGCCATAACCATTGCTTGCTAGGGTGTAGGTGCCGGTTATAGACCCAGTTCCGGGGCTAAGCGTGACTTCGTTTGTATCTCCGAAGCCCGACGTAAGGAGAGCCGCGCCGTCCGTTGCGAATTGGGCAGCAATATTCGCAGACCCCTGTGTGAAGCCACTGGCACCGAAAGCGGATGGGCCGACTGCCGCAGGTGCAAAATTGCCCGCGGCTGATCCCTGTCCGAGAGCGACACCGACGGTAACTCGGTGTCCGTCAGTTTCCACTAGCGACAGCGCTTCAGGATTCACCACGTAATACGCAAACATGTTGGGCCCGATGGCAGCGGTCCCGCGGCCATTGGCGTCGGGAACGGTGAAACTTCCCGTCTGTCCAGTGATGTTCAGCGTGACTGCACCGGCATCATTCTCGTCGCCCTGGTCGTTACTGAATCCGCCAGCGCCGTCGGTAGAGAATACCCCGCCGAAGCCGAGAGGCCCTCCGGTGCCGTCCACTCCACTGAGGATATAGGCATAGCCGCCGGCGATGGACGAAAGATCGCCCGCTGTGAAGGTTTGGAAATCCATGCTGCCGAGCGAAGTAGCCGCTGTATCAAACTCCTCGATGAGCAGGTGTTGTTGTGCGATCTCGCTCCCTGTGGCAGTTTCAATAGTTGCACTGTTCACGGCAACCAGACTGAACGTCTGCGTGCCGCCGACACCTACCGTGGGATCCGGCACTGTAGGGGTTGCCGAAGTTGCGACGGTTATGGACATCGTTCCCGGACCGTTCTGGTTGACGGAGTAAGTCCCGGCAATAACTACATCTCCGACCGATGGCGTGGCATTAGCGGAGTCGAAGAAATCTTCTTCACCACCAGTGACATTGCCTGCGCCGTCGAGAACGACGCTACCCGCGGCCGTGTAGATGTTTCCACCGGCGTCGAATCCTTCTACGTAGAAGGCGTAATTGCCAATTACCAGCTGTGTGTCCCCGACTGCGGAAATCGTGACAGTCGCTGCCGCGAAGACCGTACTCACGGAAGAGGAAGTGGCGGTGATGTTCACGGCCATTCCGCCGAACGGGACGTCATCTTCCGGAATGGTTGCCGGAGCAACGTAGGTGATGGTATCGCCGCTGGCGGAAGTTGCCGAGCTGAGCGTCCCGCAGTTCGCGCCCATGTCGCAATTTAGCGTCCAGACGATGCCGCCGCCGGAAGTGTCGTTGGTGGTCATCGCCGAGAGCGGAACGGTGAGGCCGATCTCAAGCCCCGTCGGAGGAGGCGTGGTCATTGCCAGCATGAGTTGCGGTGCGGGCTTGGAACTGCTGCCGCAGGCAGCCAGGAAGATGGCGGCAATTGCAGCGATTAGAGAGAGCGATAGGTTTTTGCGATTCATCGCGCGCCTCCCGTCGTCTTGTCTGTTTTGGCGTTCGCGATGGCTGGATTCATCGAAACGAGGGCCAATCCGTGCTTATTGCGAATCGTGAATTCGTCGTCGCCGACTTTTACTGTGCGAACGAGAAATACCTCGTTGCCGTGGATGTTCTTCATGACGCCGACGACAGAGACGCGGTCTCCAGTGGCGACGGACAGCGGACGATAGCCCTTGAACGCGAACGGACCCACGTGCGCGTCAACCGTCCCGGAACCTGTGGCGAGTATGACGTGCCCACCGGGCAGCATTCCGCGGGATGGATTGCGGAGCACGTTCTCCACCGTGCCCTCCAATGTGACTTCTTTTGTTGCATCGTAAAACGGAGTCTGGTGCACTTTCTTCACTCCCGTCGCGGTCTGCGCCTGTGCGGGCACAGCTAGCGCCGAGAGCGCAAGAAGGGCAACCACCCCCAAGCCTCCCAACAATTTGCTCATCTCTCTCCCTCCCCTTTTGAACTGTTGTCGTGAACCGAGATGCGACCAAGCAGCGCAATAGTGAAAGAGGGGAAAACTCGCTGCCCCAGGTGCGCGTTCGATAGACGAATTCGTGCGGATGGACAAAGGTCCAGGTAACACCCCGCAAGAGATTATCACGGGAGTCAAGAGTGGTAAGGGTTTTTTGGGGGATGTGCGCGATGGTTTACGTCGGGGACGGGGGTGCGAAGGGCACTTGTTACGCGGGTTGGACGGGGGAAGGGGCCGAAAACCCAGTGCCAAACCGGGCGGGACGTGAAGCCCCGCCCCTCCTGTCTCCAAATCGGGCTTTTCTTCATCGAACGGATAGAAGTGTTGGACGGGCTGCGTAGAAACGCTTGGGATTGGGAGGGGGAGAAAAATGAAACGGGCGAAAATCGGTTGGGAATTTGGCGCGATGTTGCTGGGGGTCGCGATTCTCACGGCCGGATTGCTTGCTGGAACGGGAGTGATGGTACGCGCTGCCGGCGTTTCTGTCGTTTCGCAACAGGCGCATACGCGCGATAGCGCGCATTTTGCGGATTGGCTCAAGAACGAGGTACACCACCAGCTGGCGCTGCTGCCTTACTACTCGATTTTCGATAATTTGGAGTACAGCATCGACGGAGCTACCGTTACGCTGCAGGGGCAAGTCGTGCATGCCACGATTAAGGACGACGCTGAGAACGCCGTGAAGAAGATTGAGGGCGTGGAGAAGGTTGTCAATAATATTGAGATTTTGCCGCCTTCGCCGGATGACGATCAGATTCGCCGGGCGGAGTATCACTCGATTTACGGCTTTGGTCCGCTGGAGAAGTACGCCACTTCCTCGGTCGCCTCGATTCATATCATTGTGAAAGGCGGGCACGTGACGCTTGAGGGCGTGGTGGACAATCAGTCCGACAAGGATACTGCCAACATTCGCGCCAATTCCGTGGCCAATGTCTTCTCGGTGACTAACAATCTAAAAGTAGTCAAGTAAGCAACATCGCTCCGGCCGATTTGGCTCGCGCCATAACGGAGTGCGTCTGCTATTATTTAGCCAGCCCGCCCTTTCTAAAGGTATTTGTTTGCGTGGCGTATGGGCGGACCGCCGCGATGTTGGCTGAAAATCTCGGGACGAGTGACTCGTCCGAGCTGACCGCCTGGCCCTGATGGCTTCCCCGCCCAATGGCGCCCGGCCGGGCGTAGTGCGCTCGCACATGGATCGAATCTAGAACTGCGTTCTCACGTAACATTCTCGGATCATGGCCGATCAAGATAACAATTCGCTGATGCGTCTCAGCCTGAGACTTGTGGCGCCGCTGGTGTTGAGCGTTGCCGTGGTTTCCCTGATTTTTGCGGCGTATCAAGTGCGCACGCAGGACCGCACCATGCGCCGCGATTTGGAGCGGCGCGCGGAAGTGCTGGGCCAAAGTTTGCAGGATGATTTCGAGCGGGAGATTTCGGCGAAAACGCCTGCTGCGTTGCACCGGACTATCGAGCGGCTTGGGCATCGCGATCACATTCTGGGAATTGCAGTTTTCGATCCGCTCGGAAATCCGCTGGGATCGAGCGCCGGGCTGGATTTCGGAATTTTGAATCGCGCCGAGCAGTTTGCGGGGGCTTGCAGCAGCGATTCGGGTTGCCATGAATTCATCGATGCCGGAACGAGCGCGCAGATTCACATTTTTGCGTTGCCTATCCGCTCCGACAGTGGATTGGTCGGATCGCTGGCGCTGGTTAGTGATGCGAGTTTTATTCAGGAATCTACGAGGCGGATGTGGCGGGATACGCTGGTTCATGCGGCGCTGCAGACCTTATTTATAACTTTGCTGGCGTTGGTGATGACGCGGTGGGTGTTCCGCGAAACGATCACGCGAGTGGCTGGTTGGATGCGCTCGCTGCGGATGGGAAAGGCTTCTGCAGCGCCGCCGGACCGTTCGGGGATTTTGGCGCCGCTTACGCACGAGGCCACGCAGATGGCGCATAGCCTGGATGCGGCGCGCGCGGCGGCGGATGAAGAGGCGCGTTTGCGCGAGGCCGGGGAATCGATGTGGACGGCCGAGCGATTGCGCGTCAGCGTGCTGGGGAAATTGCAGAATGCGGCGCTCTTTGTGGTTTCGAATCGCGAGCCTTATCTGCATGTGCGCGATCAGGATGGATCGATTCGCACGATCGTGCCCGCGAGCGGCGTGGTGACGGCGCTCGAGCCGGTGGTGCTCGCTTGCGATGGCACCTGGATCGCGCATGGCGCGGGGAACGCAGATAAAGAAGTGGTGGATAAGAACGATCACGTGCGCGTGCCGCCGGATAATCCTCATTACACTTTGCGGCGCGTGTGGCTCTCGAAAGAGGAAGAGGACGGCTACTATTACGGATTTTCGAATGAAGGGCTTTGGCCGCTTTGCCATATTGCGCATACGCGTCCGCTTTTCCGGCCGGATGATTGGCTGCAGTATCAGCGCGTGAATGAAAAATTTGCAAAGGTCGTGGTCGAGGAATTGCGCGGGACGGAATCGCCGGTAGTTTTGGTGCAGGATTATCACTTTGCGCTTTTGCCGCGTTTGATCAAGGAGCAGCGGCCCGACGCGCGTATCGCGATTTTCTGGCACATTCCGTGGCCGAATCCGGAGGCGTTTCGAATTTGTCCGTGGCAGCGCGAACTTTTGAATGGATTGCTGGGCGCGGACCTGATCGGGTTCCACGTGCAGGCGCATTGCAATAATTTTCTGGAGACGGTGGACAGGGCGCTCGAAGCAAATACGGACTGGGACCGTTTCGCGGTAAGCCGGCAGGGGCATCAAACGTTGGTCCGGCCATTTCCGATCAGCGTGGCTTACGCCGACCCGCGGCATAACGGCGATTTGCACAGCGATCGCGCAGCCACGCGGCGGAAAATTCTGGCCGAGCTGGGAATTGATGTGCGCTATCTCGGCGTCGGCGTCGATCGCGTCGATTACACCAAGGGAATCCTCGAGCGATTCTGGGCCATCGAGCGGATGCTCGACGAGCATCCTTATTACCAGGGCGAGTTCAGCTTCGTGCAAATCGGCGCGCCCAGCCGCACTAACATCAAGCGCTACAGCGATTTACTCGTCGAGGTACGCGAAGAAGCACAGCGCATCAATAACAAATACAAATCCGCCAAGGCCAAGCCCATAATTCTATTGGAGCGCCATCACGATCATCACGAGATCGAGCGCTTCTATCGCGCTGCCGATCTTTGCCTGGTTACTTCGCTGCACGACGGCATGAATCTGGTCGCCAAGGAATTTGTGGCCGCGCGCGATGATGAACGCGGCGTGCTGATTTTGAGCGCGTTTACCGGCGCGGCCCGCGAATTGGGCGATGCTCTGGTCGTGAATCCTTACGACGTCGAGCAGCTTGCCGGCGCCATTTACACGGCATTAAACATGGGGCCTGATGATCAGGAGAAGCGGATGGCGGCGATGCGCCGCATCGTCCGCGAAAATAATATTTACCGCTGGGCGGGCAATTTGGTGACCGCGCTATCGGAGATTCGCATCGACAAACCGGAAAAGGTTGAGGCATGAGCATTTTGGAGACACAGCACGGAAAAGTTCTGGAGCTGGCCAACGGCGGCGGGCGCGGACGCGCGCGGCAGCACAAGATCGTATCGATTGCCGCAGCCCCGCAATTTGGTTCGCCGAGAAATCTATTTTCGGCCTGGAACGAAATCGCGGACGATATACGCGAGGCGCGCTCGATCGCGGTGCTTTCGGATTTCGACGGCAGCTTGGCGAAAATTCAGCGCCAGCCGGGAACGGTGCGGCTGCCGAAGCCGTCGCGGGCGGTGCTTGCGGAATTAGCGCGGCACGACGTGATGGTCGGAATTATCAGCGGACGCAGCCTGGCGGATGTGCGCAAGCGCGTCGGCTTGCAGGGAATTTGCTACGTGGGCTGCCAGGGCTATTCGATTCAGGATGCGCGCGGGCATCGCATCAGTTTGGCGAATCGAAATGAACGGCGCTTGCTGGCGACCGCAACCCAGCAACTGAAAGAGAAACTTGCCGGGCTTGAGGGCGTGCGCGTGGAAGTGAAGGAAGCCAGTTTGGCGGTGCATTACCGCGAGGCTTCGCGGGGGATTGCGGGCCGGGCGAAAATGATTGTTGCGGATACGGTAGCGGAGAATCGCGGGTTGCGTCTGACCGGCGGGAAAAAAGTTTGGGAAATTTTCCCCGGCTCGGGCGTAGATAAATGGACAGCGATCAAGTTTCTCCTCTCGCGCGAGGGGCACACGGAATCGCTGCTGATTTATGCCGGCGATGACGTAGGCGATGAGCCGGTTTTCGCCCGCATGTCGGGCATTTCAATTCTGGTCGGAAAGCGGCGCGCCACCGCCGCACGGTATTCGCTGGAATCGCCGGTAGAGTTGCGGCGATTTTTGGAAAGAGTGCTAGCAGCCCGAAAAGCCCAGTAGGGGAGGGTTCTTTCCTGCCCGCCAGCATCTCGGAGGGAGCCCTCCCGCCTTTCGGCCCCTGGAATCCCGCTAACTCCACCCAATTAATTTTCTAACTCCCAGTCCCACAAGATCCAGTTCCGATGTAGTTCCATTCGTTTAGACCGGCCACACAAAAACACCCCGGCGCCGTTTGTTCGCCAGGGGTGTTTGTAAAGCTAGGAACTTCTCTACTAGGGGTTTGGAGTTGCGCCCAATCTAATCGTCGCGGGACACGGGCGCAATAATGTGAAAATACTACGGCAGCTATTTTTTTCGCGGCTTCGCGCACTGTAGGGGCGGGGGTTTACTACCCGCCCGGTTTGGCCCTGGGTGTTGGCTCTCGCTCTACGGAACATTCACCAGGCCATTCCGGATGGCATAGACCACCAGTTCGGCGGTTTTGTGGATGCCCAGTGCGTCCATGATATTGGCGCGGTGCACGGAGACTGTATTCGCGCTTAATCCGAGTTCCGCGGCGATTTCCTTATTCGATTTTCCATCCACGATCTTCTGCAGGATTTGCAGTTCCCGCGGCGTCAGTCCGGCATTTCTCTCGCCTTTCAACGTTTCGCTTTTTTCGAGCTGCGGCGCGAGCACTTTTTCCCCAGCAGCTACGCGGCGGATGGCGGCAGGCAATTCCAAATCGATGGCGCTTTTTAGGATGTAGCCGCGGGCGCCGGCAGCCAAGGCTTGGCGCACCAGCGTGTCCTCGGAATGCATGCTGAGCATCAGCACGGCCATGCCTGGAAGCGTTTCTAGAATTTTCTTTGTGGCCGTGATTCCGCTGCCGCCCGGCAACGCGCAATCCATCACAACTACGCGGGGCTTTAATTGCAGGGCTTGGCGGACGGCTTCTTCGGCGTCGCCTGCTTCGCCGACCACTTCCAGATCGGTCTCGTCTTCGATGATTCGGCGGAAGCCCATGCGCACCAGACGATGATCGTCAACCAGCAGCACGGATATTTTTTTGTCAGCCATGTGCTTGTGCCTTTTCGCGCGGAACTTGCAGACGCACGAGCGTGCCGCCGGCTGGCGGGGTAGAGAATTGAATTGTGCCGCCGAGCAATTCTGCGCGCTCGCGCATGGCCACCAGCCCGATGCCGCGATTCACCGTCGGATTGGAAAATCCTGTCCCGTGATCTTCGATTTCCAGTTCCAGAGCGCCGGCGCCGAATCGCAAGCGCACCCAGGCTTGCTTGGCCCCGGAAT